>CAZRGM010000017.1:0-40774 GCA_964599635.1 uncultured Eubacteriales bacterium | reverse complement strand
AGCGTCGTCTTCCCGTGGTCTACATGCCCTATCGTCCCTATGTTTAAATGCGGCTTCTTCCTCTCAAACTTTGCCTTCGCCATTGATTTACCTCCTAGTCTTCAAATTAATCCTTCAAAAACTCCACAAAGCCCACGACCAGACTTGAACTGGTGACCCCGTCCTTACCAAGGACGTGCTCTACCTGCTGAGCTACGTGGGCCCTTCCATTAAGCGGGAAACGGGACTCGAACCCGCGACCCACGGCTTGGAAGGCCGATGCTCTACCAACTGAGCTATTCCCGCTTGATATGGGCAGGGAAGGATTCGAACCTCCGAAGCGTTGCCGCTGCGGGTTTACAGCCCGCCCCATTTGTCCACTTTGGTACCTGCCCATTTTATAAATAAAACTTATTTTTTTCAAGTTCCGCAGCCCAGCTAACTTTTACTATTTGTTAAAATAACCTCTCTTATCTTCTCAGCTTAAGGCCCATCCTTTTCATCCATGAGCCAGCGAGAGGATTCGAACCCCCGACCCGCTGATTACAAATCAGCTGCTCTACCAACTGAGCTACGCTGGCAAAAAAATCATTATGTGTCTTTAAACCGTTTTTTGGGGAATAATCTGCGCAGGAATAGGCCAGAATAAATTTTTCTTTTTTACTTACCTATTTCTACAATAAAATCCATAATTAGAAAATACACAAACTCGTTGGAAATCCTACTCTAATAATTACTTTTTGTCAAGAAGCAAATCTAAATTAATTTAAAAAAATAATTGTCTAAAATAATGCCGTGGAATCAATTGACATGAAATAAAGGAGTTGTTATGATTTTGAATCATTCCAATCAAAGGAATTTCATATGATAAATAGATATACCAGACCCGAAATGGGTTCTATATGGGGTGATGAAAATAAATATAAAAAATGGTTAGAGGTCGAACTTGCAGTCTGTGAAGTATGGAATGAACTCGGGGAAATCCCTGCAGAAGCTCTTGAAAGAATAAAAGAAAAAGCATGTTTCTCCGTTCAAAGAATTGAAGAAATCGAAAAAATTGTCAAACATGATGTCATTGCTTTTTTGACTTCAATAGCTGAGAATGTTGGGAAAGACTCCCGTTATATTCATCTAGGTTTAACCTCATATGATGTCGTGGACACAGCCCTTTCTCTTCTTATAAAAGAGTCTCTTGAAAAAATCCAAAAGGATCTCATTCTTTTCAAAAAAACGCTCAAAAAACAAGCTTTAAAATATAAATACACTCCCATTATTGGAAGAACTCATGGAGTCCATGCTGAACCCATCACTTTTGGGATAAAAATTGCAGTATGGTATGAAGAGATCAAACGGCATTTAAAAAGAATTTTACAAGCGAAGGAAAATATAGGCTTTGGAAGAATATCAGGCGCTGTTGGAACATACATTCATCTCGACCCAAAAGTAGAAATCAAGACCTTAAAAAAGTTAAAACTCAAACCCGCAAAGGCATCAACCCAAATATTACAGAGAGATAGACACGCAGAAGTCATAAGCGTTCTTGCCCTTCTCTGTACATCATTGGACAAAATAGCCCAAGAAATCCGGCATCTTCAGAAAACTGAAGTCCTGGAGTTAGAAGAACCGTTCACCAGAGGTCAAAAAGGTTCTTCGGCTATGCCCCATAAAAGAAATCCCGTGCGTGCAGAAAGGATTTCAGGACTGTCCAGGATTGTCAGAAGCAACCTTCAGACTGCTCTTGAAAATATACCCTTATGGCACGAAAGAGATATTTCCCATTCCTCTGCCGAAAGAATCATAATCCCAGATACTTTCATCATCACTGATTTTCTGCTCTCAGAAATGACAGACATTCTAACAAACTGGCATGTTTATCCAGAAAAAATGAAAGAAAATATTGATCTGACCCAAGGCTTGGTTTTCTCTCAAAAAGTTCTGTTGGCCCTGATGAAAAAAGACATTTCACGTGAAGAAGCCTACAAACTTGTACAGGATAACAGCCTCAAAGCCTGGGAACAAAAGACTGATTTTAAAAATCTTCTGCTTTCTGATCCTAAAATAGTTAAAATTCTTTCCGAGGGAGAAATTGAGGAATGCTTCTCTCTTGAGACATATTTATCAAAGATTGACTATATTTTTAACAAGGTTTTTAAGGATGAAAATTAGAGTTTTGGTTTCCTTTAAAGAAAGTGTTTTAGATCCTCAAGGACAAGCTGTAAAGAATGCTCTTCTGACTCTCGGGTATGATTTTGTTAAAGATGTCAGACAAGGAAAAGTCTTTGAAATTGAACTGAATAACATTTCCAGAAAAGAAATAAATAAAATCATCCCAGAAATTTCTCATAGAGTTCTCTCTAATCCCATCATAGAAAAGTTTGAATGGGAAATCATCAAATGAAAAAAAATAATGACTGATAAGAGATTAAAATGAGATTTGGGATTGTCGTTTTCCCAGGATCAAACTGTGATTATGATACTTTATATGTCCTTAAAGATATTCTTGAACAAGAGGCTTTTTTTCTCTGGCATAAAGATCATGACTTAAAAGATGCTGACTGCATCATACTTCCCGGTGGCTTTTCCTATGGCGACTATCTCAGATCGGGAGCCATCGGAAGATTTTCTCCATTGATGCAAGAAGTCAAGGAATTTTCTTTTTCAGGAGGGCTTGTTCTGGGAATATGCAACGGTTTTCAAGTGCTTTTAGAACTTGGACTCCTTCCAGGTGCCATGATTAGAAACAAAAACCTAAAATTTCTCTGCCAAAACGTGCATGTCAGAATCGAGAATAGAGAAACTCCCTTTACAAATAAAGGAAAACAGAGACAGGTGCTCACTATTCCCATCGCTCATTTTGACGGGAATTATTATATAGATCAAGAAGGTCTTAAAAAATTAAAACAGAATCATCAAATCGTCCTGCGCTATTCTAATGCTGATGGTGTTCTGACCGAAGACTCTAATGTTAATGGTTCTTTAGAATCCATCGCTGGGCTCATTAATGAAAACAATAATGTCATGGGTCTAATGCCGCATCCTGAAAGAGCCTCTGAAACACTCTTGGGAAGCCGGGATGGACAAGTCATATTCAAATCCATAATAAATTATTTGCAAAAATGATTGATAAAAAAACCATCAAAGAACATGGTCTAACCCAGCAGGAATACAATAAAATTACTGAGCTTATCAAACGTGATCCCAACTTGACTGAACTCGGGATTTTTTCTCTTATGTGGTCTGAACACTGCAGCTACAAAAGCTCGAAAATTCATTTAGCAAAATTCCCGATTTCAGGAAAAAATGTCTTACAGGGTCCAGGCGAAAATGCTGGAATCATTGATATAGGAAATGGCTTTGCTGCCGTGTTTAAGATTGAATCTCACAATCACCCATCTTTCATAGAACCCTATCAAGGTGCCGCTACTGGAGTGGGAGGAATACTCAGAGATATTTTCAGCATGGGAGCAAGGCCCATAGCTATTCTAGATTCACTTCGGTTCGGACCTCTGCCTGTCTCAAAAAATAAAACCATAATGGAAGGAGTCGTCTCAGGAATAGCGGGTTATGGAAATTCAATAGGAGTCCCTACTGTAGGAGGAGAGACTTATTTTGATGAATGCTATTCATTGAATCCTTTAGTCAATGTATTCTGTCTGGGAATCGTCAAGAAAGAACAAATTTTCTATGCAAGGGCAGAAGGAAAAGGGAATCCTGTTCTTTATGTAGGATCCCCAACAGGAAGGGATGGAATCCATGGAGCCACCATGGCTTCTGCTGAGTTTGACGATGACCTGGAAAAAAAGAGACCCAATGTTCAAGTCGGGGATCCGTTTAAAGAAAAACTTCTTTTAGAAGCCTGTTTAGAGGCCATGGAAAAAGACTTAGTTTTAGGAATTCAAGATATGGGGGCCGCAGGCCTGACCTGCTCCACCACTGAAATGGCTGCAAACTCCGAGACCGGAATTGAAATCGACTTAGATCTCATCCCTCAAAGAGAAAAAGAGATGACCCCTTATGAGATTTTGCTTTCCGAATCCCAGGAAAGAATGCTCATCGTGGCTCAAAAAGATAAGGTCAAGCAACTTCAAAATATATTCGCCAAATGGGATCTCGATGCTGTCATCATAGGGCATGTCACAGACTCCCAGCGACTTGAAGTTAAAGCAGGAGGCAAGACAGTGGTGAATCTCCCTGTCAGTGCCATAGTCAATCTGTGTCCTGTTTATAACAGAGAATCAAAACCAGACTCTCTATCTAAAACCAAAATGGATATCAATGATATATCACTCCCTGAAAATTATGAACAGATTTTTCTTGAAATCATAAAGTCACCTAATCTGGCTGATAAGGAATGGATATTCCGCCAGTATGACCACATGGTACAAACGAATACGACTGTCCTCCCAGGTGCTGACGCCGCAGTACTGCGGATAAAGGACACTTTAAAAGCTCTGGCTATAACCTTGGATGGGAATCCACTCTATACCTATATCAATCCTCACTCAGGGGGAAAAATCGCTGTTGCCGAAGCCTGCCGTAATCTAGCCTGTGTCGGAGCAAGACCCATAGGGGTCACCAATTGTTTAAACTTCGGAAATCCGGAAAAACCTGAAATTATGTGGCAGTTCAAAGAAACAGTGAAAGGTATTGCTGAGGCCTGTCGAATTTTTGACATTCCCGTGACTGGAGGAAATGTCAGCTTTTACAATGAGACTGAAGGAGACTCCATATACCCCACACCGGTCTTGGGAATAGTCGGAATGATCGACAACCTGAATAAGATAACAACCCCAGAATTTAAAGATCCAGGAGACACCATAATCCTGCTGGGTGAAAATAAAGAGGAATTGGGAGCTTCTGAGTACTTAAAGCAAATCTATTCAAAAAAAAGCGGCCCTTGCCCGGAAATTGATCTTGATAAAGAAAAAGAGGTCCAAAGCTTATGTTTAGAAGCCATTGCTAAAGGAATCATTAAATCAGCCCATGATATATCTGAGGGGGGCCTTGCCCAATGCCTTGCTGAATGCTGCCTGTTAGGAAAAAACAGGATAGGATGTCAAATAAATCTTCACCAAAAAATCCGAACAGATGCCTTGTTATTCGGAGAAAGTCAATCCCGGATCCTGATATCTTTAGCGGATAGAGACCAAGATGATTTCGAGTCCCTGGCTCAGAAAAGAGGGATTCCTTTCTCTGTTATTGGGAAGACCGGCGGAGAGAAGATCTCTATAAAGCATCACGACAAAACAATCATCGACATCCCAGTTCAAAAAGCTTTTTCTTATTGGAAAAATTCTATTCCCAATCACTTCAAAATCACTTAAGTTAAATTGAGGTCATCTTCACAAAAATAAGAAATAATCTTAAAATTTTTATTTTAAAAATAAACACAAATTGATATGTTATTGTTAACAACTTTTTCTAACAGTGAATAAGGAAGGGCTTATGACAGAAAAATCATTCCAAAGTCCCCAAAAAAAGGGAAAAATTGCGGTCTTCTTATCAGGGAGAGGATCAAATTTTCTTGCCATTCACGATTCAGTAAAAAAAGGAGTCATAAATGCTGAAATCTCACTTGTATTCAGCAATAAAAAACAGGCTCCCGGTCTCTCCCATGCCCAAAAAAGAGGTTTGGAAACACTTTATTTAGATCCAAAAGAATTTAAGTCTAAACAAGATTACGACCGAAAAATATCCGAAGAAATTAAAAAGAGAGAGATTGATCTTATCTGCCTAGCAGGTTATATGAAAATTCTCACATCAGACTTATGCCGAGAATTTGAAAACCATATCATGAATATTCACCCCGCACTTCTCCCGTCTTTTCCGGGTCTCCATGTACAAAAAAAAGCCATTGAATGGGGGGTAAGGTATTCTGGAGCCACGGTTCATTTTGTAACTGCAGACGTGGATATGGGACCTATTATTCTCCAAGCCGTTGTTCCGGTTTTCCAGGATGATACGGAAGAATCCTTGAGTAACAGAATACTGGAGCAAGAACACAAAATATACCCTGAAGCTGTAAAACTTTATTTTGAAGGAAAACTGCTCATCAAAGGAAGAAGAGTCTATATCTTATCCTGATCACGAAAAAATAAGTTTTCCATCTCCATTAGAATTTGCCATTTTCCTATAAAGAGTGTAAAAATAGTTAAATCTAAAATTTCAAAGGTAAGTAAAATGCAGATTCAAAAAGAAGCAGAAAAACAATTTGAGTATCTTAAGAAAGGCAGCACTGAGATCATTCAAGAAAAAGAACTTATTGAAAGAATCGAAAATTCTTTAAAAACAAATCAGCCCTTAAGAGTCAAAGCAGGTTTTGATCCGACCGCTCCTGACATCCATCTAGGTCATACAGTCCTCCTCCGTAAAATGAAGCACTTTCAAGACATGGGGCACCAAGTCATATTTCTTATTGGCGACTTCACAGGTCTTATCGGAGATCCCTCAGGTCGTTCTAAAACACGAAAGCCTATGACAAGAGAACAAATCAATAAAAATGCTCAAACTTATAAAGAACAGGTTTTTAAAATTCTTGACCCTGAAAAAACAATGATAGACTTCAACTCCAAATGGTTAGGGAAGTTGACCAGCTTTGACATCATTCACTTAATGTCAAAATATACGGTCGCCAGGATTTTGGAAAGAGATGACTTCTCAGAAAGAATCAAAAAAAACAAACCCATCTGCACTCACGAAATCCTTTATCCTATTATGCAGGCTTACGATTCCGTCGCGTTAAAAGCAGATGTGGAATTAGGTGGAACCGATCAAAAATTCAATCTTCTCGTGGGACGGGTTATCCAAAGAGAATACGGCCAAAAACCTCAAATAGTGCTGACCATGCCCCTTTTAGAAGGGACGGACGGCTTTGAAAAAATGAGCAAATCTTTAGATAATTACATAGGGATTACAGAATCCCCTGATGAAATATACGGAAAAATCATGTCTATATCTGACTCACTCATGTATCGCTACTATGAGCTCCTTACAGATATCCCCATGTCCCAAATTAAAGAATACCAAGAGAAAGCCAATCAAGAAAAAATTAATCCCAGGGATATAAAATCAGATCTAGCTAAATTGATAATCAAAGATTTCTGGGGAAAAGAGAAATCAGAAAAAGCAGCCCATGAATTCGACAAAGTGTTCAAACAGAATAAACCTCCTTCAGATATAAAAACGATCCCAATCAAATTTGAGAAAATTCCAATTATTAACCTCCTCACGGATAAAAATATTTTTTCTTCCCGGGGAGAAGCAAAACGCATGATCAGACAGGGAGGAGTGTATATTGATCAAAAAAGAGTGAAAGACACTGACTTTACTGTAGACCTAACGAACAAAGATGACATCATAATTAAGATTGGGAAAAAAAGATTTTATAAAATCAAAAAAAAGGAACACAAATGAGAAAATACAATTCATTAAAAATAATGCTCAATTTTCTACTTTTTTGGATTTTCTTAACCGGATTTATGATGTGCAGGAATCAAAAAGAAGAAGCCTCTTTATCTGTCCCAGAGACCACAAATCAGCATAATCAAAGAATGTCATGGTGGAGAAATGCGCGGTTTGGAATGTTTATCCACTGGGGGCTTTATGCCATTCCTGCTGGAGAATGGGATGGAGAAACCAATCACGCTGAATGGATTCTGACAACCGCTCAGATCCCGGTTAAAGAATATGAAAATTTTTCAAAAAAATTCAATCCCACTCAATTTAATGCAGAAGAATGGGTCAAAACGGCAAAAAATGCAGGGATGAAGTACATTGTCATCACCAGTAAACATCATGATGGATTCTGCCTTTTTGACTCAAAATTCACTGAATATGATGTTATGGATGCAACCCCTTTCAAACGTGATATACTGAAAGAACTGTCAGAAGAATGTCATAAACAGGGTATAAAAATATGCTTTTATCATTCCATCATGGATTGGCACCACCCAGATTATCTGCCCCGCCGGGATTGGGAGTCCCGCTCAACAGAAGGAGCTGCATTTGACCGGTATGTCCAATATATGAAAGGACAGTTGAAAGAGCTTGTCACTAACTATGGAGAAATCGGAGTTCTGTGGTTTGACGGAGAATGGGAAAATACATGGGATAAAGAAAGAGGGACTGAACTTTATCAATATGTCCGCTCTCTTCAGCCAAGTATCATCATAAACAACAGAGTTGGAAAAGGCAGAGAAGGAATGAGTGGAACCTATGACCCGGAATCATACGTCGGAGATTTTGGAACCCCTGAACAAGAAATCCCAGATACAGGTCTTGGATATGATTGGGAGACCTGCATGACCATGAATGACCATTGGGGGTATAACAAACATGACCACAACTGGAAATCTGAAAAAGAACTCATACAAAATTTGGTCGATAGTGTGAGCAAAGGAGGAAATTTCCTTCTCAATGTGGGTCCCACTTCCGAAGGTCTTTTCCCAGAACCCTGCAAACAAAGGCTCAAATCCATAGGAAAATGGATGGAGATCAATGGAGAGAGTATTTATGGAACCACTTCGAGCTTATTTTCTGATCTGGATTGGGGACGCAGCACCACAAAATCTAATAAAATCTTTTTGCATATCTTTGAATGGCCGGAAAACAAAACCCTCAAAATTCCAGATCTTAAAGACAGAGCCGAATCAATCTATCTCTTACAAAACCCTGAAATCCATTTAAATATACAATACACAGAAACCGGGGCCATTATAGAAATTCCTCAGGAACCCCCAGACCCTTATGTTTCAGTGATTGTGCTTGAGTTCAATAAAGAACCAGCTGTCAACAAAAAATAAATATCATAGACCGTTCAACGTTCACGATCTCAATTAAAGTGAATTATTTGAGTCGGATTAGATGTCACTTCGGATCCGGGGGGGCTTGAGCTTCGGCAATCTCTCAAAGACAGATTCATAGATTTCAGGATAACGATCTTTACCCCCAATGAACATAAAAGTCAAAGGCATAACTTGTTTGGCTTTCCTGCTCATTTCGGAAGCCAATTTTCTGATCTCCCATTGAGCGGTTTCATCCTCTCTCAGACGCGAAAAATGATAAAATTCCCTCGCATTCATTTTAAGCAGTACCCGTCTTCGATGAGCATTGGTCAATACATACTCTGCTCCAACTTTGATGGTTTCAATTAAATCCTGGTACACCTTATTTGTTTTCTCAATAACTTCCATAAAATCTTCTTCAGCATTCACCTCTTTAATGGAGGAAGGAACGGTTACGCCTAGTGAGGGATTGTATTTTTGGTGAGTGAGAGTGGCCATCCGGTGTCTCTTAAGCTGTGCAAAACTTGTGGCAGAGACAATCAGATCAAACGTCAGCTCTATATATTCAAATTCTCGAAGCACGGCATCATAAAATTCCATATGCTGAAATGCTTTTTTAACTAAATTCCTTCTTCCTTCTTCTCCCAGTCTCTCAGCCTCTTCCCTGCAGTTTTGATAAGAGCTTTCAGAAACAGTGTGTATTAACGAAGCCGCAAGTTTTAAGTCTGCCTCAGGGGTATAATCCACAAGATCAACGGATTGATCTTTGCTTTCGGAGGGAGGCCCCACCCTCTTCATTAGGTTCCTTATCTCTGAATAAGTTTTTTGATCAAAATCATTTGGTTCTGTAAATAAAATAACGGAAGGGGCCACTTCTTTGGCTAAGTTATAAATTCTTTTATTAAATTCTCTCAATTCTTCTAGTTCTTTAGAGGAAAATCGCCTGATCATATATTCAAGGTTTCTCGCATTGATAGTCATGCCCAGCTGTCCTTCTGTAGCTAGACTGACGATATATCTCGAATCCTCCTTAGCCCATCCAGTAAGGATGGAATGCTTTTTACTATCTCGAGCCAAACCAGGATACTTTTCGAAAAAATAGGGTTTGAGTCTTGCATACAATCTCTGATAGAGGCTGTTTTGTTCACGAATCATTTCAGTGAATATTTTTTCTTTTCCTGACTTCTTAACCTCAGCAGGAATGACAAAATCATCTTCCAGTTTGATATATCTCTGTGATTTCTCTGTATAGGAACAGAGTCTAAACTTTTCAATCTCCTCTATGGCCAATCGGCTTAAACCCATCACATCAAAGTTAAAAACCGCATGTTCCGCCACAGAATGATGACCCATCTTGAAAATAATGGTCTGATTAGATTTTCTTGCTCTTTGAACTTCAGAAAGAGCCGCCAAACGGAGTTTATCCACTGAACGGGGATCTCGTGATATCCGAGCATAAGATGCAGACAAAGTCTCTGGAGTCACATCCTCTCTTTGAGGACTGTTCTCTTTCAACTCTTCTATAACAGTGCTGTCAACATTATATCCTGCTAAAATAACTTTCATAAGCTATCCTCTATAAAACGATTGAACCTCAGCCATCAGTTTATAAAAAATCAATGTAAATAATATAACAAAAACCAATCCTAACTTAAAAGATTTTCTTGACCTACTTGTTCTAATTTTATAATTTTCCTTTTTTTTTATTAAAGATATCCTTATTATCCTTTAACCACAGCCACAGGCTCTACTTTAACCACCAATTCTCCGATACCCAGCAGATCTGAAACCCGCACCACTTCATCCACATCCTTATAAACCGGAGAGGCCTCTTCGGCCACACACTTCCATCCTCTCGCCCTTAATCCCACACCTTTTCTCTCCAGTTCATCTTTTACTTTTTCACCTCTGTAACTCTTGAGTGCCTGACGGCGTGACATGACCCGGCCTGCTCCATGAGCTGTAGAACTAAAGCTTAATTCTTCTGCTTTCTGAGTCCCCACCAAAACATAGGAGGAGGTTCCCATACTCCCTGGAATAAAAACAGGCTGTCCTACATGACGATAAACCTCAGGAATCTCTCTATGGCCGGGGCCAAAACTTCGAGTCGCTCCTTTTCTGTGGATACATAATTTTTTTTCCTCCCCATTTACCTTATGTTTCTCAAATTTAGCCACATTGTGACAAACATCGTATACCTGTTCCATCCCCCTGGATGTCCCCAAAACTTTTTTAAACATTTCTCTTATAAAATGAGCTATCATTTGCCTATTCGCAAAAGCAAAATTAACGGCTGCATTCATGGACTCATAGTATTCCTTTCCCAGCTTTGAATTTATAGGAGCACTGACAAGCTGTCTATCCGGCAAGCCTTTCGTTCCGATTTCATCTTCCATGCGCCTTATATAATCAGAGGCAACCTGATGTCCTAAACCTCGGCTTCCACAGTGTATCATAATTAAAATCTGTCCCTCAAAACTTATACCAAAAGCCTCAGCAACCTTTTTGTTATAAACTTTGGTGACTTTTTGAATTTCTATAAAATGATTTCCGGATCCTAATGATCCGAGCTGGCCTGCACCTCTACTAAGGGCTCTTGTTGACAGATTTCGCGGATTGGCCGGACTTATCCTGCCTTCTTCTTCCGTCCTTTTTAGATCTTCTTCTCTGCCGAATCCTCTTTCTACTGTCCAATGAGCCCCCTCCATACAGATTTGTTTGACTTCTTTACTGCTTAATTGAGTAGGCCTCCCCCTGCCTACCCCGGTAGGAACCTCTTCAAAAATAGCATCCAAAAGAGCATCTTTGCTTTTATTGATATCTCTTTCAACAAAATCTGTTCTTAAAAGCCTCACTCCACAGTTAATATCATATCCCACTCCTCCTGGAGAAATAATACCTTCTTCCATATCAAAAGCAGCCACTCCACCGATAGGAAACCCATAACCCTGATGAGCATCAGGCATCACATAAGCTGCCTTCTTTATGCCAGGAAGACAGGCCATATCTTTGGCCTGTTTAAGAGTTAAGTCTTTTGTTAGACTTTCGATAAGAGAGGAAGAACTATAAAGGACGGCGGGAACTTTCATATCTTCTTGTTTCGGTATCTCCCAAATAAATTGATCAATCTGTTTTAAGTTCATTCCCTCCCCCTCCTCTTATATATCAACGACAACCTGAATCATATAATGGTCATTCTTTTTTATGATCATATCGTTGTATGTAACTGCTTTGATCATCCCAAAAATTTCATACTCATCCGAAAATTTATCTCCTAAAAAACTGGCTCCAAGATAATACCCAGTTTTCTCTTTTTTTATTCCTATATCTTCCACTGAATGAAAGAGAAAATCTTCTAATTCAAGAAGATACAATATTTCTTCCAAAAAATTTAAAAGCAGCTGCTCTTCATCTCTTCCCCTAGCGTTTATCTTTCTTTTTATCCTGGGTTTAATCTTTTTAACCGACCACATTAACGAAGCCACGGCTTCAGCAGCGTTCTGGAAAGCTTCCTCTAAAGAATCCCCATAAGCTTGAAATTGAGCATCCGCAGTATGGTTGAGAAATCTATATTTCATATGAACCCACTCAATATAAACTATTTATGGAATATTAGGGAGTCTAATCATTTCTTATTATATTAATGCAAGCTCTCCTTCAATTCAAATGACTTGATTGGTTAGGATCCCCTTATTTCCTTTAAATAACCTGGATTAGCCCTTATTTTTTTTTGAAAGCAAAGGGACAGAGCTGATTCAATCGGCACAACTCGCAAAGCGGCTTTTTTGCCTGGCAGATTTTTCTGCCATGGTCAACCATCATATAATTGAAATGAAGCCATTCTTTTTCTGGGATTAGGGCCATTAAATCTTTTTCAATCTTATCCGGATTTTTCTCTTCACTCAATCCCAATCTTCCAGCCAGACGCCTAACATGAGTATCCACTGCGATTCCTTCAGCTTTATTATAAGCACTGGATAGGACAATATTCGCGGTCTTCCTAGCAACTCCAGGGAGGGTTACGAGTTCTTCCATAGAAGAAGGTACTTTTCCAGAAAAATCCTTCACGATTTTATCAGCAGCGGCTTGAATGTTTTTGGCCTTATTCCTGTAAAATCCAGTAGACCTTATTTCTTCTTCTAATTCTTTTCTATCTGCCTTTGCAAAGTCAGCCGCGCTTTGATATTTTTTAAAAAGGCGGGGAGTTAATTCATTTACTTTTTTATCTGTACATTGGGCCGATAATATAGTTGCTACCAAAATTTCAAGAGGAGTTTTAAATTTTAGGGCAGTCCGGCTCTGAGGGTAAAGTTCTTTTAAAATTTTAATAATTTTTAGGGTCCTCTCTTTTTTTCTCATTTCAATCATTCACACTGATGTTGACCATTCTTTCTATGGCTTCTCTTGCTTTCTCCCTTATCACATCAGGCACAACAACTCTTTTCTCCATATCCCTTAATGCCAAATAGACTTTTCTTAAAGTGATTTTTTTCATATCTCTACACACGGCACCTTTCTGGACAGGATAAAAATTTTTTTCGGGATTCTCTTTTTTTAATCTGTAGATAATGCCGACTTCAGTCCCTATAATGATATCTTTTTTTTGGGTCCTGTGAGCTTCTTCAACCATTTGTCCCGTAGAAAAAGCCTTGTCAGCAAGCTTGATGACTTCAGGTCGACATTCAGGGTGAACCCACACTTCACTATCAGGATATATCTTCTTCATCTTTAGAATATCTTCTGCCCTCATGTTATCGTGTACATAGCAGTAACCTTTCCATGGGACAACTTCCTTTCGAGTGTGTTCAGCCACATAAGCACCCAAATTTCCATCAGGAGCAAAGAGAACTTTATCACCTTCTAAAAAATCAACAACCTGAATAGCATTGGAAGAGGTACAGCATATATCACATTCAGCCTTAACATCTGCTGTGCTGTTGACATAACAAACCACTTCGTGATTCCGATTCCTGCTCTTCCATTCCTCAAGCTGTTTCTTTGTTATCATATCAGCCATGGGACACCCAGCCTTTTCATCAGGTATAAGAACTGTCTTTTCTGGAGCTAAAATCGCTGCTGTCTCCGCCATAAAATAGACACCGCAAAACACAATGACATCTGCATCAGTTTGGGATGCCTTGATGCTCAGTCCTAAAGAATCTCCCAAATAATCAGCGACATCCTGCACTTCTCCTCTCTGATAATTGTGACCAAGGATGACGGCATTCCTTTCTTTTTTAAGCTGTTCTATCTTTTCCATCAACTGGCTTTTATTCATGATAATTCTTTTTTGATTCTATATATAGATTATAGATATATTACAAATTTATACAAAATCTTTTTTCAATTTTACAAAAGCTTCTAAGGTTGAGGCTCCTATACAGCAACCACTGTTTTGACTTCTGGGATTTCTTTTTTTAAAAGCCTCTCTATTCCCATTTTTAAAGTCATTTGAGACATGGGACAGCCCGCACAAGCTCCTATCAGCTTAACCTTGACTACTCCATCTTTAACTGAAACCAGCTCAACATTTCCCCCGTCAGCCTTTAAAGAAGGACGGATTTTGTTTAAAACGGACTGAACTTTTTCTCTCATTTATTATCTCCTTAGTTCAAATTTAATCCTATAAAAAAAGAATACTTCAAATATTCTGTGAAAACTTGTTTCTTAAATTAAAAGATACAAAATTGCAGCCAAAAAGTCAATATATTCTATCGGAATAATATATTTAAACGACGATTCTTGGAATATGAGGACTGATTCTTGCTGTTATCTCGTAATTTATGGTCCCTGTTAAAGATGCAAGTTTATCTGCTGTGATAGAGTCACTTCCCTCACTGCCAATAAGAATTACAGGATCTTCCACATGGACACCCGGAATATCTGTGATATCTGCCATAATAAAATTCATGGCGACTCTTCCTCTTATAGAAGCTCTTTTCCCTTTGATAAGAACAAAAGAGACGTTAGAGAGACTTCGAAAATACCCATCATAATATCCCACCGGGATCACTGCAAGATCCGTATCTCTGGATGTTTTGTAGGTACATCCATATCCGATAAAATCTCCCTTTGGGACCTTCTTAACCTGCGCTATCCTGGCTTTCCATGTGAGTACAGGCCTCAAATAAAATCGGGGCCTCTTCCTCAGAAGACTGGATATATAAACTTCATTGGACGGCCATAATCCGTAAATTCCTATTCCTATCCTTGCCATATTAAAGTAGGTTTCTGGGAATAATATCACGGCTGCTGAACAGGCGATATGCTTGAACGGAACTCTTATCCCATGATTTTCAATTTGAGCTAAAAAATCTTTAAATCGATCAAGCTGATACTTTGCATAACTATGGTCTGTGGTATCCTCAATATTAGCAAAATGCGATGAAACACCCTCAATGACCAATCCTCTACTCTTTTCTATTTGGTCAATAAAAGGAATGATTTCATTTTCATTAAGCCCCTGCCGGTAAGTTCCGGTTTCGACCTTTATATGGAGATAAGCTTTTTTGCTAAGTGATTGACATATTTTCCCTAACTTCTTGATAGAAGCGATATTGTAAACGGTTATCCGTATGTCATTCTTCACTGCCTGTTCTAATTTGTGAATCGGAATATATCCCACTGAGAGAATAGGACAGGTGAAGCCATTCTTCCTTAAAATTAATGCTTCCTCAATGGAATTCACTCCCAGCCAATCAGCTCCTGATTTTAAGGCAATCTCTGCCACAGGAATCATCCCGTGTCCATAGGCATTGGCTTTAACCATAGCCAGAAAAATGCGTTCTCTTCCCAACAATTTTCTGAATTGGACGATATTGTGCTTTAGAGATTCAACATCAAGCTCAATCCACTGCAGGTATTGTGGAATCATTGTTTAACTCTTATTTTCCAATAATTTTTTCTGGATCTATAAAAGTTTTCATTTTCTCCCTTACGACAATATCTTCTCTTTCTACTCCCGTCGATATCATGACCACTTCAGCTTGAATAGAGTCCTCTATAAGCCTAATGTAGTCCAAAAAAGGATTCGGGAGAGATTCATAATCCTTGACTCCATGAATACTTCTATTCCATCCTTTTATAGACTTATAGATAGGTTTGACCTTTTCGAGGATCCAGTCCTCCGCAGGAAAACTCTCCAGCTTATCCCCTTTATAAGAATAACCAATGCCTAACTTAATTTCTCCTAACTCATCAAGGACATCAGGCTTGGTTAAAACAACTTTATCAATCCCATTGATTCTTACAGCATACTTTAAGGCGACAATATCAATCCATCCACATCGGCGTGGACGTCCGGTCGTGGCTCCAAATTCATCCCCTTTTCTCTGAAGATATTTTCCTATTTCCCCATGAATTTCAGTGGGAAAGGGCCCGCTTCCCACCCGCGTGGTATAGGCTTTAGCGATTCCAATCACATGTTCAATTTTATCGGGGCTGACCCCAAGTCCAGTGCACACTCCTCCGGCTGTGGAATTAGAAGACGTCACATAAGGATAAGTGCCGTGGTCAATGTCAAGCAAGGTTCCCTGGGCTCCTTCAAATAGGATAGATTTTCCCTGTTTAATCTTTTCCTCAAGAAGAAGAGACACATCCTGAATATACTTTTTGATCTTTTCTGCATATTTCATGTATTCATTTGACATCTTTTGGGGTTCAAAAACAGGAATTTGATAATGAGACAATAGAATGTTCTTCAACTTGAGAGCCTGCTCAACCTTGCTCCTGAAAACATTCTCATTCAAAATATCTCCCACCCTGATCCCCTGTCGATCTATCTTATCAACATAGGAAGGGCCGATCCCTTTACATGTGGTTCCTATTTTTTTGTCACCCCTCAAATTTTCAGTCATTTCTTCGATTGAAGAATGATAGGGAAAAATGAGCTGAGCGTTTTTGCTTATGACAATATTCTTATCAACCTTAATCCCTAAGCTTTTTAACTGTTCCACCTCTTCCAAAAAGGCCTTTGGATTTAAAGCAACTCCATTTCCAATGACACACAATTTGTTTTTATGGAGTATCCCAGAAGGGATCAAATGAAGGATAATTTTTTTCCCGTTAACAAATACAGTATGGCCAGCATTGTCACCTCCCTGATATCTTGCGACAATATCAAAGGCAGGGGTCAGCAGATCAGTGACCTTACCTTTTCCTTCGTCTCCCCACTGCATACCTATGACTGCAATATTGGACATGTAAAACTCTCTTATGAAAAAATTATTTTTTGATAACTAGATTATCTTTTCATACTTTTGACTGCGAAATTTTATCAGAACTCAATGAGAGAAACAAGTCTAAAAATTCAATGTCAGTTGACAGAGAAAAACATGTTGTTTGGTTTCATCTTTCATGTCTGAATTAAAGTCATACTCCATTTTAATCAACACATTCTCCAAGACTCTATATATCAATCCCAGACCCCATCTTTTTTGTTCTAAATCAATTCCGCTTCCTGCTCCATAAGGAGATAAAAATCCAGACCCATGGAACGGGTCGTTATATTTGACCTTTTGAAAACTTCCTACTGGGCTGAGCTTTCCTATATTCAGGGAGGCCAGAATAAAATAACCTTCCGCCTCACCTTCCTGAAAATCAGAAGGATTTTCCATAACGGTTTTAATATATTCAGCTAGAATGTGGAAACTCTCATTCTGCCAATCAATGTTCCCTCCATGAAAAATTAAGTCTCTCTCTTCCACTTCATCATATTTACCTCTGTAATGGGAATAAGAAACCTCAAATCCCTGACTTATAAAAAGCCTCAATCTTCCCCCAAGAGACTTACTGGTGTTGCTGTCAGCAAACTGAAGTCCGCACCTCAATGTTTCAGCCTCTTTAAGACCATTCCCAATATAGGCTGAATAATAGAGACCCTTTATTTGACCCTCTATAAGAAAACCCATGTCTCTCCAATCTCTGGGATATAAATACTCGGCAGTCAAAGGAGGATTGATCAATTCGGTCTGATAGGGCCTGTTGGATTCATTGTATTTTCCAAAAGGGACCATATACAGACCTAACTTAGGTACGAAATAATTCGAAAACCCTAGGCTGACCCATGCCTGTTTCAATTCGACCCTCTCCCCTTCTCTAAAAAGACCTTCACACAAAAAATTTGAATTCTGAGAGAGTGCCCCTGAAATGGTGAATCCAACCTGAGGATTGGTGAAAATTCCTTTTATAACTCCCTGATCCACCTCATTATTGACATAATCATAGGAAAAATAGCCGTTCGTTTTCACTTGAGCCCATTGGTTCAAGGTTAAAAGCAAAAGAGACAGAAAAAAGAATCCCCCTCGCCCAACCGAGAAAAAACTAAACTTGTCTATAATCGAACTCACTTTCTTGGCCTCATTTTTTAGAAACATTCACTTTTAACTGTTGAATATCCTGCTCTATTTTCATTCTTACTTCATGACTCAGGCTGTTTTGATAAAGTTCCATATAGTGAGTCAAATAGTCAAGGGCTTTTTTATGATTTCCCATTTTCATATGAGTGTACCCAAGATTGTAAAGAGGGAGTCCATAATGAGGATCAAAAGATAGAGATTTTTCCCAAGATTCAACAGCTTTTTCCATGTTTCCTGACTGCCTGTAAGCAGCACCCAATCCATTGTAAGCCACCGCATCTTTGGGATTGATCTCAACGGCCTTTCTATAATTATTTAAGGCTTCTTGGAGGTCATGATCATTTTTTGTATTGAGAAAAAGTGAAAGATGTGCATTCCCTTTGTTATTGTAGGATGAACTGAAGCCACTGTCTATAGAAATGGCCTTATCTAAAACTTTGACAGCCTTTGTGTATTCTCCCTTTCTGATGTAAGCAATCCCCAAAAAATTCCATAATTCAGGGTCATAATCCATCTCTCGAATATAAACCTCATTGAACAATGTAATGACTCTATCACTTAAGCCTGCTTCTGTTAAAAAATTGGCATAAGCTGAAAATATTTCATGGCTTGAAGGCAAATTTTTCATTCCCTCTTCCAGGACCAAAAGAGCTCCCTCTAAATTTCCTTCTTCTTTATAAAGAGTGGCCAAAATTGAATAAGCCACATCAATATCCTTTCTCTCAGTAATCACTTCCTTTAACATTCTTATAGCCTGTTGGTTTTTCCCCTCTACATAGATCTGTTTAGCCACAATCGATTTGTTGTAAAGAGGGAAAAGTGTTTTGATATCATCTTTAGGGGAATACACCTCTTTTTCTTCATGCGATGATCCTGAAACATATCCCAGACTTCTCAACTTGCGAATGGTCTCTCTATCTGGAGCATGTTGAGCATCTGACTTTTTCATGCTGGTCTTTTCTTCTATGATTTCGTTCAGTTCTTTTAGATACGGGTCTAATTCCATTTCGGGGGCCAAATTGTTCTCTTCGTTAAAATCTTTATTCAAATCATAAAATTCAGGAATGGGAGATTCAATAAACTTCCTCTCATTAAAAATATAACCTCGAAGGGGAGCCCACCCCCTGCTGTAAAAAGGATAAAGGGACTCAAAATAGATGGGACCCCGCTCAAGTCTCTTCCCTTTGAGGACAGGAAGAAGAGAAACCCCAGAAAGGAAATCAGGCTTTTTTAGCTTTAATGAATCACATATGGTTGGGAAAATATCTACATGACCTACATAATCCAGAACATTTCCAGGATCTAATCCAGGAAAGTAAAATATGAGAGGAATCCATATGGTTGAATTATAGGCAAAAAAACCATGAGCAGATTCTCCGTGTTCGCCCAGAGACTCGCCGTGATCTCCTGTTAGAACAATCAAAGTGTTTTTATATAACTTCTCAGATTTTAAATAATTAAAAAGTTTTCCCAGCTCAGAATCCACATAAGCGACTTCTCCATTATATGGATTTTCTTTAAATTTATCTTTATAAGGCTGAGGAGGTTCATAAGGAGAATGAGGATCAAATAAATGCACCCAAAGAAACCAAGAAGAGGATTGCTTTTTCAGCCAAAGTAAAGATTTATCTATAACTTCTTCCGCCCTTCTTTCCACATAATATTTATCACCCCGAGCACTCTGACTCCCATAATCATCGTCGTAAGTGCTGAATCCTTGGGAAAGCCCAAATCTTGAATCCAAAGGATAGGCTCCCACAAAGGCTCCTGTTGCATACCCATGGCTCTTTAAGAATTCAGCTAGGGTTAAGTGCTCCTCCTGGACTATAAAATTGGAATTCTCATGAACTCCGTGATAGAGAGGAGTCACTCCTAAAAGAATATTGGTATGAGAAGGAAGAGTTGTCGGTGTATGGGCAAAAGCACGCTGGAAAAGAACACCCTCAGCCGCAAGGGAATCCACATTCGGAGTTTTAAGATGCTTGGGGCTGTAGCAGCTCAATCTATCTGTTCTGAGTGTATCAATAGTGATAAGAAGGACATTCCATTCCCTTCCCTTAGTTCCTGAATACAAGGAAGGGACAGGAATAAAAATAAGAAGAAAAAAAGCTATTCCCGTATAAAGACCTCTTTTCATTCTTGATTCCATGTATTTCTCTTTTTTAGGATCATTTTCATTTAATATCCATATCTATCTTACACTTATTTATGATAGAGTCAACAGACCTGACCTATTCAAAAAAAAATAGACATCGTCATTTTTTTACCTCGCAGACGAGGCGAACTGAATCTCAGGTGTGGCTGAAGCGGCATTGAAGATTTAGCCTTCTGAGGGCTGTGTTTGAGGGAACTCAGCGGAGCTGAGCTGGGAGCATGTTCTGACCCACGGACGGGGGGAGTTGCGCAGCAGCCGAAAACACAGTGCGAAGAATGGCGTTAAAAATCTGAAGGGAGCATAAGCCACATCTGAGTTTCATTGCAATCTCAGCTCATGAATAATCTAGGATAATAACATTCAAAAACAATTTTACCTGAAAATACAAAATATTATTGGTTTGGATATGTTTGGTCTTGCTTTAATTTCATTTTTCTTTTATTATTTTTCATTAAATAAAATGATGATAAAAGCGACTTTGGGACTCATCATAGGCTGGTTTATACCCGGATTTGGTCATCTGCTGGCAAAAAAATACTGGAAAGCTTTATTATTTTTTTTCTGTATCACTTCTATGGCTGTCCTTGGATTGGTGATGGGAGGGAAGATATATCCATTACAGGCTGAGAATCCTCTCACTCTACTCGCCTTTTTTTCTGATCTTGGTTACGGTTCACTTTATTTTTCAGCCAAAATATTTTCTTTTGGCTCTGGAATATTGAAGAATATCACTTTTGAATTCGGGACAACCTATATTGCAGGAGCGGGTCTCCTTAACTACCTTGTCTCTCTGGATGCGTTTGATATTCTATCTGGGAGAAAGAAATGATACTTAAAAGTCATCTTATCTCAATGATTATCTACGCTGCTCTTGTCAGCATAGTCCTTGCCTTGATAAGGAAAGACAACAAAAAACAGCAGATAAAATATTTCATATCTCTTTTTTTGATTATGACTGCTGGCGCTATTTTATTTGGGTGGTTTATGTACCTTTTCTTTTAAGGATTATGTTATAATTTTTCCATGGTCAGCCTTGGATTAGAATCATTGATTAGGCTTAAAACCCTTACAAGACTTCTTATTCAAACAAAATGGAATCAGGGCTCAATCAAAAAACGATTGGAAAAAACAATCACAGAATTCTTAAATATAAATAGAGAACAGAATTGACCTTAAAATGATTCCTAAGATTTTATTCAAAATTTTAGATCCATATAAGACAAAAATCATAAAAGTTAAATTGACGAGAAGCAGAGTGAAATGATTGAAGTATACAATTTGTGGAAACAATACCAAAGACCAAATTGGGCTCTCTCCGGTATATCCATGAAAATAAAAAAGGGGGATTTTTGTTTTATCACCGGGCCCAGCGGATCTGGAAAGACGACCCTTTTAAAAATTCTTTACCGAGAAATCTGGCCTACTCAGGGACAAATATTGATCGACAATCGAAATATACTGAAAATCCCTGACCACAAAATATATGTTCTTAGGCGCTTGATGGGTATTGTTTTTCAAGATTTCAGACTCCTTTTTCATAAAAAAGTCTTTGATAACGTGGCTATCGTTCTCAGAATTCTAGGTGTACCTAAAAAAGAAGTCAGAAGAAGAGTTTTTTATTCACTACGTATGGTCAATCTGCATAATAAAATGTGGGATTATCCCAAACACCTCTCTTATGGAGAACAACAAAGAGTCGCCATTGCAAGAGCTGTCGTTAATAATCCGAAAATCATTCTTGCAGATGAACCTACTGGGAATTTGGACACAGAACTTGCCTTTGAGATCATTAGTCTGTTTAAAAGAATTAATAAAACTGGGACCACTGTAGTCATCTGTACCCACGATAGAGAACTCATAAGGCATTTTGGCGAGAAAATTTATTTTTTATATAAAGGTAAGATTTTAAGAAAGGAATCTCTTTGATACATCAAAAACTCATTTTTTCTATCAAAGAAACGTTCAACAATTTATGGCAGTACAGAGGACGCAATCTATTCTCTATATTTATTATCTGTCTTTCTTTCCTGATCATAGGAATCTTTTTATCTTTATCAAACAACCTTCAACATATTGCCAAACAAATTCAAAACAATCTCGCTATCGTAACTTTTCTTGAACAAGATCCATCTGATGAAATCATCAATGCTATCCAAATAAGATTAGAAAACAGCCCTTATATTGAAGAAGTCCGCTACATCACATCCCAACAAGCCAAGGATAATTTCAGTAAAAAATTCCCCGAATTAAATGATATCGTTAACAACTTGGAGTTAAATCCATTCCCTCCTTCATTCGAAGCTATAGCAAAAAAAAATGCTCTAACCTATGATGAAACAATCCTTTTTGTCAATGAGTTAAAAACTATGCCTGGTGTTGATGATGTCCAGTTCAACAGAGACTGGCTGGAGAAAGTCCAGGCATTCAGCAGGTTATCAAAAGCAGTGGGTTTTTTCCTGGGAGGTATTTTAATACTGGCTTCTTTTTTTATCATTTCGAATATAATCAAACTTAATGTTTTAGCCCGGAAAGATGAAGTCCAGATCCTAAGGCTTACAGGAGCTACCAATCTCTTTATCCGAACACCCTTCCTATTAGAAGGAATCATTCTTGGCCTTTTGGGAAGCGCGCTCTCTCTTCTACTGCTTATCATTATCATAAAAGTATTTCCTTACTATTTAGGGACTTCTTTAGGAACATTAACAGATCTGATGAGCTTCCGCTATCTCACTCTGCCCCAATCTTTTGCCGTGTTAACAGCGGGCTGTTTAATTGGGTTTTCAGGAAGCTATTCTTCCTTAGCCAAATTTCTTAATATTTGATCTAAACTGTTCATAATAAAAATGCGAGGACCCGTTGATATTTCATCCCCTATTATTGATTTTTGAATATCTCGCCAGCCAGTCTATGGGCTAATCTAATGGGTTCTGGAATCCTGTATCTTGAACATATGAGAACGATATCCATTGAAGTCTTAAGGTCTATCCGGTTTCCTGGAGACACAAAAATCGGTTTGACTCCTGTACACGATCTCAGACAATATCCTACGTGTTCATTATTTCTATCTCTATAATAAGAATAACAGCCTCTCTCATTATCAGGATCTTTAAAAGGGAAAAAAGGACTTTTTGCACAACCAATGGTTGAAATATCAAGCACAACTCCTAAATAAGATGCAATCCCCATCCTCCGGGGATGGGCAATCCCATTCCCATCCACTAAAGTTATATCAGGAACTTTATCCAATTTTTTAAATGCCTTGATATAAGCAGGAGCTTCCCTGAAATTTAAAAAGCCGGGTACATAAGGAATGGCAGCGGCGACCACAGCTTCTGAACTATCAATCATTTTAAGATCTGGAAGTCTGCAGACAACCACTTTAGCCCCGACTCTTCTATTTTTTTTATCATAACTGCAATCTGCTCCAGCAATATTTTTAACCTCTGATCCATTCCAGAAGAGATTTAACTTTTTCGAAAGAATCTCCTGAGCTCTTGATGCTTTTTGATAATTAAACATCCCTCTCTTCTTTCAATTTACTCCGGAATTTGCGCCATATCAAGCTGAATTTTTCCCCTCACTCCATATTTTCACTGATTAGATAATGCGCTTTCTCTCATCACTTGTTATGAGTCTCTCATGTTGACATATTGAGGGAAGTTATCATAAAATTTTATAAGATGGATTCGGTAGGAGAAAAGTTAAAAAGAGAGAGAGAACTAAGGGGAATTTCTCTAAAAGAAATTGCAGACACAACTAAAATCAACATAAGGTATTTAAGGGCTCTAGAGGAAGATAAATTTGATATGCTTCCGGGTAAATTTTTCATAAAAAGCATTATAAAGACCTATGCTGATTATATTGGACTGGAACAAGAAACAATATTGGATCACTTTCACCATACCATCCAAACAAAAAAGCAAGAAAAATCAGAACCCATAGAGAAAAAAGTCGCACCCTCAGAAGTACCTAGAAAGTTTAAAACCCTGCTTCGGATAGCAAGCTACTCTATCATTTTTATTGTCGTATTCATCATCATCTTTTGCTTAATAAAGGGCCAACGAGCAGTCTCTGTCAATGAATACACCTTGACAACCGATTTAATGACTTCCAAAAAGCCTACTTCCTCCTTACTCAATACATTAATTCCCCAACGCAGAATGCTTCTCCAGATAAACTTTCATCAATTGACATGGATAGAAATCTTCTCTGACGGAAAGCTTTCTTTCTCGGGCCTTAAACATCCCAATGAACTAATGACTTCAACAGCAAAGGATGAATTTATTATTCATGTCGGCAATGCAGGTGGCTTTACTTACAGTATTAATGGAGTCCCAGGAAAACCTTTAGGCAAATCAGGACAAGTTGTAAAACATTTGCATATAACATCCCAAAATTATAAACAATATTGGAGAAAACAATTAGAGATACGATCAGCTGACACTTTGTCAAGCTTACCCAGTCAAAAGAAAATAAATCATCGTCACTAAAATGGAAAATTCGAAAAAAAAGGGCTCTCGAATCATAGGGGCCTTCATTCTTTTATTAATTATACTTTTTGTTGCCATTGAATCCATTATCCGAGGAACCCAACAGTTTTCCCCCATATCTGTAACCAATATGCTTCTTTCCCTGCTTCAAATCATTGTTATCCTTCTCTTTCTCATCCTTTTATTTGTCCTGGGTAGGAACCTGGTTAAGCTTTATCTAGAGAGAAAAAGAAAAGTTCTGGGGTCAAAATTTAAAACAAAATTACTGGTATTCTTCATCTCTTTATCATTGATCCCCACCTTACTTCTTTTTTTCTTTGCAAGTGACTTTATCACCAGAAATATTGAACAGTGGTTTAAAACCCCTATAGATAAAATATTGGACGATACCAGTGACCTCACAGAAAGTTTTTATCAGAACACCAAAGACAGCACTCTTCATTATGCAGAACAGTTAGGGAAAGCAATCCAAAGTCAAAAACTTGCTGATCCAGAGGATAGAGTTCCCCTTATAGACTTCGTGAGAGAAAAATTAAAAGAATACCGGTTAGATGAAATCAGTGTCTTTTTAGACGAAAAAGAACTTTTCTCTATGATGAATCCAGATCTTCCTCTCCAATATTATCGCAACATGAACAGCAATTATGTAAAAAGAGCCCATCTTGGAGAAGTTTTCAGCACCATCGAATCAATGGGAAGTGGGGAGATGATAAGAAGAGGAGTCTCTATATCCATTCCTGAAACTGGAAATCTCCTTGTGGTTGCTGGCAAATTTCTCCCTCAAAACTATGCTCAAAAAATTAATAACATCTCTGCCTATGTAAAAAGATACAGACAGGTCAAAACACAGAAAAATCCAGTCAAAACATTCTATCTTTTAATGCTTATTTTCATCACTCTTCTGTTAGTATTTGCTGCCAGTTGGATTGGATTTCATTTGGCTAAGAGCATCACTGTCCCTGTTGAAAAGCTGGCCAATGCAACCAGGGAAGTATCCAAAGGAAATCTAGATATCAAAGTCCAAGATCCCGCTTCTGATGAACTCGGTATGTTTATCGATTCATTTAACAAAATGATATCTGATCTCCGAGAAAGCAGAGAAAATATTGAACAAAAAACATCAGAACTCCAGTCAGGAAAACAATATATTGAAACAGTTCTGAACGACATTGCCACTGGAGTCATTACAATCGATTCTAACAATAAAATTACGACTATCAATCCATCTGCTCTCAAAATGCTGTCCTTGGAAAGTAAAAATTTGATAGGAAAAAATTATAAGGAAGTTCTTAACGATTTGAAATATAAAGAAATTATCCAAAACATAGAAAGAGCGATTGTAAACAAATATCAAATTTCTGATAAAGAAATCACGATAAGTTTTAACGGCCAGAATACAACCCTATCCCTGACTATTTCTCACATAGAACAGGGAAAAAAGGAAAACTCCGGATTAATAATTGTTCTTGATGACCTCACTCAACTGATAAAGGCTCAAAAAATTGCGGCATGGAAAGAAGTTGCTCAGAGAGTAGCTCACGAGATAAAAAATCCCTTAACACCCATCCAATTATCCGCAGAAAGAATTGAAAGAAAGATTAGAGCGAGAAAAGCCCCTGCTGACAAAACTTTAATCGAAAGCACAAAAACAATTATCCAGGAAGCAAGAACCATAAAAAATCTTATTGACGAATTTTCAAACTTTGCCCGAATGCCAAAAATTGACCTCAAAGAAACTGATATTCACGAAGTTATCAGACAGACTGTTGCCCCATTCCAAGGTATTTTCTCAGAAATAGAATTTAAAACCCAATTTGATAATAACATTCCAAATAATATTAAGCTTGATAAAGAACAGATGAAGAGGGCCCTAACCAATATCATTGATAACGCTATTGATGCCATGAACAAGAAAGGAGAAATCGAAATCAAAACTTATCTTAACAAACAGTTCAATAAAATTGGAATAGAGATATCTGATACGGGGCCCGGCATCCCTGAAGAAGACAAACAGAAACTTTTTCTCCCTCATTTTTCAACAAAGAAAAAAGGGACTGGACTTGGGTTGGCTATAGTCAATCAGGTTATCAACGAACATAATGCCATAATCACTATAGAAAACAATAAGCCCATAGGGACAAAATTCATCATACAGGTACCAATATGAAAGAAAAAAAAATACTCGTCATTGATGATGAATCCGGAATTCGCTCTTCTCTGAAAGGAATTTTTGAGGATGAGGGCTATCGTGTAGACACAACCGGTACCGGGGAAAAAGGATTGATTAAATTGAAAAATGAATCCTTTGATCTCATCCTTCTAGATATCTGGCTGCCAGAAATGAATGGAATAGAAATCCTTAAAAAAATAAAAAATATTGATGAAAATATCCAAGTCGTTATGATCACAGGACACGGATCCGTCGAAGCTGCCGTTAAATCAACAAAGCTAGGGGCCTATGACTTCCTAGAAAAGCCTCTTTCATTAGAAAAAGTTGTGCTCACAGCAAAAAATGCCTTAAAACAAAAATCATTAGAAGAAGAAAATATACAGCTACGACAGGAGATGAAATCAAAATACAATTTGATTGGAAAGACAAAAAGCATACAAAAAATTAGAGAAAAAATCCAAACCGCTTCACCCAGTGATGGAAAAGTCCTCATTTATGGTGAACATGGAACAGGGAAAAAACTTATCGCTAGATTGATCCACCAAAATAGCAAAAGAAGACAGAATGCCTTTATACAAATAAATGTTGCGGCCATCCCAGATAATCTGATCGAAGACGAACTTTTTGGACACACGAATAACTCAGGAAAAGAAAAAAAAGGAAAACTTTCTCTAGCTCATAAAGGCACTCTATTTCTAGATGAAATTGGAGAATTAAGCCTGAAAACTCAAGATAAACTGGTGAGATTTATTGAAGAAAATAGGTATAAACCCCTAGGATCTTCTAATAACATTGAAACAAACGTGAGAATGATCTCATCGACTCATCATAATTTAAGAGAACTGGTTATGGAAAACAAGTTCAGAGAAGAACTTTTCTTCAAACTCAATGTGATTCCCATAAAAATGCCTCCTCTAAGGGAAAGAAAAGAAGACATCCCTCTTCTCATAAATCATTTTCTGAAATATTTCTCATCTGAATACGGCAAGAAGCAAAAATCAATGGATATAAAAGCTATGGAGGCTTTTGTTAATTATTCTTGGCCAGGTAATATCAGCGAGCTCATCAATGTCATAGAAAGATTCGTTATCATGGTTAAGGAAGATGAAATAAATTCATCTCACCTTTACCTTCTGGTCGAACCCATTGAGTCAGAATTCCTTCACGAAATCAAGAAGGCAATCTCCTTAAAAAAAGCAAGAGAAAATTTTGACAAAGACTTTATTCACAACTCTCTTGTTAGAAATAATTGGGACCTGGATAAAACTTCTTCTGAGCTTGAAATCGATAAAAAAACACTGGAATCCAATATAAAAAGATTGGGGATTCATTTTTCAAAATAAGTCCTGTTTGTCCTTCCTGTGAGTATTCCTCTAAATTGATTTACACTGTGACTCTTTTATGCTATCTTTGTCGTTCAAAGGGAAAGTTGAAAAATGAAAGTCGAAATGACCCGTCTGATCATCAATTCATCGCGAAAATTCATAAACATAGGAGCAAGACAGAAACTTTGGAATCTCTTGAAAAATTTTCATGCCCCTGATATTGCGACACTCATCAATCACTTCACTGAACGTGAAAAAATAATACTTCTAACCACATTGCATGAAAATAACAATGAAAAAGCAGCTGAAGTCTTAAGTGAAATAGTCCCAGAAGATGCCGCTAAACTCATTCAACAAATACCCGTAGAAACAGCAGCTAAAATCTTCAATGACTTACCTTCAGACGATATTGCCTCCATTCTTGAATTAGTGCCGGAAGATCTAAAAAATAATCTACTCACTTCTCTAGAAAAAAAACCGACAGAAGAAGTCAAAGAGCTGCTGGAACATGAAGAGGAAACAGCAGGGAGGATCATGTCCCCCAATTTCTATGCTTTAAATGAAAATACAAATGTCTCAGATGCTGTCACAGCCATGCAGTTAGAAGGGGATGTTGAGTCAGCCTTTTATCTATATGTGGTGGATGATGATTTCCATTTAAAAGGAGTCGTTTCGCTGCGTCAGGTCCTTTTTTCTAATCCCAACACACCTCTTAAAAACATAATGACCACAAATGTTATAAACGTCCAAACCGAAACAGATCAGGAAGAGGCTGCAAGAATTGTCGCTGACTATAATCTAGTGGCTGTTCCTGTTACAGATGCCAATGGGAAACTTGTCGGAGTGATTACTGTTGATGACATCATTGACGTTATTGATCAAGAAGCCACTGAAGATATTTATAAAATGGTTTCTCTTGATACAACAGATAGAATTCAAGACAGTCCTTTTTCTTCTATAAAGAAACGTCTCCCCTTTCTCCTCTTGAGTTTACTCACAGCCTCTGTGGCTCCTTTTGTGGTGAATTATTTCAAGGGAACCATACAACAGTTTGTCACTCTGGCAGTCTTCATGCCGCTTGTGGCAGCCCTAGGAGGTATCGCTGGAAACCAGACTGTCGCCATTATTGTCAGAGAAATTGCGGTAGGACAAACAGAATGGATCTCAGCAAGAAAAGCCCTTTTCAAAGAAATTATAGTTGGGATAATCAATGGAATCGTCATCGGATCACTCTTGGGCCTCATTTCCTATACTCTCATCGGGAATCCTTATCTGGGATTTGTATTGGGGCTTGCCATCATCCTCAATCTTTTTATAGCAGCTCTGGTAGGAACACTTATTCCTTTATTCCTCAGGCTTGTTAAACTTGACCCTGCCCTTGGCTCTGTAAACCTGCTCACTATGTTCACAGATTCGCTAGGATTTCTTATATTTTTAGGATTAGCGACTCTTTTTCTTAAATATCTTTCCTAGTAAAATTTAATGCCCAAAGACCAAGCTGAAGCCATTGTACTCAGAACTTTTAATATCGGAGATCAGGATAAAATTGTTTACTTTTTCTCCAGAAATAGAGGAATATTAAAAGGGATAGCTAAAGGGGCTCGAAAATTTGGCAATCGATTTGGAAGCTGTCTAGAACCCTTATCTTATCTCAATATATATTTTTACGAAAAAGAAAATAAAGATTTAGTTACAGTCAGCGAATGCGACCTCCTAGAATCATTTTTTGAAATTCAGAGTGATCTGAACATAGCTTTCACATTACATTATTTCTCAGAACTCATAGAAAATTCCTTTCCTTATCAAAGCGAGAACGATACATTATTCAGACTGCTGCTTCAGATACTACGAGCTTTAAGCCAGGGAAGAGAGCTTATATTTTTAACAGCCTACTTTGAATTATGGTTTCTTAAAATTAATGGATTTTTCCCTAATTTTAAAAAATGCAAAAGATGCCATAAACCCATAGAAAATATAGGGTGGCTTTCATTGAAAAGGGATGGTGTCCTCTGCCCTAACTGTCATACAACAGAAAAAGAAAAAATAACCTCTGAGGAAAACTCCCTGTTTTTCTGGATTTTGTCAAATCCCCCAATTCCAGATAAAGAATATCCTTTTTCAGTAAAACAAATCCAAAAAGCCCGAAAAATACTTAAAGATCTGATTATCTTTCATATGGAAGTCATGCCAAAATTTCCAGATGATTTAAAAAAGCACTTCAACCTCTGAATTTCAATATATTTTATGAATAGAAAGATTACCTTCTGTCTCTGAGTATTAAAAGCCTGAGAAGATTCACAATAGCCATGGCTGTGGAGGCTACATAGGTCAGAGCCGCAGCGGACAAAACCTTTCTGGCTCCTCTTGTTTCTTCTTGGCTTAGATAAGTGCCTTCATGGAGAAAAACAAGGGCTCGTTTAGAGGCATTGAACTCTACGGGTAATGTCAACACACTAAAAGCTACCGCAGCTGTGAACAGCAAAATACCGATATCCATTAAGACAGAAGGCCCTTCAGCGCTGAATATAAACCCAATAAAAAAAAGTGGGAAAGCAAGTGTTGACCCAAAACTGGCTACTGGATAGATTAGGTTTCTTAAGGACAGCGGCACATATCCATTGTGATGCTGAATGGCATGACCGGTCTCGTGTGCGGCCACTCCCAATGCTGCGATAGAATCACTGCTGTAAACACTTTCAGAAAGCCTCAGGGTCTTACTCCGGGGATCATAATGATCAGATAACCTTCCGGAAATTCTTTCAACGCTCACATCCCCAATTCCGCTTCGATTCAGTATTTCTTTGGCTACTTCAGCTCCCGAAATTTTTGAGTGGGCCCTCTTTTTACTGTAATTCTGGAAAGTGCTTTTAACTTTATACTGAGCGTATAAGGCTAATAAAAAAGGAGGTATCAAAAGAAAAATAGTATAATCCCAAAAAAACATCTTCTAATCTCCTTCTATATATTATCAATAAAAATAATAACATTCTTTTCAAATAACGCAATGCCTCCTTCATAAAAACTATAAGTGGTTCAAGGTTAAATACGATTAACCTGAATTATTCACGAGTTGAGGTTGCTGCAGATGCAAGGCACAGGGCATGAAGTCGTGGCCCCTCACTGCGAATACCCTGGTACGAAGCAGATGCAGTGAGATCGGCTCGCCTCAATGGTAAAGAAATGGGTATTAAAATTAAAATACAAACAAAAAAAATGTTCAAGTCATTTTTTTTGAAAAAATCTTGTGCATCGCTGAAAATAAAATGATCATGAAAACATCGCCATTTTTTTTATGAATAGGTCAGGTTAAGCGCCTTTCGTAGAAAAGCTGTAAATCAAGCCAGCAGAAATATAGAACAAGGCAGCCAATAATAGAGACACCGAAAAATTCCAATTTATGGCGATAATCACGGTCATAACCGATCCCAAAACCGTAGCAAAAGCATTGGACCCCCAAGCCCAGCCTACCATAGATTTCTGCCTCTTTCCTATATATTCAATTCCTGTGGGAAAAAACACTCCCATTAAAAACCCTGGAATAAAGATAAGAATAAAAGTTATAAAAACACGTCCTATCAAGTCAAAATGAATGAAAGCAGATATGATTTTAAACAAAAACAAAGAATACAGAACCAATATCAAGAACAAAAGCACAGAAAAAATGAGGATGAAGTATTTCCCTATAATCCCTTTCATTTTCTTAGATAAAAGGGACCCAATCCCAGACGAGACCAGTAAAGAAGAAATAATGACAGAGATAGAATAAGCTGGATTTCCTAAGTAAAGCTGGAAGATTTTTATCATGATAATCTCTACAGTAATAAAAGAAAGTCCTATGAGAAAGAAATAAAAAACGAAATTCTTACTCACATATCCTTTGGTTGATGCTTTCAGAGGAATAAATATAAGCCCAACAGGAAGTAAAATAGAGAGAAAAAGTATGGATAGATAAACACTGTTTGAGTACGTTAAAGCCCATTTAACTACATCCTGAGCCATACCGCTGACTTGAATATTTTCAAACTTAAACTGTCCGATTTTATTAGGCTGATTAAAATAGGGTGAAATATCCTTCACCGGTCTTAAATTCACAGATGACCTATGAACAGCCTCTTTATAATCCGGAGAAGCTAATTGGTAATAAAGATTATCCATTTTCTCAAAAGGTGAATAAACAATAGCCCTTTTCCCAGCAAATTCCTTGAGAATTTCAGCCTCCTCCTGATCAATATTACCTTTCTTCATGAAAAAAAAGCTGAATCCATTTTCTCTCTGAACCATAAAAAATTTTCTCTCAGGCTCTTTAATATCCATTTCTCTCAATGCTTGGAAAGCTGTCGAAAAAAGCCTTTCTCCAAACCAATGCACAATATAGACAAAGCCGTCATCTTTAAGATGCCTCCAGTAGTCTTTAAAACTTTCAACGGTATAGATATAGGTTTCAGCAATACTTAATCCTCCAGATAATAAGGCATCTGCATTATGAGAATTAACCATCTGAATCACATCAAACTGACTATCCATCCTTTTCAGAACGCTTCTTCCCTCATCGTTTATAAGATGAACTCTCTCTTGGTGGAATATATTTCCAATGTAATTTGAATAAGCATTTTTAACTAGGTGACAAATCTCTGGATCCATCTCAACAGCAATAATATCCTTAAATCTATGCGAAATTGCACATAAAACTTCATATCCCCCTGCCGAACCGATAATGAAAGCACTCCCCCTTCTTGTGAGCTGATAAGGGATCGCTTCATTGGCCCATTTGATAGGCTTCAGCTTCTGAACTTTTCCATCAAACTTAGAAAGCCAGGACTGCATGGTCCCTGCATCTATCCAGATTATTTTTTTCCTTTTTATAAACGGAGCGACATCCACTTTATTAATCGGACTCCATGTTGAATATTCAATGATATTGTTGTGGTAATGTCTGAGATATCCCCTTTTGATCATTTTAGGAACTATGGGGAATAAAGCTTCCGAATAAATAAATAAAACAGCAAAGGCAGCCACAATGAAAAATACAATGATCGCTTTTTTGGTTATCCTCATTCTTGCTATTAAAAACCATGAGAATCCCAACAACAAAAATATGATCAAGATGACTCTTGAAGGTCCGAAATTTGTGATGAAAGGAATGATAGCCACTCCCCCTAAAGCAGCTCCTATAAGATCAATAAAATAAAGTTTCCCGATCTCAGAAGAATACAGGCTAAAAATCAGAACCAATGAAGCTCCTGCAAAGAAGAACGGCAGAAGTAAAAGAAAAAAATTAAAAACGAGAAGTAAAAAATTAGAAAATGGAGCAAAAAGATTTAAAAAATCTATATTGGTTGAGAGAGTGATTTTGTAAATGACAGGAAGACTCAATGAAAAGGCAAGCAGAAATAACTCTAAATACTTAATGGCATCTTTTTTATCTGTGAAACGGCTTATGGACATGTACGCACCGCTTAATCCATAGCCAAAAAGAGCTAAAGATATCATCAAGAAAGCAAAAGAGCTGACATATAAGACAGAAAAAACACGAGTGTATAAAATTTCTATGAGAACTGTTGAGAATGTGATCGAAAATATAGGAATAATCAGCTTAAATCTTTTCATGCGTTTTCTCTAAAATTTTGGATATTATATTACAGAGAATTTTCCTAATCAACAACAAAAACCTCCATGATTTCTTGTTTTCCTTTACAACGTGATATTTTGAACTAAAATAAAAGAGAGTAAAAAAGAGAGTCAGTGAGAAAATGTAAAAAATGAAAAATCTATTTAGTAAATTCAAGAAAGAAAATAAAACTGATGAAATTTTCCTCCAAGAAATATACCGGAAACTTCTTAAAAGAGAAATAGATCAGGAAGGAAAACACTATTATTGGGAATTATTAAAAAAAGGGGAATCCAGAGTCTCCGTGATATTAGATATCATCGAATCAGATGAATTTAAAAACAAAATAACCAGAGAAAATCTGCACCATCTTCTTCTCCCTTCGATAAGGACTGAAAAACCTCATCAGTACAAACAAACCCTGGACATAAATGCAAAAGAAAATATATGGGTTTTTAAAGTTAAAGAGCCTTCTGACTTTGACTGGCTTGAAAAAAAATAATTGAAAACGGATATTATGAAAAACCAGGGGTTTGGAATCTCCAGATTGGAGAAGATCAAAAACTTCTATCTGAAATAATCTCTCTCTTCAATCCTGACTCTGTGCTCGATATAGGCTGCGCAAATGGGACTGTCATGAAATGTCTTTTTGATAGGGGGATTAATAGTGAGGGAATCGAAATAAGCAGCCTCTTCATTTCCAAGGCAATCCCGGAAATAAAAAAAAATATTCACTCTGGGGATATTTTAGAACTCAATCTTGAGAAAACTTATGATTTTATACTTGGGCTTGACATATTCGAACACCTGAATCCCAATAAACTCTCAGAATACATAAAAAAAATTCATACTCTTCTTTCTGAAGAAGGTTACCTTTTCTGCAATATCCCCGCCTTTGGTAGAGACGCTATCTTCGGAGAAATCTTTCCATTCTACATCAAAGATTGGAAACAAGATGTCAAAGAAAATAACCTTTTCCAAACCATACATACAGACGATTATGGCTATCCGAAAAACGGGCATCTTATTGGAGCTGATTCCACATGGTGGGTCAATCAGTTTGAATCGAAAGGATTTCATCGAGAAAAGAAAATAGAGAAGGCCCTTCATAAAAAATATGATAAATTTATGGATAAAATATCCATTGCCAGAAAATCTTATTATGTTTTCTCTAAAAGCCTCAAAAAAAAGAATGTTACCCTAGAAATATCTCTATAGAATAAACATGAATAGGTCCGCTTAATCCCAGAGCATAAATTTTATATTTATTTATGGAATTTTCTGATAAATTCCTCAACCTCTGGAACTCCGCCTTGGTAAATGAGATACCCATTATAAGGCTCTCTTTCGGTGATCTCATCATTGATGGGATTAAGCATCATCTCCTTTACTTTTTCCGGATCATCTGTCTGACCCAATACCCATCCAAGTTTTATGTAAGCCACTTCAGGAAGCATGTTTCCAGCAGGGATGATCCCCTTTGCCATGAGATCTCTTCCCGTGTCATACACGTACATATGGACATAGCCCCAGAGGGTCTGCACTGTCATATAAATATGAACTCCCTTTTTAATAGCCCTTTCTATAGCCGGGTAGACAGGCTTATTGACATGACCTAACCCTGTGCCAGCAATCACAATTCCCTTATACCCGTTATCAACTAAAGAATCGATCATATCTCGATGCATATTGGGGTAATAATAGACCAAGGTGACTTTTTCCTCAAAATAAGGAAATAAACGGCATTTCCTATCTTTTCTTCTGGGATTGTATTTCTTTTTAATAAGGCTTACCTTATCTCTGGTTACTTTGGCCACAGGAACATCTCCAATAGTCCGAAAAGTAGAACGGTAAGAAGAATGCATCTTTCGAACTCGTGTCCCCCTGTGAAGAAATCCATATTCATCCGAAGTCGGGCCGAACATACAAACTAACACTTCTGCAATATCTGAATGCCCTGCTGCATAAGAAGCATGCATCAGATTCAATGCAGCATCTGAGCTCGGCCTGTCTGAAGACCTCTGGGACCCCACCAGTACAACAGGAACAGGCAAATCCTGAACCATAAACGTAAGAGCTGCAGCCGTATGGTGGAGAGTATCCGTTCCGTGCCCAATAATGATTCCGTCGGTTCCTTTCTGGATTTCTTTCTGGATGGCCTTAGCTAAGACCTTATACTGCATAGGTCCCATATTCTCACTGAAAACCCCAAATAACTTTTCGGTTTTTATATTACAGATATCTGCAAGCTCAGGTACAGCGCCATAGAGTTCTCCGGGAGAAAAGGCCGGGATCACCGCACCTGTCCTGTAATCTAATCTGGAAGCTATTGTGCCTCCGGTCCCGAATAGTTTGACGTCCGGCTTTTTGTCTGAATAAGGAAATTTTTTTTCGGGAATATGATATTCCGCCTTCTTGTAACCCAGCTCTTCCATGTGATTTATCGTCTCTATATTAATCCCAATGTTATAACCGCTGGCTATTTTAAGGACAATATGTCTGTCATCATCGTTTTCTGCTCTGGGAAGGATCGTTCCTTCAAATATTCCCCTCGTTGTATCCACTCTGACCTTGCCCCAAACCCTGGCCTTAAACTTTTTTAATACACTGAGTCCTCTGCCTTTATATCCCTGGAACAAACCTTTCTCATCCATTTTCTTCTGATTTTTCTCTTATAATCTGTCTCAGATGGGAAAGAGAAATGTTGCCTAATGCCAGGGACCTCAGCTTTCCCATAGCCCAATCAACAAGAGCCTTATTCTCATGATCCACTCTTTTATTCGGGACAAAATCTTTTAAAACACTAGGAATTTTATTTATAATATCCTCTCTATTCATTTTTTTAAATCCCAATCTATCTAAGAGTCCATCAAAACTCTCTTGGTGGTGGTTATAGAATTCAGGAAGAATATCCTTGGCGATATCAAATCTAATTGAACGCTCCTCAAGAAATTTCAACAGATCATAAACTTTTTCATAAGAGAACTCAACTGAACCATGACGACATCCCTGGACGTGTTTCAGCACATGGGCAAAAAGAGTTCCTAGAAAGCTGGGTTTTATCTTAAATTCATGGATCATTTTTTCCATGTAAGAAACGAGATTATTTCTTAATAAATAAGGAAACGTATCTTCGGGTATATCCCATTTTTTTAATTGATCTATTCTTTTTGAAACCTCCACGGGAAGTCTTTTCCTTATGCTTTCTATATATTCTTCATTAAGCTGAATTGGAGACGAATCCGTATCCGGATACATCCGGTCAGGCCCAGGCAGGACCCTCTCAAATAGAGTGGTCCCATTTTCGAACGACTTCCTGCTTTCACGCGGGACTCCATCGAAAGCCATCCGGCACCTCTCCTCTATGGTCTCAAGAGCTGTGGGGATGTCTTCTTTGGGGCCCCAGATCATCAATTGGGCGTCACCTTGTCTGGAGCCTAAAATCTTTCTGATCCGATCCCACTGATATTTGGAGATATCTTTCTTAATCTGTTCAGAATGAGTCATATTAGGCTTCTCCAGGCAAGCAATAACCTTCAAACGACCGCTTAATTCATCAGCAAACATTTGACCAGGCTGAGTGAAATGGGACAGTATTCCTTCAAAAGAAGGAAGGTTTACAGCCGCAATTTTAAAATCATTTTGAATAACTTCTTTCAAAAACTGGGATCTGAAGCGGAAAGACTCAGGCCTAATGGACTTTGATTCCATTTTCCATTTATGACTCTGCTTAACTCTCTCCCTGAGCTTATCCTTTATATGTAAAAGTGCCCACTGTCTAAAAACTTCATTATGAGTCAGCTTTGGGATCCATTTATTATGAGCAACGCCTTTGATTTCAACCCGGGACCCTCCTTTACAGCTCACATTAACATCTTCCCTCCCTGAACCTATTCCAGTTCTCACCTTTCCTGTACTTCGGTTTAAATACCGAATATAATCGGCTCCTTCTCTGACTTCATCCGGATTTTTAAAATCAGGATAGGTTACAGTCTCAATTAAAGGCATCCCCAACCTGTCGGTTTGATATTTTCTTACATGTCTGATATCAGATATCTCCCGGCATGAATCTTCTTCAATGCTTAGCTGAATCAATCTGACTTTCTTGTTCGTGAGCTGAATTTCTCCTTCCACTCCTAAAATAGCAGTTCTTTGAAATCCAGTAGGGATACTTCCATCCAAATACTGCTTCCGAATGATGTGAACTTCTCCCACAATATTCAATTTGCATAAAAGAGAAATCTCTAGGGCTATGTCCAGGGCTTCTCTGTTTAAAGGGAAAGGAGGGGTATCATCTATATCATAAGTGCAAGCTGTTTCATTTTTTACTCTGTAAACAATCTGTTTTCTGGTTTTAAACTCCATTAAAGCGGTGCCATCATATTCTCCCAGCTCACTCAAGGTGGGCCGCATATGTCTTATGATCTCCGCATCATATTCCTCTTTACTGTTATAAAGCCCAGCCGGGCAGTTGCAGAATAATTTCTTTTTTGTTTTCAGCTGTTGATGGACTTCGAGTCCGGCTTTAAAGCCAACCCGATCATAATCTTTCTGCTCCGCCCTCTCAGGTGAAATATATCCAATCGATTTTTTCGTATTTTTATAATTATTCTCAGGATCAAACTCTTCATCCATTAAAAAACAGCCTTCCTTAAGATAATCATTCTCTTATCTCTTCCTCTCATCCATTTAGAATTCTCTATTTCCCTTAGATTCACTCTATGATGATATCATCATCTGTGTTAAAGATCCTATCACTTCCGGCTGAAATCAAACGAAACTCTAATTCAGAGAGTCTTTCATATTTGATTTCAGTCCCCCATGCATCCATTTTTCCTGTAGAAAGCGAAATGTTTAATCTGAGGTCTTTTAGTCTTTCTGGTAACCTTCCATTCTGGGCCGCAAAAATATCGACAGCACGTTTTAAGGTATTCATATTAGTTCGAGTCACAGTTTCTTTAGTCTTTGAATAAGAACCGACTTGACTTTCTATGAGTTTTTTTTCTCCTGTGCCAATAAAATAGATAAAAAAGGCCACGATAGCAACTAAAACAAGAATCACTAAAAATCCTTTTATTTTCATCCTGTTATCCTCATATAAAAAATCACTCTCTAATCTTTTTATAGTTTAATAAAAGAATTATAAAGCATAAAGATTTTTGAACTTCAACTTATTTCAAGGTCGAAACATGTACCTGAAATCTTTTTTTAAAGATGATAAGTGATTGCCGTTACCAAAAAATTAACGCCGATGCCTGAATGAGATTTATGAGAACGGTAAGTATGACTAAAACAATGGGATAAAATAATGAAGAGACCCATTTTTGCTGCCGAATAATCCAAGTTTCGCGGAATATAAATCAGATTAAATTTTAGCCAATGCTTGATTTAGGTCACTGCATAAATCATCAGCATCCTCGATCCCTATGGAAAGCCTTAGAGTCTGAGGTTTAAATCTTGATTTTCTTTTATCTTCATCAGATACATCCAAGTGGGTATGAAACCAGGGACTCTCCGCCAGAGATTCGACTCCTCCCAGAGAAACCGCTAAACCAAATATGTGAAGATTGTTAAGGACTGTATAAGCTTCTTTCTTTTCTCCTTTAGGATCAAAGGTGATCATAGATCCAGGACCCTCACACTGCTTCTGAAAAATTTCCCATTCCGGACTTTTTTTATCATAAAAATCAGGATAAATAACTCGATCCACTTTTGGATGTTCCTTTAGGAATTGGGCTACCTTTTTGGCGTTTTTTTGAGATTTTAACACTCTTTCTTCCAGCGTGTCCAAAGATCGATAAAGCAGCCAGGCATCAAAAGCAGATGAAGTGGGTCCTGTACCTGAGCGTATGGACTGTATCTTCATAGCCCTCTTCCGATCTCTATCAATCACAAAACCAGCAATCAAATCAGAATGACCCCCTATGGACTTTGTCCCTGAGTAAATAACTATATCCGCCGCATGTTTAAATGGATGCTGTAAAATGGGAGACATAAACGTATTATCAACAGCTAGCACCCCGTCAGAATACTGATGAGTCAAGTCAGCTGCTTTCTCTATATCCACCATGGCTAAACTGGGATTGGCTGGAGTTTCAATAAACAACATCTTCACGGTGTCAGCGTATTTCTTAAGAGCTTCTTCCACCTGATTGAGATCCGTGGCATCCACAGGAACAACATTGATACCAATCCTTTCAGGGATGATATGTCTCAACATATGATCTGTTCCCCCGTAGACAGGATACCCGAAAATCAAAGTATCTCCTGATTTGCATAAGCTGATTACTGCGGTGAATATAGCAGAAAGGCCGCTCGGGAAGTAAACTGCCGTAGGGTCCTCTGCTCCTTGCTCCAAACATTGAATTCGATCACATAACATTATGAAATTAGGATTTGATACTCGGGTATAAATAGGCCACTCATCATCTGGAGATAACGGACTCTCAATGCCAGAAGATCTCCGAAACATATGCTCTAATTTTTCGGCGTCTTCAGTCGTAAAAGTGGAAACCGCAAAAATAGGTGGACGCACAGCTCCCATGCTCAAAAAAGGATCATAACCAACATGGGCAGCCCTAGTCTTGGAACTCCATTCCTTAGGCGGCTTTTTCCAATGATCTTTTCCCATAAGTATATCTCCTATAAATTTATTTACCTGAGTTATTCATAGAAAAATGGCAATGTCTTTATTATCATTTTATTTTCAGTGATATACACGACATCTTCAAGAACAATGACTTGAACATTTTTCCTGTTTGAATTTTTTATTATAATCGCCATTTTTTTACCTTAGAGGCGAGCCGATCTGAAATTCAGATATGGCTTGTGCTCCGTTCAGATTCTTAACGCCATTCTTCTTCGTTTTTCTCGGCGGCTCCGTAACTCCCCCCGTCCGTGGGTCAGAC
>CAZRGM010000016.1:0-2866 GCA_964599635.1 uncultured Eubacteriales bacterium | reverse complement strand
CACCGAAGCAGGTAGAGGTATATAGTGCATTAAAAATTACCAGCGTTCCCCTGAAACTTACAAAGGTGGAGATGGAAAAGATGTAGTGACCATAAATCTGCTCGCTCTGCTCTAACCCACCGATATTACTGTAGTTGTGTTCATAATGGGGTTAAACTTGGGTTAATAAATTCTTTTTAATTTTTTCATTCGAACCAGTTGCTTGAAAACATTGGTTCATCAAAATCACTCTAATCAAATTTCTGATGTTTGAATATGAACCAGCCCTTTTAGAGCCATATAAGAAATATAACGGTCGCCGGGAAATCTTTCTGGTTTTCTGTAATCTAATAAAGAGAGAAGGGTCCGATTAAAAATAGGATCCTTTAAAAGCTGTATATATTCCAGCGCATTAATTAATTTTATAGGATCTTTTGATGAGAGGACTTCACTATCTAATTTGCGCTTGGCTTTTTCGTCACCATGTAAGCTTAACAAGAAAAGTCTCTTGATATTGTGTTTGGCACCATTCATATGTTTCAACACCAAGTCTTTGTCTTTAAAAGAAATCTGAAGAAGTGCCCAGAATGCGGCACGGGACAAATCATCATCATCAAGAAATTCTGAAATTTCATCTACCGCCTCTACTGCATTCAGAGAACCTAAAGAGGAAATGATAGCTCTGCGGACATCTTTATCATATGTCTTTGATAACGCGTCGGTGAGTAAGGATATTGATTTGGGTTGCGAAAGCGAACCCAGTACTTTGAAAGCACAGAGACGTGGGTTAGACGTTCCCGATTCAGTAAGTTCGACCATGCGATCATAGACTAATTCTGCATTCAATTTCCCCATGGTGGTCACAGCTGCAGATCGAACTTCTTCGTTTTCATCATCGAAACGATTGATAAGAGCCTCTATTAAGGAAGAATTGGTCGTTCCTTGTTTTCCAAGTTTTCGGATAAGTCGCAGACGAACTAACCAGTTTTCGTCCTCAAGATGTTTTAAGTAGATTTTCTCATCAAGGGGATCCGAAAGATGTTCCAAGAGAATGGCTGAGGCGTGACGAATATTTTTATCAGAGTTGTTGAGGGTATCAAAAATAGGCTCCAGTTTATCCTTATCGCCAAGACGAACCAATGCATAACAGACACCAGCTCTTTCCTTGGGATCTTTAATTTCAGGTAATATCTTTTCAAGTTCTGACTTTGCGTTCTTCACATTCATAAATCCCAGTGCCATGGCTGCGTTGAAACGTAATGAGCCGCTGCCTTCTTTCAGAGCCTTCAATAACTTTGGATATGATTCTTCTCCGAAAATGCTTACAGCTTCGATTCCTTGGGGGAAAAAGAAAAGCTGTCTAAAACCTTCCATCAAGAATGGCATGGTCCGGATGTCAGGAATCTGGGCAATTAGAGTATAACTTTGATTTCTTTTAAGAGGATCTTTAGTATTCTTTCCAATATAATCAATGCAGGAACCGACAAAGGCCGGGTCATGCACTTTCAACTGAGTTGAATCAAGGATTTCAGATAACTTGGCTTCGGCCTGACTAGCTTCCTGTTTCTCTTTTGCCAAGAGCTGCTCCAAGATAGATTTAGAGCGTCGCCTTGCTAAATTTTCCTTTACTGATTTCATCTCAGGAGTCAAATCAAAGCTGCTGAAAACTTTTTGTGCTTGTAAGGCCGCATCTTTCAAAGCTTGATTTCCTTCATAAGAATGGATGTATAACTCACCAGCAGGCGGTGCCATTTCCGTATAAATCATTTGAACCATAGCCAGGGCAGCGATTCCTTCCACATAACCTTTATGAGATAGATATTCGACAGCAATAGAAGAGAATTCATCAATTTCTGATTCACCATCAACTGTTATTTTATCAATGCTTCCTGATGTAGCGCTGACATTAATGTTCATGGGTTTGATTTCCTTCTTTGAGACCTGAGTACAAAGTTTTTTCCCTTTATCACGCAGGTTAAGTATTCCAAAAATATCAGGATCTATTTTCTTGAGGACTTCCTGGTTTACTTTGCCTTTTGTTTTTCCATATAGGCCTTTCACAAACTCTTCTGCTTCCAGTTTTTCACTTTGTAATTCTTTTTGGATATTTTTGACAAGTTCTTGGACAGTGGCTTTCCTGTACTTTGAGCCTTTGATGAATAAAATGGTGCTTAAAGAAATGCCGGCAATAAGAAGAACAAGACCGATCCAGGCATATTCCCCGAGAATAAAGATGGAACCTACTCCCACAACTACAGCCAAAGCAAGGATTATTTTAGCTGGTTTTGTTTTTTTATCGACGCGGTCTTGTTTTTCCTGGATTTCTTCAGTCCAGTGTTTGATTTGACTCTCAAAAGGTGTTGATTCGTTGATGCTTTTATTGTTCATGCCTCCCTCCTGTATCAAAACTATCTTTTAAATTCAGCTGAGCATTCTATGGCGCCAGCTATTTTATATGAATTCCAACCGGCTCCGTTAAGAGTATTTGAAAAAGAATCACCATCTGTAAGATCTTCCGGAGAAGGTGCTTTGCATACCAATGAAAAAAAAGCAATGATAATTAGAGAAAAAATATAGAGTCTTTTTAAGTTGTGAAATTTTTTAGTTATTTATTCTCTCCTTTTGTTTTTTTCTGTCCTAAGTTTTTGTTCATTTCGTTAGCCTCCTTTCTAATAAATTCGCTTTTTTCACGTTTTCTGTTTTGAATCCTTATCTTTCTTTACCAGTCCTATCAGAATCAATATTATACCCACCACCATTGTTACGTCACAAATACCATCAAAATGCGGTGGGTCGGGGTCGGACCAAGCTATCCTATTGAAATTCAATGATAATCGTCCCAATAATAGGCGTTTTTAAGGCTTAAATGGCCATTTTCAGGGGCAAA
>CAZRGM010000015.1:0-165538 GCA_964599635.1 uncultured Eubacteriales bacterium | reverse complement strand
GGAAAAATGTTCGAGTCATTGTTCTTGAAAAAATCTTATATATCGCAGAAAACAAAATAACAATGAAGTCATCGCCATTTTTTTATGAATAGGTCAGGTGATTTAAGGCATTTCAATGCGATGCTTTTTTATAAGCTTAAAAAGTCCCTGCCTGCTGAGACCAATCTTCTCCGCTGTTTGACTTTGATTATAATTAAAACGAGCCAAAGCTTGGTTGATATATTTTTTTTCAAATTCTGCTCTTGCTGCAAAGAAACCATAGGACATCTGACTTTCTTTTTGACCACCTAAAACTATCTTCCGAGAAAGATCTTTCTCGGAAACGACATCTAAATCCTGGCATAAAACCATACATCTCAGCACTTCGTTTCTAAGTTCTCTCACATTCCCAGGCCAAGAATAATTGATCAGAAAATTAAGAGCTTCGGGAGAAAAACGAACCTCCTTCAAACCCATATCACTGCTGAACTTCCTGAGAAAATATTCTAATAGATAGAGAATATCACGACCTCTTTCTCTTAATGAAGGCAGTTCAATAGAGATTATTTTAAGCCGATAATACAAATCTTCACGAAACCGCCCTTTTTCCACTTCTCTCTCTATATTCTTATTGGTGGCACTTATCACTTTGATATCAACGGGACGAGGCCTGTTCTCTCCGATTCTCCTAAGCTCCTTCTCCTGAAGAACACGGAGAAGCTTTGCCTGAAGCATAAAAGATAAGTCACAAATCTCATCCAGGAATAAGACCCCCTTATCCGCTTCCTCAATAAGTCCTCGTTTATCTCTAAAAGCTCCCGTGAATGATCCTTTAAGGTATCCAAACAATTCACTCTCCAGAAGATTTTCTGGAACGGCTCCACAGTTCAATGCTACAAAATTCTTTTGGCTCCTCATTCCAGTTAAATGAATATTTCTTGCCACCAGCTCTTTTCCCGTGCCACTTTCTCCGCTGATGAAAACAGGGGCATTGATGTCCTTAACTTTATGAATAAATTTAAAAATTTTCTGCATGGAGGGACTTTGCCCTATCATCTTGAAATTTCCGGATGTTGAACCAATCCCCTCTTTATAAGAATCATCCGAATCGATCATGCCGATAGTTCCTCTAATCCCTAATTTAGATAACGATTTAGGTCAGCTATTTTCTCACTTTGGATAGATGGGCTGAATCAAACGAAAAATGAGGAGATAAGTTATTTTTTCTCTTTTATTTCTTTTATCTTTTCCTTGACATCTCTGTAATCTTTATTCCATTTTCTAATTTCTTTATAAATATCAAGAGCTTTCTTAAATTCTCCTAAACTCTCATAGACAAGAGCCATATCATATTTAATAGAAAAAGAAAGTGCGGTTCCTTCTTTAGTTAAATTGAGGGCTTCTTTTAACCATTTTAAACTTTCCTTAAAGTCCTTTTTCTTCTGATAACAAGAAATGATAACATGACAGCTATCCACAGCAATTTGGGGGTCTTTTAAAGCCATTTTAGCTTCTTCAATAGCCTCATCATAAAGCTCCTGCTCCATAAAAGCTATCGCAAGGTTATAATGACTTTCATAATCCTCTTTGCCTACTTTCTCATCTAAGGCTTTGCGAAAATCAGAAACGATATCTGAGAGAGCTTTTTCCACAATGGTGGTGTCCCCTCTCAATTGATAATTATAAATATCTTTTATGGCCTCTATCTCTTCATTCGGTCTATTTGAAAGATCATAATACTGCTTATCACCATCTTGTTTAGTGATCATTGGAATAATATCCGTTTCAGCAAAAATATCAGCGGAAGTCAGTTTCTCTTCAAATCCAGGCTCTAACAAAGAAGGCACCGAAGGCCGGGGAGGCTGTTTGATCTCTCCAAATAACTCAGTTTCCTTTTCTCTGACTTTAACCAAACGAGAGGTAATGTCTTTCACCTGAATTTTTGTAGCCAATTCCTCTAACTCTTTTATTTTGTTTTTTATTTTTTTATGATCTGGATATTTAATGTCTAAATTCTGCAGTATTCTTCTTGAATTCTTAATGAGGCCCTGTTCCATATACAAATCAACTTTAGAAAGAGTTTTGTCTATAAATTCATCAACCTCATTGACACTTAAAGAAGCCTCCTCTTCCTCTTCCAACAGACCTAGTTCCTTCTTGACTCTCTTGTATTCATTAAAATATTCTTCTTTTTCTGGAAAAAGATTTAACAGCTCTCCCAAAACAGCCGCCATTTTTTCTTTGTATCCCCTTTTTCGGCATTCCTTTAAAATAAGCCTATTGATAATCTCAAGATCACTTTTATCCCCCTTCGATCTGTAAAGACCAGCCAATTTTTCAAGTGTCTTTAAATGAGGTTTTCTTTCTGAAAGGATGAGTCCTAAAAGTCCAATGGCTTTGTCTTCCTTCTTCTTTCTTGCCAGGAAATCAACAACCGGCTCATAATATTTAAAAGCTTCATCAAGATCTCCCTCTTCAATAAACAATTTCCCCAATTTGATCCGAGCATTAATATCCTTCGGGCTTTCAGTGATAATGCGCAGAAAAACTTCTTTCGCTTTTTCCACGTCTTTATCTTCTAAATAAAGCTTACCCAACATATAAAGCGCCTTTAAATTCTTTTCATCTTTATCAAGTATTTCATCGATAAGTTTGAAGGCTTCCCTTTTCTTATCTTCCTTTTTGTATATCTCAATGATATTCGTCAAAGTACGGGAATAATCAGCTTTCAATCTTTTTGCTTTTTCTAAAACTTTATAGGCATCTTTCAGTTCTTCTTTGCTGATTTTAAACTCTGCGGCCTCATTCAATTTTTCAATAGCTTCATCAATTTTTCCTTCCTTTTCATATAATTCTGCCAAAATCTCCCTTGACTCGATGTCATCTTCATTGAGTTTAAGCACCGCTTCGTACATTTGAATAGCTTCTTTGTTCTTCCCGCTTTTTCTTAATTCTTTGGCCAGCTTAGAATATTCAACCAAAGCATCTGACTTAAATCCCCGACTGTTATAAAGGTCTGCCAGCTTTCTGGATATGTCCAAATTTTCTGGTTCTATCCGAGCAATCCTCTTTAAGGTAGCGATGCATTTGGAATAGATTCCTTTTTCTTCATACAACTCTGCAATTTTTTCGAACTCTCCGACAGCCTTTTTTCTCTGTCCTAATCTGATATAAAGATCACCCAGGATATTTCTAATAGGGATATCCTGATCTTTACCTGTCAATAACTTTCTGTATTCTGTGACAGCTTCCTCAGTTTTCCCCTTTTTAACTAATTTTTTTGCTCTAACTTCTATTTTTTCTCTTTCCTCTTCTTCAATCATTTTCCGATTTCACACTTTAAATGAAAAGTAATTCTATGAAAAACAGTAGGGCCCAATCTCTTGAGGGCCAAATAGTGTTCCCTGGTCCCATAACCTTTATTCTTATCTAATGAATATCCACTGAATATTTGACTCAGCCTTTTGATCATACCATCCCTGACTACTTTTGCCACTATGGATGCGGCTGCAACTGAAATACTTTTTTGATCTCCTTTATAAATTCTTTCCTGAAGATAATTTACATTATCAAGTTCTAAACCGTCAACTAAAAGAAAATCTGCCTTCCTCGGCATGTTCTCAACGGCCCTTTTCATCGCCTCCTTTGAGGCCCATAAAATATTATTTCTGTCAATTTCTAAGTTCGTGGCAAATCCTAATCCAACAGAGTCTGCGTTCATCAATATCAAAGGTAAAAGCCTTTCCCTTTTCTTTACAGAAAGAAGCTTGGAATCATTGATTTCTTTCACCCACCCACAAAGCTCTTTATGAATATAAGAAGAGTTAAACATAACCGCCGCGGCTACGACCGGCCCAAACAAAGCACCCCTTCCGGCTTCATCTATTCCGGCAATATGTTTAAATCCTCTTTTTGCTGCTTGTCTTTCACTATAAAAATCAGCCACTTTCTATTATAATAACACAAAAATAAAGCATTAACACACTATTTCATCTAGACTCTTTTATGGTGGCTGCTTTCCCTCTTAACTGTCTTAAATAATATAATTTGGATCTTCTCACTTTGCCTTTTCGAATAACTATAATTTTCTTTATGCTTTTTGAATAAAGCGGAAATATTCTCTCCACCCCAATCCCAAAAGAAATCTTCCGGACTGTGAACATCTTTTTTGAACCTGATCCTTTTTTCGAAATTACATTTCCTTTAAACACTTGGACCCGCTCTTTATCACCCTCTCTTATAATGACATGAACTTCTACGGTATCGCCTACGTTAAAATTATCCCTTTCTTCCTTGATATCGTTTTTCTCTACTAAATCAATTAGATCCATTGTTCTTGCCTTTCATTGCAGTTTTTAAATCTTCAATAAGTGCTTTATCTTCTTTGGAAAATCTTCTTCCTTTTAAAAGATCCGGTCGAAGTCTCATGGTTTTCTCAAGAGCTTTTTTTCTCCTCCAAATCTCAATTCTTTTATGATTTCCCGAAAAAAGCACTTCAGGGACTTCCATCCCCCTAAACGATCTGGGCCTTGTAAACTGAGGATAGTCTAACAACTCTGAAGAAAATGAATCCTCCCTGACTGATTCCATCTTTCCAACGACTCCAGGAAGGAATCTTGAAACGCTGTCAATAAAAACCATAGCAGCCAGTTCTCCTCCAGTTAAAACAAAATCCCCTATGGAGATTTCATCCGTAACAAGATTCTTAGCTACTCTTTCATCGACTCCTTCATAACGGCCGCAAATCAGTATTATTTGTGAATATTTTGCAAATTTTTCGGCCATTTTCGCATTAAATCTTTTTCCTTTGGGAGATAGCAGACAGATTAAACTTTTCTCCTCACCCCTCACAGCTTCAACAGCATAAAAGACAGGTTCTGGCTTGATAACCATTCCCTGATTTCCTCCAAAGGGACGGTCATCAACCTGCTTATGCTTACCTTGAGCATAATCTCTTAAATTGTGGATATATATCTCCAATAATCCATTCTTTAGAGCCTTCCCCATAATTCCTTCAGAGAAATAACTCTTAAATATTTCTGGAAATATCGTGATTATATCAAACCTCATTTAACCTGACCTATTCATAAAAAAACGGCGATGTGTTCATTATTATTTTATTTTCATTTTTCTTTCTATTTACCATTCACTCTTCACAATTAACCCTTGCTTGGTGAAGGACCGCGGCTTCATGCCCTGTGTCTTGCATCTGCAGCAATCTCGACTCTTGAATAATCCAGGTGAACTATAAAAGTTTTTTGAAAGGGAAATTTAGAGATTCATTTTTATAGAATCCAACCTCTTTTTTCCTGCAGAACGTCTCCCCCACACAGATCTTCTGTCTATGACACCTTCGAGAGCCTTCTTAATTAAAAAAATCCCTCTCGGCTCTTTAATTACACATAATTGTGTCTTACCCTACGCTCGCTTTCCCTCCTTTGAACTTTTACGGTCTTCCAGCTAATAACTCACCTTTTACTTTTCAATAATTTCTAGATTGAATCGTCTTTTCAGCTTCATACCAGCTGCACCAAGTATGACTCTGATAGCTCTAGCGGTTCTTCCCTGTTTGCCGATAACTTTACCTAAATCCTCCGGAGCAACTTTGAGTTCAAGAATTGTGGTCTGTTCTCCCTCTAATTGAGAGACAACCACCTTGTCCGGATTGTCAACCAATGATTTAGCTATCATTTCAACGAGTTCTTGCACTGTAACCTCCTTTAAGCTTGTTTGCCAGATTTTTTCTCTAAGTTAGAAATTTTGTGTAAAAGAGATCGTACTGTATTAGAAGTCTGAGCTCCTTTACTTATCCAATATCTTACCCTCTCTAAATCAATATTGATTTTAGGGGGATCTTGCAAAGGATCATAGGTTCCTACTGTCTCTTTAGCCTTGCTTTCCCGCGGTTTTCTAGAATCTATGACAACGATCCGATAAAAAGGCCGCTTCTTTGCTCCATGTCTTCTTAATCTGATTGAAACCATTTAAATCGCTCAACTCCATCGAATAATATGTTCTGAAATAATATCTAAATTTTGACCATAAGTCAACTCATTTTACATGAATTATTCACGAGTCAAGATTGCTGCAGATACGAGGCACAGGGCATGAAGTCGTGATCCTTCACTACGAATGCCCTGGTACGAAGCAGATGCAGTGAGATCGGCTCGCCTCAATGGTAAAAAAATGGCGATTAAAATTAAAATACAAACAAAAAAAATATTCAGGTCATTTTTTTTGAAAAAATCTTGTACATCACTGAAAACAAAATGATAATAAAAAAATCGCCATTTTTTTATGAATAGTTCATGTTTAATGGGATAATGGAAAGGAAGAAATCATCTTCTTGAAACTAGGCTTTTTCATCATCTTCTTCATATCAAAAAACTGCTTGAGCAGCTGGTTAACTTCAGAAACGGGCCTTCCACTCCCTCGAGCAATCCGCATTCTCCTGCTCCCGTTTATTATCTTTGGATTATTTCTTTCTGCTGGAGTCATGGAATTTATAATCGCTTCAAAATAATTGACCCTCTTATCATCTATATGTATTTTATTTATATTTTTAAAAACACCCCCGGTGGGAAGGCCTTTTAAAATCTGAGATAATGATCCCATTTTCTTTACCTGTTCAATTTGTTTTTTAAAATCATCAAGAGTAAACTCATCTCTCTGCAACCTCTTAGCTAACTCTTCTGCTTTTCTTAGGTCGGTCTTTTTTTCAGCTCTCTCTATAAGGCTCAGCATATCTCCCATTCCAATGATACGAGAGGCCATTCTGTCAGGGTGGAATACTTCAAGTTTATCGAATTTTTCTCCCACCCCAATAAATTTAATGGGCTTTTTGGTAACCGCAGCTATCGATAAAGCCGCTCCTCCTCTGGCATCTCCGTCAAGTTTTGTCAAAATGATCGAAGTCAATCCCACCCTCTCATCAAAAACAGAGGCACTTTTGACTGCATCTTGACCGGTCATGGCATCTCCAATATAAATCACCTCATCTGGATTAAGCCTGTCCTTAACTAATTTCAGCTCAACCATAAGCTCATCATCTATATGCAGTCTTCCTGCGGTATCTACAATAAGGGGATTATGACCTTTCTGCTTCGCATATCCAATCACATCGTCTAAAGCCTTATTAGGAAGATTCATTTGATTCTTTGAAAACTCATAATAGGATGCCTTAACATTCCTAGAAATCGTTTTTAACTGCTCCTGAGCCGCAAGCCTTTTCAAATCAAAAGAAACCAGCAGAGGATTCTTTTTATTCTCTTCTATCTCTCTCTTCGCCAGTTTCCCACAGGTGGTGGTCTTCCCTGTCCCCTGAAGACCAACCACCATAAATATAGAGAGAGAAGTATCTGAATAGTTCATATTTCGCCCTTTCTGGCCCAGTATGAACGTCAATTCATCTCTCACAATCTTCACGACCTGTTGAGCGGGAGAAAGGCTGGCAAGAACCTTTTGATCCAATGCTTTTTCTCTAACGCGATCCTCAAAATCTTTAACCACTCTGTAATTAACATCAGCTTCAAGAAAAGCCATTCTCATCATCTTTAAAGCCTCCTTCATATTCTTCTCTGTGACTTTTCCCTCACCACGAAGAAATTTCATCACATTTTGGAGGCGTTCAGATATTTGTTCTAGCATAAACACTCAATCCTTTTCGTTTCATTTTTTAAACTGCAATCTCATTATAACACAAGCTTTCAATTCTAAAACGATTCTTTCCCAAATCTTTAATTTGGTTTATTCGTTAAAAATTCTAGATCCAACTTTAAAAGTTCAATCGGCTTCCCCTTGACATTTGCCTTCATAGTGTTTAACTTAATACTAATTTTCTGTCGTGAAACAAAGCTCCAGTTTCTAAGGAGATTGGCTATGAAATCAAAAATTGACTATAAAGAAATAACAAAACTTATTGACCTTCTTGAAAAAAGGAATCTCACTGATTTCGAACTCGAAGTGGAAGGTTTTAAAATAAAAATCAGTAGAGAGGATAAAAAATCCGAAATCAAAGATGTAACGCCCTTGCCGGATGCTGTTCATCCAGATAAAAAAACAGAAAAAAAAGAAGAACCTCAAAAGCCAACACATAAATCAGAAAACAACAATCTTCATTTTATAATATCCCCAATGGTCGGTACGTTTTACAGGGCCCCTGATCCCTCATCTCCTCCCTTTGTAGAAATAGGAGAAGAAGTTAAAAAAAATCAGACCTTATGCATTATAGAAGCCATGAAATTAATGAATGAAATCGAGTCTGATATCGAGGGTAAAATAGATGAAGTCCTGGTTAAAAATGGGAGCCCCGTAGAATATGGACAGAAACTTTTTTCAATAAAAACAAAATAAATGTTCTCAAAATTACTGATCGCAAATAGAGGAGAAATCGCTCTCCGTATCATGAGAGCTGCGAAAGAACTGGGGATCAAAACTGTAGCTGTCTTTTCAGAAGCAGACAAAGGTACACTTCACACCATTCTCGCAGATGAAAAAATATGCATCGGGCCAGCAAAAGTAAGCGAAAGCTATCTCAATATTCCGAATATCATCAGTGCGGCGCTCATCACCAAAGCTGAAGCGATCCATCCAGGATATGGATTTCTAGCTGAAAATCCTCGTTTCCCTGAAGTATGCCAACAGGAAGGGTTGACCTTTATAGGGCCCTCAGCTTCAATCATGAGAATCATGGGAGATAAAAATAGAGCCCGGCAAGAGATGAAAAAAGCAAAGGTACCCATTATCCCCGGCTCGGATGAAATTGTGAAGGATTTAAGTGCAGCTGAAAAAACAGCAAAAAAAATCGGTTTTCCCATTATACTGAAGGCTACGGCAGGCGGAGGTGGAAAAGGGATGCGCATAGTACGTTCTCTCCCTCATCTTGAAACTCAGTTCACCATAGCTCAAAATGAATCAAAATCCGCTTTTGGGAATCCCTATCTATATATAGAAAAATATATTGAAAACGCAAAGCATATAGAAATCCAAGTCATCAGAGATCATCATAACCACGTCATGGCTTTTGCAGAAAGAGAGTGCTCTGTCCAGAGAAAGCATCAAAAAATTTTAGAAGAGTCCCCTTCCACCCTCTTAGATGAAAAAATGCGGAAGAAAATCGTAAAATCCGTAGAAACCGCTACTGAATACATAGACTATCGTAGTCTGGGAACTTTTGAATTTCTTGTTGACGATAAGAAAAACTTTTATTTCATGGAAGCAAACACCCGGGTTCAAGTAGAACATCCTATAACTGAAATGATCTACGGAATCGACTTGATAAAAGAACAAATCAGAATCGCAGCTAAGGAAAACCTCAGGATCAACCGTAATTTAGAGTTTACCGGTCACAGCATTGAATGCCGTATCAATGCAGAAGATCCTGTCTCCTTCGCTCCCTCTCCAGGAAAAATCGACTTCCTGATTTTTCCTGGAGGAGAAGGCATCCGTGTTGACTCAGCAGCTTATCAAGGATGGAATATCCCTCCTCACTATGACTCGTTGATTGCCAAAATTATTTCTTATGCCCCCACCAGAAAAGAATCTATAATCAAAGCACGAACAGCACTGGAAATGACCACTATAGTCGGAGTTAAAACAAACATCCCCCTCCATTTAAACATTTTATCCAACACAGATTTCCTTAAAGGTCAATACAACACCCGATTTCTTGAAAATCTCATTTCAAAAAAAGAAAAAACCTAGTTTATTTATTGATTAATTCCATATGAACTTGAAAGCTCCCTCCATTATCTTCAACCACAAGTTCATTGATCCCAAGATGAAGCTCCCCCTTTATGGGCATGATAACTTCACTTTCCCTTCCTATAAAAAATTCCTTCACAATTTCATTTCGTATTTCTTCTCCTGTTTCTTCATCTTTTTCTATGGAAATAAGCAGCACCACTCTCCCTATAAGGGCACCAATATTCTGATCTGTTAAGGGCTGCTGCATTGTTTTCAAGCTGTATCCATCCGGGTCACAGTATGCTTTTGGATTTCCTTTTTGAAGAGATAGGGTTCCTTCTGCTTTAAAATAAATGATTTCCCCTCTTTCAACATCAAAACCTGTGTCCACCCAATGATGATCCGCTGGAACTTGGATCCAGTAAATTTGATTATTTTCAATTCGAGGCCTTTTTCTATCCTGATTTTGAAAGGCATCAAGACAAAATATACCGGAGAAAAAAACAAAAACAATCAGAAAAATGATAGATCCGCTTCTTTTTTTACTCATATTTTTCCAAGTTTTAAAACTTCAAGCATCTGCTCATGAATCTTCCCGTTAGTTGCCAGAACCTGCTTTTTGTTCAGACTAAATTCTCTGTTATGAAAATCAGTGACAACACCCCCCGCTTCACGAACAATTAAAACTCCCGCAGCCGTATCCCACGGAGCAAGCTTAATCTCCCAGAATCCATCGACTCGTCCGCTTGCCACATAACAAAGATCAAGAGCTGCTGAACCGCAGCGGCGGACGGCCTGACATCTTAAAGCGAAATGAGAGAAATGGTCAAGATTATTCAATTCACTCTCTCTGATATCATAAGGAAAACCCGTTGCAAGAAGACTCTTGTCAAGCTCTTCAATGCAGGAAACCCTTATCTCTTGGTTATTTAGATAAGCTCCTTCTCCTTTTTTTGCTGTAAACAACTCATTCCGGATAGGATCCAAAACAAGACCCACTAAAACTTCTCCCTTTTTTTTAACCGCTATGGAAATAGAAAATACGGGGAATCTATGGGCATAGTTTGTGGTCCCGTCTATGGGATCAATAATCCATCTGAAATCTGATCCTTTTTCTTTTCTGAGCCCTTCTTCAGCCATGATGTCATGTTCCGGAAAATCTTTCTTTATGGAATCATGAATGATCCCCTGAGACTGCCTGTCAAAATTTGTCACTAGATCGACTTTTCCCTTGTATGTAATTTCTCTGCTTGATCTGATATTCTGTACAAGCATCAAGCCTGCCTTTTGGGCTGCTTTTCGGGCGGTTTCTAAGTATTGATCTAAATTCATAGGAATCATATTAACAATAATACATACTGAGAGCAATATTTGTTTTCATTGGGGCCTCATGAAAGCATCTCCAAAACCGCTAAGAAGAAAAAAATAACTTTATTACGGAATGAGAAAGATTTACTTTGAATATAAACTCTTTGCTTAAAAGCACGTACTATATTATGATTAGAACGCTAAAGAGAGACCCCATGAACGAACAAAAAAAGATAAGAAAAAGTAAGAAAAAAGTTATTATTATAACGATTGTTGTCGCATTGATAGCCGCTATCATATTTATTAATCTCCAAGCCCAACGTGAAAAAAGCATCACCGTCACTGTAGAGAAAGTCAAAAAAGAGAACCTGACTTCTAAAATCTCGGCATCTGGAGAGGTTAAGCCCAAAAAAAGTGTGAACATCAGTGCTCATATAGCGGGGAGGATTATAAAAATAGGAGTTGAAGAAGGCCAGATGGTCAAAAAAGATGATTTTCTCCTTAAACTCGAATCGACTCAATATGAAGCAAGTGCTGATAGGGATAGGGCCTATATCCGCTCATTGGAGGCTGAAAAAATTAAGGCAGAAGCTAAGCTTGAAAACGACAAAAAAGCTTTTCAGAGGAAAAAGAGTCTGTTTGAAAAACAACTCATCTCTAATGAGGAATTGGAATCGGCTGAAATGCAGTATGATATATCAAAAGCCAGCTATGAATCTATTGAATTCCAAATAAAACAAGCCCAAGCCTCGTTGAGAAGTACCCTGGATAATCTGGAAAAAACAGTTTATGATTCACCCATAGATGGAGTCATAACAAGTCTCAATGTTGAAGAAGGAGAAATAGCGCTGGTGGGAACCATGAACAATCCAGGGACTGTACTGATGACTATCGCTGACCTTTCTGTTATGGAGGTTGATGTGGAGGTTGATGAAACGGATGTCATTGGCGTTAAACTTGGACAAAACTCAGAGGTCCGGGTTGATGCCTTTCCAGATCTGATCATTCAGGGCAAAGTCACAGAAATCGGAAGCTCTGCTATTCAGACTGTTTCTGGATCTGAAGAATCGAAAGATTTCAAAGTCGTTATCACTCTGGAAAATCCCCCAAATAATTTAAAGCCGGGGCTCTCAGCTACTGCAGATATTATCACTGCAGAGAAATCTGATATTTTCACTGTTCCTATATCAGCCTTAATCCTTAAAGAACCAGATGAAAAAACAGAAGAGACTGAAAAAAAACAGGAAGAAGGGGTCTTTGTGATCCAAGACAACAGAGCCAAATTTCGTCCTGTCAAAAAAGGAATCATGGGTGAACTTAAAATCGAAATAGAATCAGGACTGGAAGAAGGTGAGACAATCGCTGTAGGCCCTTACAGTGCTCTTCGCCAACTCAAGGATGATAAGCTTGTAAAAACTGAGGAAAAGGTCGAAAGCTTTTAATGGAAAATAGGAATAATATCATCATCTCAGCAGAGGATCTCTGGAAAATTTACAAACTGGGGACCCAAGAAGTCAAAGCTCTCTGTGGAGTCACTTTTTCTGTAAGAAAAAACGAATTTCTTGCTATAATGGGCCCCTCAGGTTCTGGAAAATCAACAATAATGAATCTTCTGGGCTGCCTTGATACTCCTTCCAAAGGAAGGTATTACTTGAATCATAAGCTCGTCAGCTCTTTAGCCGATAATGAACTCGCCTTTATTAGAAACCAAGAAATTGGTTTTGTTTTCCAGGTTTTCAATCTTTTATCCAGAGCCACAGCCTTTCATAATGTGGAACTGCCCCTTATTTACAAAGGAGAAAACAAAAAAGCGAGAGAAGAAAAAGTCAATAAAGCTTTAAAGATGGTGGAAATTTCTCACAGAAAAAACCATCGTCCTGCTGAACTATCCGGAGGTGAAAGACAGAGAGTTGCCATTGCCAGGGCTATAGTCAATGAACCGTCCATTCTTTTAGCTGACGAACCCACCGGAAACTTGGATTCAAAAACGGGGCAAGAAATTTTAAGATTATTTAAAAAGATTCATTCTCAGGGAAATACCATTATTATGGTCACCCATGATCCAAATATCGCCAAACACGCCCATCGAATCCTTTACATAAAGGACGGAATGATCGAAAAAGAAGAAAAAAGGGGGATCTGATTATGAACTTTCTTAATCGATTGAAAGGGGTTATCTTTAATCCCAAAGAAACAATGAAACACGTTGCTGAGCATTCCCCTTGGAAGGACGCACTGATCGTTTTACTTATTGTGGGTGCCCTTTTCACTTATCTTGTCCAGCCCTGCACTCAGCAGGACAGCATCAACACGGTTAAAAATAACACGAAACTTAGAGACCAAATCGGAGAAGAAAAATTCAGTGAAATGATAGACCGGATCCAAAACCCATCCAAAGTTCAGATCATTCTTCAATCCTTTGTTTTTACTCCAATTGTTGTTTTATTAAGCCTTTTATTATCCGCAGCCGTGATAATGGTTCTAGGACGCATGACCTCCACAGAAGGAAAATATGTCCAGATCTTCTCCTCCTATCTCCATGCAAGCTTTATTGACAAAATCCTAGGAGCATTGGTCAGGCTCATTATGATTTTCACAAGCAAAACAGTTATGGGAACCACCACCAGTCTAGCCTTATTTTTCCCCAAACTAGAAGCGTTATCCCTGAAATTTATCATATTAAGCCAGTTTGATTTTTTTCAGCTATGGCTTTTCTGGGTTTTGGGTTACGGCTTATCTTCGATATTCAAGATAAATCTTAAAAAAGCCATGTTCATATCCTTTGGATTCTGGATCCTCAAGAGTCTCCTCAATGTAAGCATTGGCTTGTTAAGTTTAAGTTTTATGGGATAATCCATTCATTCCCCAAATCAGCAATATTCATGGGGGAGAGGATTACAGCTGACTCCTCCAACTATTAGTTTGACATAATTTTCATTCATTTATAAAGTATATCTATGACAAATATTTGGCTTAAAGGGAATTTCTCCGATAATCCTTTACCTTATCTCCTCTATAAGATGTGGAGTTCTAAAAGAACAGGCCAACTCAAAATCAAAAAACAAAAGGTTTCTAAACAATTATTCTTTTTGGAAGGGACTATCATTTTCAGTGCATCCCCTTTCGACATCAAAAGATTCTTTTCTTTTTTAGAAAAAGAAAAATTAGTTCAGCCATCGAGCCTGAAAAAATGTGAGAAATTTTCAAAATTAAATAAAATATCTCTTCTCAAATCAGCCACTGAACTCAGCCTGATCTCTTCCTTGGAACTGTGGAACCTTTTAGAAATATTTTTAATCAATGATATCCTTCCCCTATTTGACTGGCCCAAAGCCGAATATCTTTTTGAACCCTCTCCTGAAAATAAAAAGTCAGAAATACTCATCTCACTATCCCCGGTCAAAATCATTCACAAAGGCATAATCCAAATGAAGAACCAGGATATAATCAATTCTTTTATACCCTCTCCTGAAGAATACATCCATACCTACCCAAACAGATCCTTTCTGATTACTGATCTTAAACCAAACGAACTTTACCTCTTGAACACGATTGGGAACAAAATAAAAATAAATGAATTGTATCAACTCTGCCACATGGGGAAAGGAGAGATAAATAGAATCATTTATTTATTTATTTGTCTGAGGATTGCAGGGCCTCCTCAAAAAAATCTTAATCATATCACCCAAGAATTATCTAGAATCGAACTTTACAACATGTTGGAATCATTCAATAAAAAGTGTATATACATATTCAAATACATCTCGAAAGAAATCGGTCCTGTTGCGCTGAGCCTTTTGGAAAAATGCGTCAAAGATATCAAAACAAACCTTCCGCCCCAACTCCAGAATATTCATTTAACTCAAGAAGGAAAAGTAAATCTAATCTCCACTCCATCCATCAATTCCGGCCTTCCGGGAGAAGTCAAATCAGAGGAATTTTTAAATGCTTTAAATGAAATTCTCGTCTCAGAGCTTTTGGCTGTAAAAAAAACACTTGGAGACGAACATGAATCTAAAGTCGCAAAAGACTTAAAAGATATAGGCAAATGGAATTCAAAAAAAAACAAATCTTAGGCCTTTTGGTGCTTATCACTATTCTAGCGATAATGCTCATGATCAAAATTGGAATATAAAAATAAAAATCTTCTAGTTATTGTCGGTCCCACCTGTGTGGGAAAAAGCGAAACCGCGTTAAAATGCGCCACTGATTTTAACGGTGAAATCATAAATTGTGATTCTATGCAGGTTTATAAAGGATTTGATATAGGTACAGACAAAATTCTTCCTGAAAAAAGAAAAAATATCCCACACCATCTGATAAGTATTGTTAAACCTTCATCTCAATTTACAGCAGCTGATTTTGTAAAGTCCTCTCTAAAAGCTATGAAATCGATTAGAGAAAAGGGTAAACTCCCTATAATAACAGGGGGGACAGGCCTCTATATCAAAGCCCTTTTAAATGGCCTTTTCCCAGAGAAAGACAAACATGTTGATATTCGTCAACAGCTTGAAAAAGAAGCTGATAAATTCGGCCTTGAGAGACTCCGAAAGAAGCTCAAAAAAGTTGACCCTGAATATTTTTACAAAATAGGAGAAAATGACAAAGTAAGAATCATCAGAGCACTCGAAGTTTACCTATCTACAAAAAAACCGTTATCTGAACATTTTTCCCGTACTCAATCATTCGTTAAAGATTTCAACATCATAAAAATAGGGCTTTCCATTGACAGGAAAACTCTTTACAAAAGAATCGAGGACAGAGTTGACAGAATGTTTGAAAAAGGTATAGTTGAAGAAGTTAAAGATTTATTGGAATCAGGAGAAAGCGAAAATTCTCCTCCCTTTAGAGCTATAGGATATCAAAATGTCCTTAAATATATTAAAAATGAAATCAACTTAAAAGAGGCAATAAACTCCACCAAAAAAGATACCCGCCATTATGCAAAGCGTCAAATCACTTGGTTTAAAAAAATGGAAGGAATAAGCTGGTTTTCCCCTTATGATTATAAATCCATAAAAAAACATATTTCAGACAGATTGAAGAATGGAAAAAGCGATAATCATTAACTTATCCACAAATAAAAAACAAAAGCAGGATTCTAAAGAATCTCTAGAAGAGCTCAATGGATTAGTCCGTGCCGCCGGAGCCAAAACCATAAACAAACAGTTTCAGTATCGGCAACACATCAATCCTAAATTCTTAATAGGTGAGGGGAAAGTAGAGGAATTAAAGAAACTCAAAGACAGCTTGGACGCGGACCTTATTGTATTTGACCAAGTTTTATCTCCAGTACAGCAGCACGCTCTTGAAAAAAAAATACAGTGTAAAATTCTTGACAGGACTCAACTTATCTTAGATATATTTGCCCAGCGAGCTCACAGCAATGAAGGGAAACTTCAAGTCGAACTCGCACAGCTCAATTATAGGCTGCCACGGCTTATCGGAAAAGGGATTTCTCTATCCCGATTAGGAGGAGGCATAGGAACACGGGGCCCGGGAGAGAAAAAGCTGGAAGAAGATCGGCGCAGAATACAAGACCGGATATCAAAAATAAAAAAAGATATTAAAAAAATCCAAAAACGCCGTCTCAATCAAAGAAATAAACGAAGAAAGGGTCCGATCCCGTTGGTATCGATCGTCGGATATACAAACGCAGGAAAATCGACCCTCTTTAACTTACTCACTGACGAAAATAAGCAAGTCTCCTCCCGTCTCTTTGCCACACTTGATCCTATCATCCGAAGGGTCAGTCTCCCAGAAGGAAGCTTCTTTTTTGTGAGCGATACAGTGGGGTTCATTCGAAATCTTCCCATCGAACTCAGGACAGCATTCCAATCCACTCTTGAAGAAGTGAATGAAGCTGATTGTATAATCCATGTGATTGATTTCATGTCAGAACAAGCAGCAAGCCAAATCAGAGCGGTAGAAAAAATCCTCTCTGAAATGGGAGTCCAAGATATCCCCATACTCAAAGCCTACAATAAAATCGATCTTTGGGACAATCAAGAAGAACTCTTAGAAAAAAATAGGGATCTGAACACAGACACTATTTACATCTCTGCTAAAATGGGGATGGGGATCAAAGATTTAAAAGAAAAAATAGGCTCAATTATTTTTAATGGGCTCAAAACATATGACCTTTGCCTTCCTAAATCAAAAAAAAATTTAATTCAATCTTTTCCTAAATGGTCAATTGTGTTAAAAAAGAGAGAAAATACTGATTGTTTTTTATTAAAGATATTAGCAGAACCTAAAAAAATGATAAATTTTTTACCCTTCATACAAAAAGGAGAAAAAAAGTGGTGAAAAAGAAAATCCTTTCGACACTGTTTATTATATTGCTTATGGGGTCTTGTCAAATTGAACAAATTCCAAGGCCCCAAATATACACAGGAAACCTCCCTCAGTCTGAAATTTCTGAATTAACCCTTGATGAAAGAATAATTATTGAAGAGGCTTGGAGTGAGATCATCAACGGGAACGGCCGAAAAGCTATCAATAAGATTTCAAAAATCAACCCAGAAAACCCTTTCTACACGACCATTACTGCCTATGCTTATTATGAACTCAATGACCTTCAATCAGCAGAACAGTCCTTCAAAACAGCTATCGAAAACAACCCAGAAATGACCATCGCCCGACTTGGGTTAGCTCAGCTTTATGAAAAAACACAAAGAGATGAACTTGCTTTTATAGAATATAGGGAAATATTAAAAAACGAACCCGAACACACATGGGCAAAACCCCGATATGAAGAAATTAAAAGGGACAAAACCAACGAGACCCTTCAAAGGGCTAAAAATCTTATGAATAAAGGGGATCTAAGTGCCGGTGAAGAAGCTTATCTCAAAGCTCTTTACTACTCCCCTGAATCTATAAAAGCCCATACGGAACTGGCCCATCTCTATCTTGATCAAAAAAAGTACGAAAGAGCCAATGTCCATCTTGAAACCTTGCTGTTATTCCAACCAGAAAATAAAAATTTCCTTGAATCTTATGCTGAAGCATTATTTCAGAATGAAGAATTTAAAAAAAGCTTTGAGGTATACAAAGAGCTGAAAAACCTGGATCCTAAGAATAAAAATACAGACAAGCGCCTTGAACAGTTGAAAAACAGGCTGGGCATCTTTGATCTGCCCAGTCAATATGACTCCATTCCTTCTCAGGAGACTGTAACAAGAGAGGATATAGCAGCCCTTTTAGGAATAAAATTCCAGGAACAATTCAAAAATTCAAATAAAGAACCCCCTATTATCATAGACATTTCAACTTCCTGGGCTTCAGATTATATCCTCAAGCTGACATCCATGGATATACTTGATGTTTATCCCAATCATACTTTTAAACCAAAAAACATTGTCACTAGAGCTGAATTAGCCGAAGTGATTTATCAGTTCATCAACTATCTCAAGAAAAAGGGACACCGCCTTATTCAACAAATTCCTGCCCAATCCATACAGCTTCCTGATGTCTCCCCTAATAACTTCTACTACAGACCTATTATTATGTCTATCTCATATGGGATTCTTAATACTTCCAAGGGGGGAAACTTTAATCCAGAAAATCCTGTCTCAGGGCTAGAGGCAATCAAAGCACTAAATATATTGCTTTCACTCATTTCATAAAAAAGATAAAGTACTCCATTAAATTTAAAATTGGCTGAAGAAATCAAAAACAAAAATAAGAATGGAATTGTAACGATTCCTAATATCATATCCTTTTCCCGCCTTGTGCTAAGCCCTATTTTTTTGCATTTTGTTTTATGCAGAAAAACAAGAGAGGCCTTAATCATTTTTATCATCGCTGTCTTGACTGATTTTTTTGATGGAGCCTTAGCAAGGATCCTTAAACAAAAATCAAATATAGGAGCCCTTTTAGATCCCATGGGAGACAAAATACTCATGACACTATCTTTTATAGCGCTTTCCATCCCCTCTATCAATAGCCCAAATACCATTCCAATCTGGCTGACCGCTACCGTCATAGGCCGAGACATCTATATAGTTCTTGGAGCAACAACCGCTTTTAAATTCATAGGCCGAAAAAAATTTCCTCCGACTTTAGCTGGGAAAATCAGCACTGTCTTTCAGATGGCAACTCCTTTATCTGTACTCTTTTTCAATATGACGAACACAAGAACCGAATCTTTAACTCTCTTGTTTATTTTGACTTTAGTCATGACCGCCGTTTCAGGAATCCACTACACATACATCGGCATGAAATGGCTTAATGAATCCAAACACAGAAACAAAAAATGAAAAAATTTAGGCTCTTCTATCTATGAATCCCTTGCGGAGGGTCTTCCATAAAATTTTTAAATCAAGAAATAATGACCAATTCTGAATATAGTAAAAGTCATACTCAAGACGCCTCCCGATATCTGTATTCTGCCTTAATCCATGAACCTGAGCCCATCCTGTTATGCCAGATTTGACTTTATGTCTTAACATATACTTAGGTATTCTTTCCCTAAATTCTCCAACAAAGGCTTCTCTCTCTGGCCGAGGTCCTATAAGGCTCATCTCACCCAATAACACATTGATTATCTGGGGAAGCTCGTCTATGCTGAACTTTCTTAAATATCTCCCAATCCAAGTGATCCTTGGATCCTTGGGCTTGCACATGGTCGGCCCCGTTTCCTTTTCGGCATCTGCAACCATTGTCCTAAATTTATGCATCACAAACTTTTTCCCATCCAGTCCCACTCTCTCTTGATGGTACAAAACAGGGCCCTTTGAATCCAACTTAATCAACAAGGCAGTCATGAATAATAGAGGAGTCAGTAAAATCAGCAGAGTGAACGATACCCCAATATCAATAGCCCTTTTCACAACAAGCATGACCCCTCTCAGAGGAGGTTCATCTATGCTTATGACAGGAAATCCATCCAAATCTTCTATTCGAGCCTTTAAAGTGAGAAGCTGAAAGAGATCTGGTATCAACCTGATATTGACCACATATTTATTGACAATCTTTAATATTTGTATAATCTTGGGATAATTCTTTAAATCGAGAGCCACATAGACATCTGAAATATTTTTGCTCTCAATCACATGAGCAAGATCTTTAATAGGGCCCAAAACCTCAATCCCTTCTCCCGCAGGTATGAATTCTCCTTTTTTCTTTTCATCATCCAAAAATCCCTTTACTTCAAATCCCAAATCCTTATATTGGGATAGCTTCTGAGCAATGGTCGCTCCCATCTTTCCTGCGCCAACTATAAGGATCCTCTGGAGATCCAATCCTCTCGCATAGCGTCTTTTCATGAAATAATATATTTGATTTCTCAGGAAAGATAACACAAAGATAATACTAATAAAATAAACTCCTAGAAAACCATGGGAAAGTTTGAAATCAATTTTAAACAAAGGAGCAGGCCCTTGGCTGTAGGCGTTGAGGTAATTCAAGAAACCCATCACAATAATGATGGTAAAAACTGTATTTAGAGTGATCAGAAAAAAATCTTCGACTCCAGTTCTTTTCAGACGTGTTCTGTAAAATCCCTGGAGAAAAAATATAGACATGTGGATAACAAGAAATAATGGGAATAAGATGATATACGACTTTATGGGAGGGATGCCTTTTACCGGATTGACTGGAATGATATATCCGTAAAAACGAAAACCATAGGAATAAAAATAGGATATCAATATCCCTACAATATCACTAAGAACATAAAGACTGATCAACTTGGTTCGATGCTTCTTTATCATTTTCTCTTTTTATCCTGGAAATCATTCCACTTCTCTTCTAAATATAATGAAATCCTTTGTTTAAATTTCTCTCGAGAATACTCTAGGGTATTCTTCCTTATTTCAGTTTTATTAAATGTTAACTTCTTAAACTTGTCAAGGACACTTATGAGACTATCCGCATTCAATTCATCAAAAAAAATCCCGGTTAATCCAGAAATCACTGTTTCTTTAGCCCCTCCTCCTCCATAAGCGATCACAGGAACTCCACAGGCTTGAGATTCGAGTGAATTGATTCCGAAATCTTCTTCACCTGGCATAATGAGTGCTTTGGCGCCTTGATAAGCATGAAGAAGCTCTTTCTGCGAAAGCTGTCCCAGAAATTTTATATTGTTTTTCGCCTCCTTTTTTAACCTTTTATAATCCGGTCCTATTCCCACAATATTAAGACTATCTCCAGTCCTGTTAAACGCTTCCACAGCGAGGTCAATTCGTTTATAAGGCACGAGAGCAGAAACAATAAGATAGTAAGAATCTGATTGTTTCCCAGGACAAAAAAAATTGACATCAACGGGAGGATGAATCACATCTGCATTCCTTCGATAATACCTATATATTCTTTCAGCAACAGTTTTTGAATTGGCAATAAAATGATCCACCCTTTGAGAAGAAGACTCATCCCAAATCCTCAAACAATGGATTATAGGGGGAATCAATAATCGAGAAAAGATATTTAATCTCTCTCTTGGAAAATAAGAAAAATATTGATTCCATGCATATCTCATCGGAGAATGAATATAGCTGATATGCAGGGCATCGGGCATAGGGATGATGCCTTTTGCTGTACAATGGGAGCTTGATATAATCAGGTCATAGCCACGAAGATCAAAAAGTTCTGTAGCCACAGGATATAAGGGTAAATAAGAACGGTATTTTTTTTTTAAAAAAGGCATCTTCTGAATGAAACTTGTAATGATTCTTTTCTCTTCTATTTTTTCAATTTGGCTTCCTTGAAAATGAATCAGAGTAAAAATAGGAGCTTCAGGAAATAATTCGGACAAGACTTCTAAGACTTTCTCGCCTCCTCTTCTTCCAGTAAGCCAATCGTGCACTAAGGCAACTTTCATGTTATCCATTGAAATTGATTATAAAAAGGGGTCTGAAGATTGTCAACGATATCCATCAGGTTCATTCATGAAAACCGCTTTTAAGCTCTCCGGTTCGATAGAATAATTCTTCATAAAGATCTTGGATATTGTGGATCATACGTGAAATGGTGTATTTCCCTTTGACACTCCTGTGAAAACGCAAGCCAAGTTCCTCACCCCATTTTCTATTATCGAGAAGCCTCATCAAAGCCTCAGCTAATGGATCTGGTTTCTTTGGGGATACAAGTATTCCCGTGACTTCATTTTGGATCATTTCTCTAATCCCATCCACATCTGTCCCTATAACGGGCTTCTTCAGAGCAGCGGCTTCCAGTAATACATAAGGAAGCCCTTCCCATAAGGAAGGAAGTACAAATATATCCATTTGAGAAATAAGGCGAGGGATATCCTTTCTTTCCCCCAAAAAATCAATCATATCATCTGTGCCAAGTCTTCTGTTAAGTTTTTTTAATTTTCTTCGGAGTGGGCCGTCTCCAACTACTAATACCTTTAGCCCAGGGTAACTTTTTTTTATTCTGGCTCCTGCTTTAAGCAGCAAAGAAATATTTTTTTGTCGGTGCAGTCTGGCAACAGTCCCGATGACAGGACTCCCCCTCCTTTCATTTTCATGTTTCTCTTGAGAACACCCCTTTTCGAACGATGAAAAATCCATGCCGTTTTCGATTAATCTTATTTTCTCCTTTGAAGCCAATTTATACTTCAACCCCTTATTCCTATCTGCTCGGGAGACAAATATAACCACATCTGTGAATCTTGAAAATATTTTCTCCATTCCTATATATAAATATTTCAAAAAAATGTTCCTGTAGTAAAGATAATGCAGCCCATGCAAAGTATGGACAACAGCTAATTTTTTGAATTTACGGGCAGCCCATCTTCCATAGAAACCTGCCACCCCCCCATGAGTGTGGATGATATCAAACTCATTTTCCTTCAATAAAACCCTCATGTCCTCAATTGGTTTATGACTCATTCGCTTACTCATTGAAACCGGAAAATGAGAAATGTTGTTCTTCATCACCTCATCGACTAAATGCCCTCCGGGATTGGAACAAACAGATACACCAAACTTCTCTTTATCTAGATTTTCAATCAGGCTGAGTAGGTTTTTTTGTCCTCCTCCAAGAAAAGTCTTATCTATGACTTCCAATACTTTAATTTTTCTCATCCCTGCTTTCCCAGCAATTTAAAGAATCGAGTTCTATCGTCTACCTTACTGTTTTTCTTAAAAAAACCCTGAAAAAGAATAAAAGTAAAAGTAAAAAACAAAAAAAACTTCAGCAGCAAAAACGAGAGAGAGCTGCTGTATTTTCTATAAAAATAAAGTTGGCTTTTTCTATAATGAAACCGGCTGTCTAACTTTCTTGGCTGGGTACTGGCTCCCCCTGCATGAAAAACCTTAGCTGAAGGAAAATAGACCAGCCTTAAGCCTTTTTCTCTGACCCTCTTACAAAGATCTATATCCTCGAAATAAAGAAAAAATTTCTCATCAAACATTCCCACACTCTCCAATAATTCTCTTCTAAACAGAAAACAAGCCCCACTTAACCACTTGACATCTCTTTTCCTGGGTTTTCTTTTGATTCTATGCCTGTAAAAGCGATTAAGGAATACTTTTTTGGCTGCCTCTGAAAAAAAGTTGATATTTCCTCCAAAAGAAACCTGATAATTATTTTTATCATTCAGCAAAGCCGGCCCAATCCCTCCTATATCAGGACTGCTTTCTATTTCAGCTAAAAGTTTTTTTATGGAATCCGAATACACAAGTGTATCAGGATTTATCATCAGACAATAATGTCCCCGGCTTGCCTTTAAACCCTGATTATTCGCTTTCGAAAAACCTAAATTTTTAGAGTTCCGCAGCAAATGGATATTTGGATATTCTTTCTGTAAAAACTCCACGCTTCCATCATTTGAATGATTATCGACAACAATAATTTCCTTTTTTATTTCCGGTGAGTTCTTTTCTAGAGAATCTAAACATCTTCCGATAGATTCCATTCCGTTAAAATTGACCAGGATGATTGAAAGAATCATATCTTCCCCAGGAGAGGAAACCCTCTTAAACGGATGATCTTTCACTTGCTGCCTCATCGATAACTGTTTTCATTTCTTCCGCCGCTCGATCCCAAGAAAAATACTCCCTTTTCCTATTAAAAGAATTTATTATTGATTTGACCCTGTCTTTATCAGTCAACGCTTCTTTCAAACAACTCTTAACTTCTTCTTTACTTAGAGACTCAACCATAATGGAATAATTTGAATAAATTTCGTCTAAAGCGCTTCTTTTTAATAACACCGGGACAGTGCCGCACGCCAGAGCTTCAAGAGGAGGCAGTCCAAAACCTTCATATTCGGAAAGGTAAGCCAATATGTCCCACGAAGATAAATAAACCGGGAGCTCATCCTCCGAAATGCTTTTCTCCCAGAAAATCCATTTTTCGTCTAAAATTTTTTCAATATGTTGAGTGGGATGAGTGAGATCTTTACCGATGATATAAAGGACCGCTTCAGGAAACTCTTTTCTCAAAAGTCTTACAGCTTCAACCAGGAGTGGAATATTTCTTCTATTAAAAATTGATCCCAGAAACCCTATGATTTTTGTATCTGTTAAACCTTTTTCTTTTTTCCATCTTGATATTCTTTTGCTTGAAACAGGGCTGAACTTCTCCCCCACTCCCAAGTATATAACTCTAATCTTATCAGAAGGTACTGAAAAATGATTGATTATTTCTTCTCTCGAAGCTCCAGATAAAGTCACGATTAATGAGGCCTTTTTTAGACTTCTTTTTACTAAAAATTTTCTTTTGAATACCTCTTTTTTCAAATACCACTCCGGATGGGATGCAAATGAAACATCATGTTCAAAAAGAATAGACTTGGACTTAATAAAAAAAGGGAGAGTGTAATTCGGAGCTATAACAAGGTCTGGTTTTCTTTCTTTTAAACTCTTATAAAAAGGCCCATTCTGCCATCTGAAATATCCCTTGTCTTCTGGAAACACAATCTGTTTCATATTCCTGCATTTTGAATAAGCTTGTATTTTTTGCCGGGTGTAAGCCAGAAACTCATGGGATTCTTGCTGACTGCATAAAGAAAGCAGTAGGTTATGAACAACCCGTCCTACACCTGTTGATTCCTGAGCCACTTCATAACAATCAACAGCAATTTTGAGCCTTTTTTTCAACCCCATTCACTTCTTCTCTTATTCCGCCTTAGTGACATGTTTATAAAAATCCAAGGTTCTTTCTGCCGTCTTCTGCCAATCGAATCCTTTCGCCCTCTTTCTGCCTAATTCGATAAATTTTTCTCTTAAATCCTCACTTTGAAGGAACTGTAAAATTTGGGCTGCCATTTCTTCAGGTTGGTCTGGATCAAAATAAAGGGCCGCATCTCCTGCGATTTCAGGTAAAGCCGTCCTGCGGGATGAAGCCACCGGCATCCCGCTGGTCATAGCTTCCAGAAGAGGCAGTCCAAAACCTTCAGAGTAAGAAGGAAATACAAAGACTGTCCCTGTTCGGTACAGACACTTTAACTTTCTAAATGAAAGATAATCTAAAATCCTCACCCAAGCGTTCAATTTGTTTTTATCTATTCTTTTTTTCAAATGGGGAAAATCACTCCCCTTTTTTCCTGCGAGAACTAAAGATACATCAGGTTCTTTATTGTGAACAATTTTAAAAGCTTCGATAAGATTTAGCAGATTTTTCCTGGGCTCCATAGCCCCTACAAAAACAATAATCCGGGAAGGTAAAGAATGAGAGTTTCTAAAACTATGGACCTCTTCTAGAGAAACATCTGAGGTGAATTCAGGGTCAACTCCGTGATATATGACCTTTAACTTTTTTTCATCTATTTTAAATCTGTCCAAAATCTGGTTTTTAATAAAATGCGACACCACAATCACTCCATTAGAGTCTTGGAGGGTTCTATGAATCTTCTTATAAAAAAATTTCCTAGCTTCCTTATTCGCCTTATAAGGGAAATCCATGAAAAATAAATCATGAACCGTGATGATAGTTTTCCCCTTTGTCGGACAAATTAAAGGAGTGGCGGAGTGAGTCAAATCAAGCCGAGTCTTAAAAAAAGAATCCATGGTCGGCCTCTCCAGTTTGTACCACAAAAAGTTTAATAACGTAACAGGATAATGAAAGTCACGAAAATGCATTTTATTTAAAATGGGAATTTTAGAGGGCAGGAATCTTTGTTTGAACGAAGATGAAAACAAATAATAATCATTATCCATATCTATATTGGAGAGAGAAAAAAGCAAGTTTTTGATATAAGTTCCCACCCCTGTCTCAAATCTTAAAAAAGGACGAAGGTCTATACCTATCTTCATTTTGGCTAAATGTAGTCTCTATTGCCATAAATGTCAAGCTCATCCACAGCCGCATATCTTGGATGCCTATCTTGCTTCTTAAATGAAGGGATGATATGATTTTTAAGTCGGAGTTATAAATGAAAAAGCTTGAGAGAGTCATCACTAGAATCAACAAATTTCGCAATGAAATGATTGATATGCAGATTAAATTATGTTCTTATCCTGCCATAGCTCCTGTTAACGGGGGAAAAGGAGAAGCAGAAAAAGCTAAGATTATTCTAGAGATGATTAAAGACATTGAATTTGACAGCATCAAGTTGATCAAAGCCCCAGATGTTGACGCCCCCTCTGGATATAGACCTAATATCATTGCTATTTATAAAGGAGAAAATTCTTCTAAAACCACATGGATTTTGACGCACATAGATGTTGTTCCCCCAGGGGAGCCTGCTCTTTGGAAAGGAAATCCTTTTAAAGCCTACGTCGAATCAGGCAAAATATACGGAAGAGGAGTGGAGGACAATCAACAAGGGATTCTCTCTTCTATCTATGCCTTAAAGTCATTTCGAAAAGAAAAAATAAAACCAAAATATGATGTAGGATTGATATTTGTCTCTGACGAAGAAACAGGTAATAAAAAAGGCATAGAATACCTAATGGAAAATTTCAATCCTTTTAAAAACAATGATCTAATCATTGTTCCAGGAGTTGGGAACAGTTCTGGAACAATGATAGAAATCGCAGAAAAAATCATATACTGGTTAAAAGTAAAAATTATTGGAAAACAGACTCAAGGCTCCACCCCAGAAAAGGGAATCAATAGTCTCAAAGCGATGGCGTTTCTTATCACAGAACTAACCAGACTTTATAAAATATTTACTGAAAAAGACTCTATATTTTCTCCCCCTATATCAACATTTGAGCCTACTAAAATAGAGGCAAATGTTCCTAATATAAATACCATCCCAGGGGAAAATATTTTCTATATGGACTGCCGATTGATCTATAAGCACAGTATCGATAAAGTCAAAAAAGAAATCCAGAAAATCACAAAAAGAACTGAAAAAAAATATGGTGTCAAGATTATTCTTCAAGATGTACAAAAAGAAAATGCCTGCACTCGAACATCGCCTGAAGCTCCGGTGGTTAAGTGTCTAGAAAAAGCAATTAGAGAGATTTATGGTGTGAATGCAACCCCCACAGGTATTGGGGTGAGGACTGTGGCTTCTTTTTTACGCAGAGCTGGCTTTCAAGTCGCATGCTGGTCCAAAATAGAGGAGACCGCCCATCAACCGGATGAATACTGTGTTATAGACAATATGCTGGGAGACACCAAAGTTTTTGCTCATCTATTACTTCAAAATTCCTAAAATTCTCTTCTTAGAGTAACGTTTATAAATTTTCCTTGCCTTCATGATGGTATTTAAATGAATAGAGACCACTTCATGAACATCCACAGCATATCCCCCAGCAAAAAGAACAACTACAGGGCAGCCTCTTTTTTGAGCATTCTCTATGACAATCTGGTCTCTTTTTTCAAGACCCTTAAATGTCATCTTCAAACCACCTAACTGATCCTTTTCATAGGGATCAGCCCCAGCAAGATAATAGATTAAATCGGGATTATATTTCTCATAAATAAGGGGAATATGGAGATTTAAGGATTCAATATATTTCTCATCTCCATCTCCCGACCATAAGCCGACATCTAAAGAGCTTTTTTCCTTCTCCGCAGGATAAATATCCATTTGGTGAATCGAAAAAGTGAAAGCATAACTCTTTCCTTCCAAAATAGATGCTGTCCCGTTTCCTTGATGGACATCACAATCAATGACCATGGCTCTCTTTATTTTTTGTTCCGCTTTCAACTTTTCTAACGCCACAGCTACATCATTGATGAGACAAAAACCTTCACCATGTTCATAAAAAGCATGATGAAATCCTCCCCCTATGTGAACACATATTCCATCTCTAATGGCCGTTTCAGAGGCGCGAATAGTGCCCCCAGCGGTAAGAAAAAAAAACTTTACCACATCCTTGGAAAATGGCATTTCCAGGGCCATGAGTTCTGGAGAAGAAAGCTTATCAGACTTTATTTTTTTTATATACCTAGATGAATGAACTCTGAGGATATCTTGATCTTCCGGAATATAAGGTTCCAAAAAATTCTCTTTAACAGCTCCCCTTTTTAACAGACTTTCATAGATTAACCTGTATTTATTTAAAGGAAAAACATGATTTTTGAAATCCACCATCCAATAGGAGTCACTGTAAACAAATTTAAAAGGGAATTTGCTTTTTCTGAAACGCTGAATTATATCTTTAAGTCCTGCCATTACCTATTCTGGACAACTCATGAAAACCTCATAGATTCTATTTTTCTATTATCGGTTATTTTCACATTTCAGGCAAGCCAAACTGAAATTCAGATATGACTTGGGCTCTGTTCAGATTCTTGCTTTTTCTAGTTTCTATTCTCTATTTTCCATCAATGTAATCTGAGCCGCAGCTAATCGAGCAATAGGGATCTGATAGGCTGAACAACTGACATAATTTAATCCTATTTTATGACAGAAAAAAATAGACCGCGGATCTCCTCCGTGCACCCCACATATTCCCACTTTCAAATCAGGTTTTGCTGCTCTCCCCTTTTCAACCGCCCATTTCATCAATTCCCCCACTCCATCAATGTCAATAGAAGTAAAAGGATTATCCTTCCATATTCCATGGGTTAAATAATGATTGATAAAGGAAACGCCATCATCCCGAGATATTCCAAACGTAGTCTGGGTAAGATCATTGGTTCCAAAAGAAAAGAAATCAGCTTCTAAGGCTACATGATCTGCTGTTACGGCCGCTCTTGGAATCTCTATCATTGTCCCCACTGTATAGTCCAGTTCAACATTATATTTTTTGATTGATTTCTCTGCGATCTCGATAATTATTTTCTTCTGATCCGCCAGTTCATTCACTGAACCTATCAATGGGACCATAATCTCTGGCAAAACATCCTCCCCCTCAGATTTTAATTGACAGGCTGCTTCAAAAATAGCCGTTGCCTGCATCTCAATGATCTCAGGAAATGTGATCCCTAAACGACATCCTCTGTGGCCCATCATGGGATTAAATTCCGAAAGAGCTTTGACCCTCTCCAACAACCTTTCCTTTTCCTTAACCTCTTCCTTATCTGCCTTTCCCGAACGCTTTAACTCAGCGATCTCCAGCATCAGCTCCTCTTTTTTAGGCAGAAACTCATGAAGAGGAGGATCCAGAGTCCTGATCGTAACTGGATTCCCTTCCATGGCTTTAAAAAGATCATAAAAATCTTCTTTCTGAAAAGGCAGTAACTTATCTAAATATTTCCGTCGGTCTTCTACTGTTTCCGATAAAATCATGCTTTTTATAAAAGGAAGTCTTTCCTTTTCAAAAAACATATGTTCTGTCCTTGCCAATCCTATGCCTTCAGCTCCAAAGGCAAAGGCCGTCTGAGCATCTTCTGGAGTATCTGCATTGGCTCTCACCTTCATTTTTCTGACTTCATCTGCCCAACCTAAAAATTTAGTGAAATAGGGGTAGATTTCAGAATCCTCCGGTTTTTTATCCCCTCTGATAACCTGGATTATTTCTGAGGGTTTGGTCTCAATCTCTCCTAACATGACCTCACCTAAAGCCCCATCAATAGAAATCGCATCTCCTTCTTTTATGATCTTACCTTTGACTTTGAAAAGCTTTGCTTCTTCATCCAGAGCAATATCGCCGCACCCGACTACAGCAGGTTTTCCCATCTGCCTCCCGACTACAGCTGCGTGAGAAGTCATACCACCCGTCGCCGTCAAAATTCCCTGGGAAGCGCTCATCCCATGGATATCGTCAGGAGAAGTCTCGTCTCTTACTAGGATGACTTTCTTCCCCTGTGATTTCCATTCTACCGCATCATCTGAAGAAAAAACAACCAATCCAGCAGCGGCTCCAGGCGAGGCCGCAAGACCTTTAGCAAGCACATCATGTTTTTCTTTTTCCTTGAGGTCAAAAATAGGATGAAGGAGCTGATCCAGTGCATCAGGTTCTACCATCATTAACGCTTCTTTTTTAGTGGCAATTCCCTCTTCCACCAAATCCACAGCTATTTTTACGGCAGCCTGCCCGGTTCTTTTTCCATCTCTGGTCTGAAGCATATAAAGCTCATTTTCTTGAACGGTAAACTCAAAGTCTTGAACATTATGATAATGCCTTTCCAGCTGCTTCGTTACCTTAACGAGTTTTTGAAAAACTTCGGGCATGTCCTCCTCAAGTTCATTTAATGGAGTTGGGTTCCTGACTCCAGCAACCACATCTTCCCCCTGAGCATTAATGAGGTATTCTCCATAAAGCTCTTTTTCTCCTGTGGCAGGATTTCTTGTAAAACCAACTCCGGTTGCAGAATTATCTCCGAAATTTCCAAAAACCATAAGCTGGATGTTCACAGCCGTGCCTAAATCATCAGGGATATGATGGATACTGCGGTAAGTCACCGCACGCGGATTATCCCAGGAACTGAATACAGCCGACACAGCTGAAAATAACTGTTCTTTGACATCCTGAGGGAATCCTTTTCCCGTGTTCTCTTTGATGATCTTTTTATATCCATCCAGAATTTCTTCTAAAGTCTCTTCGGGTAGCTGGGAATCTATCTTGATTTCTTTTTCCTCTTTTTTAGCTCTCAATATATGTTCAAACTTTTTCTTTGGGATCTGCAGAACCACATCCCCAAACATCTGAATCAATCTTCGATAACAATCTAAAGCAAACCGTCTGTCTTTGCTTTTTTGTGCCAATCCTTCAACAGTTTCATCGTTCAAGCCTAGATTCAATATGGTGTCCATCATTCCAGGCATAGAAAACTTGGCTCCTGAACGGACAGAGACCAGCAGAGGGTTCTCCTTACGGCCAAATTTCTGCCCTGCTGTTTTCTCTATCCTTTCTAAATTCTTAACGATCTCCTGTTTGATTTCTTCAGGAAGTTCATTCCCTCCCTTTAAAAATAAGGTGCAGGCATCTGTAGATACAGTAAATCCAGGAGGTACAGGAAGCCCTATGCCAGCCATTTCTGCAAGATTGGCTCCTTTTCCTCCTAGAAGATCCTTCATATTTTTATTACCTTCAGCCTTATTCTTTTCAAAAAAATAAACATGTTTTTCCGTCAATTTGACCTCCTAAGTGAATAAAACATCTTTTTCAATCATCTATCTTGATCCTGATAAATATAATCCTTCACCATCGTCCAAACTTTTACTGCAGATGTCAGTACTTATACAGCATATAACTTTGGGATTAAATACAGTTTAGAACTATTTTAAATCAGTCTGAATATCAGGTCAAATCTTAAAACAATGACATATATTTTTCAAGTCCGGCTTTAAAAACCTGAATAGCTCTTTTTAAGTTTTTTTCTTTAAGGACATACGCGATTCTGACCTCATCTTTTCCTTTTTCAGGTGTGCTGTAAAAACCTTGGCCAGGAGCTACCATGACTGTCTCATTTTCAAACCGGAAATCGGTTAACATCCACCGCACGAAATGTTCACTATCTTTGATAGGAAGTCTCACAATAATATAAAAGGCGCCCTGGGGCTTATGCATCACAATACCAGGGATATCTTTTAATCCCTCAAAAAGAATATCCCTTCTTTTTTGATATTCTTTTCTTACAGGTTCAAAATAATCAAGCCCCATTTTATATGCGGCTAAGGCTGCCTTCTGCTCTAAAGTGGGAGGGCAGAGCCGGGCCTGAGCAAATTTAAGAATACCATTATAGACTTCACAGTTCCTTGTTATCACAGCTCCTATTCTGGCCCCGCAGCAACTGAACCGCTTGGAAATACTATCGACGACGATCGCTCTGTCTTTAATCTCTTCATACTCCAATACGCTTTTATGGATATTCCCGTCATAAACAAATTCTTTATAAACCTCATCTGCGATGAGAAATAAATCATGTTTTTGAACCAAATCAATCACCCTCTCCAGCTCCTCCGCAGTATAAACAGTCCCTGTAGGATTATTTGGAGAACACAATAAAACCGCTCTCGTTTTTGGGGTCAAACTCTTCTCGATCTCTCTCTTAGATGGAAGTCTGAACCCATTTTTAACATCAAGAGTCAATGGAACAATTTTCACATTAGCGAAAGCGGCATATCCATTATAATTCGTGTAAAAAGGCTCAGGAATAAGGATTTCCTCACCTGTATCAGCCACTGCAGAAAAAGAAAAATGGATGGCTTCGGACCCTCCAATCGTGATGATCACATTTTCATGATCTATAGGAATATTATAGGAATTAAAATATTTAGCTACAGCTTTTCTTAAATCCAGGATCCCCTGTGCGGGACCGTACTCAAGCACCTCTTCTTTTCCTCTTTCGAAGGCATCCCATACCGAATCGGGAGTGATGACATCAGGCTGTCCAATATTAATAAAATAAACACGGACTCCTTCTGATATGGCTTTATCGGCATAAGGTTTTAACTTTCTGATGGGAGATTCTTGTATTTCCTGGGCACGCCGAGAAATTTTCATTTAATTTGCCTCCCACAATTAGTCTGAATTATTCAGCAAACAATAAGGCAACAACCTCAGATCATGAATAATTCAATTGAATTATTAAGGTTTTGATTATTTCAAAAAGACTTGTTTATGTCAAAGTTTTTATTGCTCTCAAAAACAGATTCTGGTATTTTAAACTCAGTTCTATAGAATGTTCTCCATGTTTAAAAACCATAGAGCAAGAATCATCCAAAAACAAAACTGGGGAAATGATTACTTTCTCCTCTCTTTGGAATCTCCTGAAATAGCAAAGGAAGCAAAACCAGGTCAATTCTTAATGGTCAAAATAACTGATAAGCCTTATCCTCTTCTGCGCCGTCCCTTCAGCATTCACGCTCGAAATGATCAAAATATAGAAATATTTTTTCAGAATGTAGGGGAAGGAACGTCCATGCTCAGTCAAAAACAACAAGGAGATCCCCTTGAGATAATGGGACCTTTGGGCAATGGCTTCCACATTGAAAGCAAATTTGAAAAAAAAAGGGTAAGCCTTATTGGGGGAGGCCGGGGAATAGCTCCCTTATATTTTCTCGCCCACGAACTGCTTCAGAAAAAGGCTATTCCCAATGTATTTTACGGTGGAAAATCCTCAAAAGACCTTCCCATTGCCTCCAGATTCAAAGCAGAAAACATCATGACGCTTTGTTCCACTGAAGATGGAACCTCGGGCTTTAAAGGATTCGTGACCGATCTTTTTGAAAAAGAACTGGAAGAAAACATTCCTTCTTTTATTTTTGCCTGCGGACCGGAAAATATGCTTAAAAAGATCTCCGAGATTTCTAAAAAATACAAAATACCCGCTGAATTATCCCTGGAGTCTATCATGGGATGTGGATTCGGCGTCTGTTGGGGATGCGTTAAAAAAATAAGAATCGGTAAAACCATAGGATGGCATAAAATATGTGAGGATGGGCCAGTTTTCCTGGCAGAGAATATTATCTGGGATTGAACTAAAAATGGTAGATATTTCAGTCGATTTGGGATTTTTAAAATTAAAAAATCCTGTGATTGCGGCCAGCGGCACATTTGGCTATGGCATTGAATTTCTTCCACTTATAAATTTAGATAAATTAGGAGGTTTTGTCACCAAAGGACTGTATTTCTCCCCTAGACAAGGAAATCCGCCTCCCAGGCTTGCAGAAACGCCCTGCGGGTTGCTGAATTCAATAGGTCTTCAGGGGATTGGAGTGGAAAAATTTTTAAAAGAAGTGTTCCCCAAAATCAAAAGGCTCAAGACAGTTCTGATTATAAATATCTGTGGAGAAAATGATGAAGAATACGCTTCCATAGCTGAATACCTAGATCCCTATGAAGAAATATCTGCCTATGAGTTAAACATCTCCTGTCCCAATGTAAAAAAAGGAGGCCTCTGCCCTGCCCAAAATCCGGAACACACCTATAAAATCGTAAAGCTGGTGAAAAGTTCTTGTTCCACTCCACTGATAACGAAACTATCCCCTAATGTCACAGATATTTCTGAAATAGCTTTAAGTGCTCAGGAGGGAGGTTCTGATGCCATCTCTCTTGTAAATACCTTCCTTGGTATGGGGATTGATGCTGAAACAAGAAAGCCCAAACTGGGAAATATTTTGGGAGGCCTCAGCGGTCCTGCCATAAAACCCATGGCGCTGAGAATGGTCTATCAAGCATCCAAGGCTGTCAAAATACCTGTTATTGGAATAGGGGGCATCATGACTGGAAGGGATGCCGCTGAATTTATCATAGCCGGTGCTAAGGCGGTCCAAGTTGGAACCGCCAACTTCATAGATCCTGACTCGACCCTAAGAATCATTGACGAAATAACTGATTTTTGCAAGCGCCATAAAATAGATCAGATACAAGCCCTTTCAGGATCATTAGATTTAGATTCATAATGGTGAAGGAAATTTCATGGAACCAAAAAAAGAACATGCTGAAAAAATAATCATAGCGCTGGACGTGAATAAAAAGGAGCAGGTCTTTGACCTCATAAAAAATCTGAAATACGTCCGGACATTTAAGATAGGATGGGAACTTTTTATTTCAGAGGGACCTTCCATAATCCAAGAGCTCCATAGACTTGGAAAAAAAGTTTTTTTGGATCTCAAATTACATGATATTCCCAGTACTGTAGCAGGAGCCATTCGTTCAGCATTCAGAATCCAGGTCTCTATGATGACTCTTCATGCTTCTGGAGGAATGGACATGATGAAAAGAGCCGTTAGTGAAGCTAACTTTCTCTTAGAAAAAACAGGAAATCCAAAGCCTCTTCTCCTTGCCGTAACCATACTCACCAGCCTTAAACAAGATGAACTCATGCAGATCGGAATCAAAGAAAAAACCAAGGATCAGGTCCTTAACCTCGCTTGGCTTGCTAAAAAAGCAGGTATGGATGGACTCGTCTGCTCTCCTCAGGAAACAAAGATGATAAAAAGAGAGTTAGGCCCTCATTTCTTAGTTATCAATCCTGGGATTCGACCGTTATGGGCATCTAAAGACGATCAGAAACGATTCACCACGCCGAATCAAGCTATCCAAAACGGAGCGGATTATTTGGTTATAGGTCGCCCCGTGACTAAAGCTTCTGATCCTGAAAAAGCTTTTTTAAAGATATGCCAGGAATTAGATAGCTCCTAAGCCCCCACTCACCGTAAAAATAGCTCCTAAAATCAGACTAATTAGACCAAAAAGAACAATGGACACGATGATGGTCACTGCAAAATAGCCCACCACTTTTTCCTTAGGAGTCTCCATAAGGGAAGAAGAAAAACCAAGATAAAAAATATAAATACTATAAAGTGAGGCCAAAAGAACAAGAACAGATAATGGGGGAATGATATAAAGAATACCTGCAATCCAGGCTGGTGTCATGCTGAATGCCGCTAGGTTCATGGCTTTTTCCTGATTCTGTTTGGAGTTAAATGAGGGAGCTAAAACATTGACGATAATTCCCAAAAGATAAACCGAAGCCACAGTCAAAACATAATAAAAAATACCATGAAGCAGGGCTCTCCCAATTCCAGATCTGACCCATCCCACAAACGGAACACTGTATCCTATAATTCCTCGCCCTATAAACTGGGCTATGGCTGGTATAGCCACCAAAATCAAGACATACTTAGTGAATAAATCAGATATACTGAGAGGCTGCTGTTTGATTTTCTCCCATTCCTCCTTGGGCTTGATTATTATTCCCTGTATTCGCGGAATTAATTCCATACTTATTCTCCTTGTCTCGTGTTAGATTCGTTAAAATATATAATTTTAACTCCATCGTGTCAATAAACATATGGGGATTTTTTTAATTATTGTCTGTCTTATCGATCATATAAATTCTGAACATTTGACAGCTTTTATTCTTTCTGGTAATTTAGCTTTGTCATATTCACGGCTGTTCAATACAAAGAGCGGGCGTAGTTCAGGGGTAGAACGTCTGCTTGCCAAGCAGAAGGTCGTGGGTTCAAATCCCATCGTCCGCTCCAGATATATCCTTTATTTTCCCTAACAATTTATCTGGACGATTCACGAGCCGAAGGTCTGCAGGACCTTTTTGACAGAGTAAAATAAAGGTATCGATTCTCAAGCTAGTTTTCTATAATATAGTTGTAAAGAAAGAAAGTTATTATAAATTTTAGTTTATGCTCATTTTATTTTAGAATATGAGGGGAGAGGGTAACTTATTTCAAATTAAGTAATATTAAAATGCTTTTATACAAAGAGATTTGTAGAATAGATGAAGGAATAAAACTAAAATAAATCTAATAGAAGGAGGCTTCATAATGAAAAGATCAGTTGTTGTCATTTTTATATTACTCATCTCATTTTATTCAGGTAACTTAGTAGCTCAAGAAAAGGATTTCGGTTTAGGTATCATTTTAGGCGAACCAACAGGGATTAGTTTTAAGAACTGGATAGGGAGTACAACTGCGATAGATGGAGGGATTGCTTGGTCATTTTCCAAAAATAGTTCATTGCATTTGCATGTGGATTATCTTTTCCATAATTTCAATATTTTTAAAGCTAAAAACAGCAATCTTGCGCTTTATTATGGAATTGGAGGGAGGGTTAAGACCGAGAAAGAGAGTCAAGTTGGGGTTCGCATTCCAGTTGGGATAAATTACATCTTTGGAGATGCCCCCTTGGATATCTTCTTTGAGCTTGTCCCCGTTTTAGATTTAATGCCCAGTACTGAATTTGAGCTCACAGGTGGCGTTGGAATCAGGTATTATTTTTAATGGAGCTAAAGAGATGGATAGAATATTTTTCTTACTCATTGTTTTTACTGGAGTCTTTATTTTAACAGGATGTGGTCTAATGACTGTAATCCGCTGGTACCATGCATTCACTGGGAAATTTATATCCGAGGAAAAAAAATATTGAAATTTTTCATGTTATCTATTACAATGATAATTAAAGGAAATGGGAAGATGAGAAAAATAAACCTTTTAATTTGTTTCGTTTTATTTCTTTCAGTTATAGTGATTCAGAACTGTGAGTCTCCTTTTTCTAGCAAATCGCAAGCCAATCAAGGTTTTTTCCGTCTGTTACTTAAAGATGCCCCTATAGATCTGACCAATGTGGAAAAGGTGTTTGTTACTGTGAGTGAAATTGCTGTCAAAAAAGCATCCCCTGATAATTATATCGTAGTTTCTGATTCATCAGAAGAGTTTGAACTTCTTGAACTAAAGGATAATCCTTACCCCATAATTGAGGCCTATCTTGAAGCCGGCCATTATACCGGAATTAGGTTGATAGTGGAATCGGGAAAAATCATCAAGAAAAGCGGGGAAGAATATGGGTTAACAGTTCCAAGTGATAAGATTGTTGTTAATGTTGAATTCGATATCACAGAAGGAGGGCAGATTTCATTAACACTTGATTTTGACGCAGAAAATTCCATACATGCGGTAGAGGCTGGAAGGTCTGGGCTCTATATCCTCAGACCAGTGATTCTGGTTGATGATATTAGGTATGATTAAGAGATAGATATCGATTAAACACTAACTCATTTTTATTGAATTTTACCTGAAACAAAAGAAGTATCCTACTAGACATAACCCTGATTTTTCGTTAAAATAAAATGTTTTTAATAAAGAGATTTTAATCCTGATGAAGCGGCGCGGTACCCAAGTGGTTCAAGGGAGAGGTTTGCAAAACCTCGATTCGTCGGTTCGAATCCGACCCGCGCCTCAATCCTCCTTATAATTTTTATCTTTTAGTGAATATTCTTTGGTTTGAAATTCTCTATATAAATCTTCATTTCAAATGAAAATCAGATGGAGTTGAGGAAACATGAACCACAAAATACAGTTAACTGAACCTATTCATGAAAAATGGGAATGTCTTCAGGATGAATTTCGTTTCGGGGATATGTAAAACTTTTTAAAAATCAGTCAATTGAAAATGGGAAATGGTTAATTATATGTTTTCTAGAGGGTTTTACTTCTCTGGCCGCACCATCACACGGTCTCCGATTCTTACGGCGTCCCTGCACGACAGGACTTTTATGGTTGATGTTTCCTGCTGAACATCAAGGACCACACAATTCCCAAAAACTTGTATGGGGGCATTTTCCTCTATAACCCTGTAGATAATAAGCTGCTGACCTAAAGTTAATCCATCCTCCTGACCAATATTAATCAGAGCCCAGTGTCCAGATCCGACCTGATTGAACTCAGTCTGTAGAAAGACAACCTCCCCTTTCACTCCCTCTGACTCAAAGGGGGGAATATCATAACCCAGATCTTTCCCTATTATTCCCTCTTTTGGTTGGAAGGGAACCAGATAATCTCCTTCTTTAATTCCACTACAGGATTTCTCGATCCTGGCAGTGGATTTAGAATCATCTAACTCCTGTATCCGAACTCGACCTCTCATGAACGCAATAGGTCCAACCCCAGGAATCTCTTTTTTAACTTCAATCACCATGAAGACATGACCCTCATTCAAACCCTGCACTCTTCCTTGATTCAAATAAACCACATCTTCATCACTGAACATATCCCTCTCATAAGCTCTCTCTGCACCAATGATTTTAAGTTCAGGTCTGCCTTCGTCTAAAACAAAAAAGGAACAGTATAAATCAGATTCTGTGACCAATTGATATTCTTCTTCATAAATTTTTGCTTTTTTTATATCTTCCTGCTGAAATCCATAAAGTGTCATACTCAATGAAATTAAAATGATCACCATATATAATGCTGACCCTCCACCTCTTTTCTTATTTTTACTCACTTTTTCACCTCTTGCCACAATGATTTCAATAATTCATTTTTTTTTATTATATTGAGTCGCAATCCTAGTGTCAAATGATAAAACAAATTAAAAGCTTAACCCTTATCACACATGGCCGAACCTAAATGATTCTTAATTTTCTTTTTATGATACAAGGGACCATTTTCTTATGAAGAGTCCAAGTGGAAAGCCATTTTGATATTAGACATAATTTGCTGATTCTTATAAAATGGAAATGAGAAATGGAAATGAATCAATGGATTGCACTCCTTTTTGGAGGCCGCTCCGCAGAACATAAAATTTCTATCAGCTCAGCTACGGCTGTCTACAACCATTTGAACAAAAAAAAATTTAAAACTCATTGCATCTATATCAATAAAAACGGGATGTGGAAACCTGTTGATTCTCCAAAAGCTTCCCTAAAAAACTTAAAACAGGGACCTTTTTATTCCTTTCTTCCATGGAGTGTAAAAAACAATATCAAACTGCCTCCGTCCGATGTTTATTTTCCTGTGCTTCATGGCCCTTACGGAGAAGATGGGACCATTCAGGGACTTTTCGAACTTGCAGATGTCCCTTACGTCGGTGCCACGGTGATGTCTTCGGCTATTGGGATGGATAAAGCGATATCTAAATCAATATTTAAGTCCAAAGGTCTCCCTGTAGTTAGACACACTGTCCTTGATGAAAAAAATTGGATTGATGATAGAAAAAAAGTGATGAAACAAATCAAAAATGAATACAGCCTACCTTTCTTTATAAAACCCTCCAATCTAGGCTCGAGCATAGGAATAACTAAAGTTCATACTTTCAGTCAACTATCCAAAGCACTTGAGCTGGCCTTTAGTTTTGATCCTAAGATACTCGTTGAAGAAGCCATCAATGGAAGAGAAATCGAATGCAGTGTCCTAGGAAACGAAAAACCAAAAGTTTCTCTTCCAGGAGAAATCATCCCTTCCAGGGATTTCTATGATTATCAGGATAAATATATAGAGGGAAAAACAGGATTTAAAATACCTGCTCAAATACCCGAATCTGTCGTGAGTGAGATCCAAAAAATCTCTATCGCTGCGTTTAAATCAATTGATTGCTCTGGAATGGCAAGAGTTGATTTCTTCTACCAAGAAAAAAGCCATAAAATAATTCTCAGTGAGATCAACACGATCCCAGGATTTACTGAAATCAGCATGTATCCAAAATTATGGGAAATAAGCGGCATGAAATTTTCCTCCCTTCTAGAAGAACTCATATCTCTTGCTCTAAGCAGACACGCTTACAAAAAAAGAAGAAAAGATCCATGAGATTATTGGGAATTGATTACGGAGATAAACATATCGGTCTTGCCGTCAGCGACCCGATGCTTTTGACAGCTCAAGCTCTTGAAAGCTATCATACTCAAAATAAAAGCAAGGATATGGAATTTTTTAGAAATCTCATCTCAAAATATAAAATAACCAAGATAGTGATTGGACTTCCTTTGAGAATGGACGGCTCAGAAGGAAGCAGGGTTAAAAAAACAAAGAAATTTGCCTCCCGACTGAAAAATCATTTTGATATCCCCATTGTTTACTGGGATGAAAGATTAACGACCAAGCAGGCTTCCCGGATCATGAGAGATAAAGGAATAAGCAACAAGAAAAAAAAGAAACTTGTGGACCAGATCTCAGCAGTTTTAATCCTTTCAAGCTACATGGACAGCTTATGAAATCACTCCCTATATATAAGATAATAAAGTCAGCTCTCACCTTTATAATCATTTTTTCTGTTTTTTGCTTCAGTTTTTTTCTGTGGGAATATAATCATCCCAAAAGGCTCCTCTCTCCTAGGACCCTATTTGAAGTCGAAAAAGGAAGCCCTGCGTCAAGGATTGCCCAAAAACTAAAGAAAGAAAAAATCATTAAAAATAAATGGATCTTCCTGACCGCTTACAAATTGTTCTACTCCCATGAAAAACTTATTGCAGGAGAATATGAATTTAGTCCTCCTCTCTCTATTAGAAATGTACTTATAAAAATAATCAAAGGAGATATCCTACTCCATCCAGTGACCATTCCGGAAGGATTCACTCTAGCAGAAATAACTGACCTCCTATCACAAAAATACTTCATGAACAAAAAAGAAATACTTTGTTATGTAAACGACACTCAACTTATATCATTTATGGATCCTGAAGCCCAGGACTTAGAAGGGTACTTATTTCCGGAAACATATCATGTCCCCAAAAACACAACTGAAAAAGAATTAATAAAAACGATGGTCAACCAATTTAAAAAAACTTTTAACGATAAATGGAAAGAAAGAGCCAAAGAAATTGGGATGACGATAAGAGAAGTGATTACCTTAGCCTCACTGATTGAAGAAGAAACATCCGTCTCTAAAGAAAAGCCAGTTGTCTCTTCCGTATTCCATAACCGCTTAAGGTTGGGAATGAAGTTGGACTGCGACCCCACCATCATTTATGCCTTAAAGAAAAAAAAGGAATTCCAAGGAAAATTGAGAAATAAAGATCTAAAACTGAACTCGCCTTATAATACATATTTATATAATGGACTCCCTCCCAGTCCTATATCTAATCCTGGCAAAGAATCAATTGAGGCAGCTCTTTTCCCTTCAGAAACCGATTATCTTTATTTTGTTTCTAAAAACGATGGAACCCATAAATTCAGCTCCACTTTAAAAGACCATCAGAAAGCGGTCATTAAGTACCAAATAAATAGGCAGGGACAGAAAATTTAATTTCATAAAGAGAGTACTTGTGGAAAATCAAAACTGATTCATGTATATTATTGTTTTTAGATCAATAAATGATATAATTATTAAATTAATTTTTTAAAAAAATCCAAACTCTTAAGGAGGAAAGATGAAAGTAAGAAATTCTAAAGTACCGATTCTCATAATGCTCTTTATATTAGGAGCCGCACTTATTCCTGAAATAAGGGCTCAACAAGGAAAGGAACAGTCAGAAATAATACCGGATGAAGTGAAATCAGTTTTAATGCAAGGCATGGAATCCAGAGAAGTGAGAACGGATATTCCATTCTCCATCACAGATTATTATTATCTCCCAGCAAGCGAAAATCTTTATTTTATTCTGCTATTCAAAGTCAAAAACGCTGATCTCGGCTATGCCCCCGTCACACCGGACCAAAAAAAAGAACAACAAGAACAGCAGGCTTTTGTTGAAAAAAGTCCTGAACGACTTCAAAACAGATTTGATGTGTTCATGATTTTTAAGCAATTGGAAGGAGATTATGAAAAGGAACTATTTATTCCTGCGGGTTTTCAGATCAACCAAGATCTATATGACCCCGAAAAGGAAGAAATGTATTCAACTGGATACATTCTTCCCCCTGGAAAATATATCCTTTCTATGGCTCTCACTCAAAATAATTACCAAAAGATAGGGACTCAATATTACGAATTTGAAATCGAAGATCCAGCTGCCTTTGGAGATAAACTCGGAGTGGCCCCTCCTTTCTTCATTAAAGAGACTCAAAAAATGGAGGCCCCTGAAAAAAAGACCTACATTCATAGAGGCTTTTTTACTTACTCAATACTCAAAATCATGCCTGTCCCCAACAACACTTTCAGCAGTGGAGATGTCACTGAAATTTTCTTCTACATAATGGGCGGATCACCTGATCCCCAAACTCAGAAATATGATTACACGGTTAACTACCAGGTCTTAAAAGAAGGTCAGAAGGAACCTCTCATCCGTTTTGCCGAAGGAACCTACAATTCTCCTATTGTCATTCAACCCTTAAAATTTGAAAGAACCGTTCTCATTCAGAAAAAAAAGGGAGATGAAATCATAGAAGAGAGAACAGAAAAAAGGGACTTGGATGTGGGTCCCTATCTTCTTAGGATAGAGATCAAAGACAATACTTCTGGAAAGACAACGACCAAAGATGTCCCGATAATGATTAAATAGAAACCCTTCAGCACTCTATCACGGTCTTCCCTTGACATTATTTACTTCCAGCCTTATATTTAGAATTGGTTCTGGAGGGAATTATGGAAATAAAAATGAGGATAAAAGGCCTAGTCATAGACCCTATATCTAAAATGCCTATCGTAGTCCTTGAGGACCCTAAAATGGAAAGGATGCTTCCCATATGGATAGGAGTTTTTGAGGCCAATGCCATCTCTTTAAAGATTGAGAACATAGAAACACCTAGGCCTATGACCCACGACCTTATAAAAAACATCTTACACAACCTCAATACAAAACTGGAAAAAATCGTCATCAATGATATTAGAGACAATACTTTTTACGCCACCATTTACTGCAATCATGATAATAAGTCCATAAAAATAGATTCCCGGCCCTCAGATGCTATCGCACTTTCTCTCCGGACAAATACTCCTATTTTTGTGAAAGAACAAGTTATAGAAAAAGCACAAAGCTTAAAATTTGATGAAAAGTTGGAGCATTCTGAAAAACTCAAAAAATGGCTTGAAAATTTGAAACCCGAAGACTTTGGAAAATATAAAATGTGAATAGAGAGGACTTCAAAGAATTTAAACCCTGATTAACTTCTCAAATTAAAAATAAAATAGAGTCCTATAAGGCCAAAAATAAAAGTGGGTCCCCAGGCTCCCAAAAAAGGACTCATATATCCTGCATAGCCAAGGCTTTTAAAAATCCCTATAGCTCCCCAATAAATAATGGCAATAACAAAGCTAAGGCCTATTCCCACTAATGTCCCTCTTCTCCCCATGGTAAAAGCAAACGGAATTCCAAGCAAAACAACAACCAAACTGGCCAATGGAAAAGAAATTTTATAATGAAGATCGACCTGAAATCGGGCTGTCTCAAAATGATTTTCCTTCAATCTCTTTATATATTCTTTGAGCTCTCCAAAATGCATCTGATTTGCCTTCTTCATCCCTTTAATAAAATAAGTTTTTTCCTCCTCTAATATAAGTTCAAGTTTATCCTGCTTACTGAAATCAAGAGGACGGGTTTGTTCAAATCTCCTCTGCCATAGATTTTTTAAGATAAGTTCGTTCCTATTTAATTCAGCTGCCTCAGCATAGATCCTTTTTTTCAATCCCCATGACTTAATATCGATATCCAATATGGTCATTCCCCTAAAAACGGATCGGTCCTGATTAAAGTATTGGTAATAGTACATTCTGTCCCTCTTTTTCCCCATAATCCATCGTCTGTCTAATCGGTCATAACTTTGAGGAGGAACATCGTTGATTTTATTCCAACTCGCCTCGGCTTTTTTGCTTGAAAGAGGAAGAATGTTTTCCTGAATATAAAATGAAAAAAAACTTATGATAAGAGATAACATCACCACAGGAACAATGATTCGATAAACACTCATACCTGAGGCCTTCATAGCTGTGACTTCATTAAATTTAGTCAATATCCCAAGACATAAAAGAGAGGAAGAAAGAGCTGAAACCGGCAGTACATAATGAGTAAATTCAGGTATCTTGAACCACATATACTCATAAAATAATTTTAAGGATTTCCCATGTTCATAAACATTATCTATGCTTTCAAAAAAAGTAATGATAATGAAAACAAAGAGAAGGCTTAGAAATACAAGAAAAAAAATTGACAAATATTTTCTAATGATATATCGATCCATAATATTTGGGAAACGGATATATCTTCTCGAGGGCACAGAACCAGACTTTTCTTTTCTTTTCTTTGCGAAAGCTCTTCTTTTTTTGGGAATAACATCCACAATAGATCTCAAAAAATAGCTTTCTCTGCGGGAATATGAAAAAGCATAAATACTTACGGCAGCCAACAAAATATTAGATCCCCACATCCCTAACCACGGACTTATATTGCCATTGACGGCCATGTTTTCCCCTGCCGTAATCAAAATATAATAGATGACAATAATGACAATACTTAAAGTAAAGCCACTTGTCCTCCCTCCTCTTTTTGTTGAAACTCCTAAAGAAATACCGAGAAACGCAAATATAATGCAGGCAAAGGGAAGGGCAAGCTTTTTATGGACCTCAACCAAATATTTTGTCAGCTTCCTCTTTTTCTGTTCAAATTCAATAGACTCTCTATCTGAATGAACTGATTCTTTTAAATCATCCCTTGTCTTCTTTATATCAATGAAAAGTTCATGAATATCCTTTTCCCTTGCCTTTTTCTCAGCTGATATGCCAGCAAAAAGGCTTTTGACATTAAGCTCCTCCTCCAGTCGTTTAAACGAAGTGATGCTGTAATTTTCTGGATTCGAGACATGAGTGGAATGAATGATCCCTTCTTGAAGCTCCAGCGTAGCCCTCTTTTTATCAGGAAATAAATTCAGCTTTCCCTTCTTTGCGAATATAATCCTGGGTTCCTGAGGATGAGAAAAATGGACAAATATATTCTCCCATAACTTTGATTCCGAAATCTCCTGGACAAACAGAGCTGTTTGCGGAATCCTATCATAAAATTCTCTGGGGTTTATATTAAATTGGGCTTCTATATTGACAGATCGGGAAAGTGTTTTGATCCATTTATAGTTAGCCTGCGGGGCTAAGTAAAGGGTAAAAAATAAAGTTAATAGCCATCCGCAAATAGAAAATATCAAGATGGGTCTCAAAATCTGCCCCTGACTTACTCCTAAAGTTCGAAAAGCTGTTATTTCAGCATCTGAAGAAAGGCGACTTAAACCCGCAAGAACCCCCATCAAAACTGCCATTGGAATGGTAAAAGCAAGAAGAGAAGGAATTAAATAAAAAAGTAATGAGAAAACTGTATTCAAAGGCAGTCCTCTTGCTATAAACATCTCGGAAAGAAGTAGAATCTGATTCATCAACAGGACAAATGTATAGGCTGTAATCCCAATAAAAAAGGGAGGAATAATCTCTTTTAAAATATATCTGTCAAAAAGTTTCAACACAAGCATCTTATACCATATTCATGCTTGTGGAGCCAATAGATAGTTCCCTGTTTCCCCCAAAAAAAAAGCCCCTTGCCTCTAAAAAAGGAAGGGGCTTTTGTGCTTCTCTAGCTAAACGTGATTAATACATTCCTCCTGGAGGCATGGGAGGTTGGCCAGACCCATCTTTCTCTTCAGGAATTTCAGACACAAGTCCTTCAGTGGTAAGAAGAACTCCTGCAATACTCGCTGCATTCTGCAGAGCACTCCGCACCACCTTAGTGGGATCTAGAACTCCACTCTTTACCAGATCTTCATATTTTTCAGTCAGGGCATTAAATCCCGTATCTTGTTCTTTTTCTCTTACCTTTTCAACCACAATCGAACCTTCAAACCCAGCATTTTGGGCTATCTGACGCAGAGGCTCTTCCATAGCTCGTCTTATAATGCTCACCCCAATCTTTGAATCATCTGTAAACTTAAGCGAATCAAGAGACTTTTGGACTCTCAATAAGGCAACTCCTCCTCCGGGCACTATCCCTTCTTCTACAGCAGCCTTCGTTGCATGCATGGCATCTTCAACCCGAGCTTTTTTCTCTTTGAGTTCTGTCTCAGTTGCAGCTCCAACTTTGATTAAAGCAACTCCTCCTACTAACTTAGCCAATCTTTCCTGAAGCTTTTCTTTATCATAATCAGAAGTAGTCTCATCGACCTGAGTCCTGATCTGCTTCACTCGTGCTTTAACATCTTCGGATTTACCCATTCCTTCCACAATTGTGGTGTTATCTTTATCAACAACCACCTTTTTAGCCTCACCCAACCAGTCCATGGTCACATTCTCAAGTTTAACTCCGATATCTTCTGTAATAACCTTACCGCCTGAAAGAATCGCGATGTCTTCAAGCATGGCTTTTCGCCTGTCGCCGAAACCCGGAGCTTTCACCGCAGCACACTGGAAGGTCCCTTTCAGCTTATTAACAACCAGAGTCGCAAGCGCTTCTCCTTCGACTTCCTCAGCTATAATCAGCAGAGGTTTGTTCATCTTAGCCACATTTTCTAAAAGGGGAAGCAGTTCTCTTAGATTGCTGATCTTTTTCTCATGGAGAAGAATAACCGGATTTTCAAGAACACATTCCATCCTATCTGCATCAGTCACAAAATAGGGAGAAAGATACCCTCGATCAAACTGCATCCCTTCTACGACTTCCAAGGTAGTCTCTAGCCCTTTTGCCTCTTCGACAGTAATAACTCCATCCTTTCCCACTTTATCCATAGCTTCCGCAATGATCTTTCCTATGGACTCATCATTATTCGCTGATATGGAGCCAACTTGAGTGATCATCTCACCGCTGACATTTCGACTCAATTTTTTCATTTCCTGAACGACCACTTCAACAGCTTTGTCTATTCCCTTTTTTATAAGACTGGGATTGGCTCCTGCCGTAACATACTTCAATCCTTCTGAATAAATGATCTGAGCCAATATAGTGGCGGTTGTGGTTCCATCTCCTGCCACATCAGAAGTTTTTGAAGCTACTTCTTTAACCAGCTGAGCGCCCATATTTTCAATGGGCTCTTCAAGTTCAATCTCTTTAGCAACAGTCACTCCGTCTTTTGTACTGGTGGGAGCACCGAATTTCTTTTCCAACACAATATTTCTTCCTCTTGGCCCTAAGGTCTGCTTGACAACATTACTCAAAGCGTTCACGCCTTTTAAAAGAGCCTGTCTCGCTTCAGGCCCTAATGTTATTTTTTTTGCCATTTTAGTTTCTCCTTTCTAAAAACTATTTAATTTTAGCCAAAATTTCTTCTTCTCGAACAATGACGTATTCAACATCATCAATCTGAACTTCTGTCCCACTGAATTTCCCGACCAATACTTTATCTCCTCTTTTAACTTCAAGAGGAATAACCTTTTCTCCCTCGATCCGACCCTTTCCAACTTCTATAACTTCGGCTTCGAGCGGTTTCTCTTTGGCTGTATCCGGGATTATAATCCCGCCTTTTTTTGTCTCTTTTTCTTCAAGACGTTTTAAAAGTACTCTGTCATGTAAAGGACTGACTTTCATTTAGACCTCCTTTTTTTTAAAATTTTAGCAATCTCATATAATGATTGCTAATATAGCCAAAAACTTATGATATGTCAATAGCAAAAAGAGATTTTTTTAGCAGCCTTGGTTATAAACTGCTAATTTTTTAAGACGATGTTTTAATTTTGTCTTATTCATGAGCCGAGCTTGGCGGGAGCTCGATGAAATTCAAACTTATTTGACTTTAAGAGCTTTACATAAATTGTAGAGAGTATTTCGGTGGATTCCTAGAGCTTCAGCCGTTTTTGTCTTATTCCCATGATATCTTTTTTGGGTTGTTTCAATATAAATCTTTTCAAATTCTCTCAGGGCTTCTTTGATTGGAATTTCATTCTTAACCAGTTCTTGAATCAAAATTTCCATCTTATGATGCAGAGAAAGATCTTCAAACTCTTTTGGCATCTTCCTCCCCTTTCTTTACGATATCATGATAAGCTTTATTAAATTTTTCTTTAAGCTCTGAAGGAATCAAGCCGACGGCTGCCCGGGTAGCTTTAAGGCAATAGGGCACCAGTTCTGATTCCTCTAAAGCTTTATTCTGAACAGGGAAAACAAGCAGGGCGAAAATGAGGACACCGCATATGAGAATCCCTTTGATAAGCCCAATCCCTCCTCCTAAAAGATGATTAAAAAACTTTAAAGAACCTTTCATGACTTTAGAAAACAGTCTTGCGATAATCCAGCCAAGAATAAGAGTTAAGACGAATATGACCAAAAACCCTAAAAAGTGAGCCAGCGATTCATTTTTAAAGAGCGGTTTAATGAGCTGCGAAACATAAGGATAATAAGCCATGGCCAGTATCACCCCCACGATGACCGCTAAAATCCCAATCAATTGTCTCACTAATCCTTTGATGAGACCTAGGATAATTGTGATAACAAGGATAACAAGCAGTATAACATCCAGCCAATTTAAAACCATGAATCCCTCCTCTTCCTTAATTTCTTAATCATCCTTTTTCTCCCTTCTTGACTCTTTCTATAAAACATGAGTTTTTATAATCTATCTTTTTCTGTCAGCTTAAAATAAATCTCTTTATATCTTTTAACAGTCTGATTGACTATAGATTCTGGAAGTTCTGGGGGAGGCGAATTTTTATCCCAGTTTGTGCTTTCAAGATAGTCTCTTACAAACTGCTTATCAAGGCTGGGCTGAGGCCCTCCAGGAGCATAACTGTCCACCGGCCAGAACCTAGATGAATCAGGAGTAAAAATCTCATCTATCAAAATCAGCTCGCCCTCTTTCAAACCAAATTCAAATTTTGTATCTGCGATCAATACTCCTTTGGATAAGGCATGAAGAGATGCTTTTTGATAAAGCGCAATGCTGACCTCTTTTATTTTCTGAGCCGTTTTGACTCCGACTTCTTTTTGCATGGTTTTAAAGGAGATGTTTTCATCATGTCCCTGTTCGGCTTTGGTTGAGGGAGTAAAGAGCGCATTATCAAGCTGGCTTGATTCTTTAAGACCTGAGGGAAGTTTGATTCCACTGACTCTTCCCTCTTTCTGGTAATCTCTCCATGCTGAACCAGAAAGGTATCCTCTCACAATGCATTCAATGGGTATCACTTCAGTTTTTTTAACCAGCATTGAACGTTTATCCAGCACAGTTTTGTATTTTTTAAGGAACTCAGGAAACTCTTCAAAATTTGCTGTGAGCATATGATTCGGACAGACCAAAGACGTAAATTCAAACCAAAATTTCGAAAGCTGTGTCAAAACTTTGCCTTTATCCGGAATAAGGGAAGGAAGCACATAATCAAAAGCAGATATCCTGTCTGACGCTACAAAAAGAAGCTTATCTTCAATTTCATAAATATCTCTGACTTTCCCTTTTTTGAATAATTTTAAATTAGGTATGTTTATATCTGAATATTTTTTCCCCATTTTACCCTCATCTCATTTTCCCAAATCAAAACGAAAGGCCTATAAAACTCAACATTCGGCGATTATCGCTCCTATCCCGTCTGTAAGACAAGAAATTTCTGTCGCCATAGGTACAGATACCAACTTGCTGTATTTTGTCTTTTTTAACACCCAGTTCTTGCAATTGTATCTGGTTAGCCTTTCTTAAATCAAGAAAATATTTCTTGGCATCTTCGGGATGCTTCTTAAAAACATTCAATGGAATGTTCCTATCTTCAAAATAACGAACGACGTCTGTCCCCACTTCATAACATTTTCCACAAATACAAGGGCCCAGGGCAACCCATAGAGACGAATAACGACTCAAGTATCGTTCTGCCATCATTTTTAAAGCTTTTTGAATAATTTTTTTCCCCGTCCCTCTCCATCCACAGTGAACAGCCCCTATCACTTTCTTATCCACATCCACTAATAGAGCAGGAAGACAATCAGCTGTTTTGATGATAAGAATAACATGTGGAATATCTGTAATCAAGCCGTCGCCCTCTAGACTCACAAAGAATTCTCTGTCAATACAATGTATCGTATCCGAATGTTTCTGATCCAGATACAGTTTTCTAAAATTTTTATACCTAGAGCTGGTATTTAAGAACTCTTCAGTCAGATACCTTGTGCCAAATCCATGAACAAGAAACGGTAAATCCTTAAAAAAAGGGACCTGAATCATCTTCATTTTCTCGTTTCTTTTCATCTTTTTTGAATAAAAACTAATGTTTATGAACCGTTATCTATTCCATAACAGCTTCAGATTCGTAAATGAAATCCCTGTATTTTTTAATAACATCCTGAATGACTTCTTCTTTATCTAAATCAAGGATATGGTTCGGATCTATTTCTTTCATGAATCTGACTTCTTTTTCTTCAGCATCACTTCTTTTTGTTTTTCTGCTTCTTAATTTCAATTTTAACCTCAGATTAAGAGCCCCTTGAGGAAGTAAGATGATATATTTAAAATGGCCTATCTTTGATTTTCTAAAATTTATCTGAAACGCAATAGATTTGTTTTTTATCTTTATGATCTTAGATTTAATTCCATACTGAGCAAGTTCATCTTCTAAATTTTCAAAAGCAGGCTCCACCACAAACTCACAGAACTGACTAAAGCTTTTCAAAGCTTCCTGCTTGCTTACTTTGAGGATTCTTAATTCCTCAAAAAAGTTTGCTAATTCAACTATCCAATCTTTCCCCATAATAATCCTCAACTATCAGTCAATTCACTGTCTAAACTGGAGTCAGCAAGACAACATCACATCCTATTTTTATGAATAAGGCTGTTCTTTAACATAATAAATTTACAGATAATATACAAGATAAAATTATCCATAAAAATCATTTTGATTCCGTAACTTTTAGGCTCCTCCCTTATTGTACAATCAACATTCGAAGATCCATCACATTGGTTTGAGTCGGCCCTGTCTTTATTAATCCTCCTATTCGTTTGAAAAAATGATAAGAATCATTATTGGCAAGAAAGGGCTCTGTATCAAAACACATCTCTTCCATTCTGCTGAGTGTTTCCAGGGAAGCCCATGCTCCTGCCGCATCTGTAGTTCCATCTATCCCATCTGTATTTAAGCTTAAAATAATCCATCCTCCCTCGTTAGTCCCAAAAAGTTTTGCTTCTTTGACAAAGGCAAGAACAAATTCCTGATTTCGGCCTCCTTTTCCACGGCCTTTGACAGTAACCGTTAACTCACCGCCTGAAAGAAGGCATATAGGCCTGCAATCCAGACTGACCTGTTCTCTAATATTCAAGAAAAATGAAAAATAATCCTGAGCTCTTTCTCTTGCTTCTCCCTGTTCAGAAGAAGAGAGGATCGATGTGTTAAATCCTATTTGAGACGCCTTTGCAGCCGCTGCTCTTAAAGCATCCTGATTACCACCTAAAATATAATTTTGGGTTTTTCTTAAGGTCGGATCCCCTTTTTTAACACTTTCAAAAACTTCTCTCTTCATACCTTTCTCCAGTAATTTTTTTATAGATTCTGGAGAAAACTCCCAGAGATGATGCTTTTTTAATATATTGACTGAGTCTTGATAAGTAGAGGAATCCCAATGGGTAGGCCCAGAGGCAATGGTCTCTAGATCATTTCCTATGACATCAGATATATAGAGACTTATAACTGAAGCAGGGAAGGCAGCCCTTGCCAGCCTTCCCCCTTTAATAAGGGAAACATGCTTCCGCACTGTATTGAGCTCTTTAATCCCAGCTCCAGCATGAAGTAAATTTTTAATCACGCTTCTTTTTTCCTTTAAACTCACCTCAGGAGGAGGAAGGCATACATGAGAAGATCCTCCCCCTGATATAAGAACAATCAAAAGGTCTTTGTCACTCATTTTTTGAGCCAAAGATAATATTTTTTGGGCCGCTTTAACGCTGTTTAAATCTGGAAGAGGATGGGAGGCTTTCACATACGTCAACGGGGATAAGTTTTCTTGATTTTCTTTTTGACTCACACAAATACCTCCTTTTATCCTGTTGCCCAGTACCCGAATCATACTTTCAGCCATTTCCGGAGCTGATTTCCCAAAAGCCACCACAATGATATCTTTAAAATCTTTTAGGTCAAATTTATCCCCAGAAATAAAAAGCTGTTCCTGTTTTAGAAAAATTTTATCTTTGATAAGATTTTGAGGCGATACCTCATTCAGGGCAGCTGAGGTTATCTCCTCGGCATATTTCAATAAATCTGAACTCAATCTCTGTTTTTTTAACATCTTGTCTTTATTATCCTTGCCTATTCATAAAAAATGGCGATGTATTCATTATTTTTTCATTTTCAGCGATAGGCATGATTTTTTCAAGAATAATGAATGGATCATTTTTTTTATGTTCTTTGCAATCTTGACTTGTGAATAATCCAGGTTATATATGTTTTGATTCATATTTTAGAGAAGATATAAGGATTCATCAAAAAAGAAAAAAGAGGGACAATTGGGTGGAAACTTATTGAAACAAGAGATCCTTATTCTTCATCTCTGTGATGTTTGATCACCCTTCCTTCCACGATATAGATCACATCTTCACAAATATTTGTGGCTAAATCAGCTATGCGTTCGAAATTGTTGGCAATCTGAATAAGTTTGATGGAACGCTCTATCGTGGAGGGGTCTGAAAACATATAGGTGATGAGCTCCCTAAATATCTGGTTGTTCAGATTATCTATCTTGTTATCTCTTTCACAAACACTTTTGGCTAATTGGGAATCTTCTTTGACAAACGAATCTATGCTGTCTCTGAGCATTTGGATCGTTATATCAGCCGCTTTAGGAATGTCTATAAGAGGCTTGACCATAGGATTTTTGATGAGAAAGTGACTCCTTTCAGCAATATTAACCGCATGATCAGCCATTCTTTCCAGATCATTATTCATTTTGAGTATCATTAATATGAGACGGAGATCTTTGGCTTTAGGCTGAAATTTGGCCATAACCACTGTAGCCTGTTCTTCTATGTCAATTTCCATTTCATTGGCTTTTGGCTCTTGACTTTCGATGACTTCTTTAAGCATCTCCTCTTTTCTATCTATCAATCCCTGAATGCTGTTCATAATCATTTGTTCCACAAAAGTGGCGTACTCAATGATTCTCTTTTTTAATGAAATCACTTCTTTTTCCAGCACCTTCTCCTCCTGTAGCTAAATTCTTCATAAATTTTTTATCCAAATTTTCCTGTTAGATAGTCTTCTGTCATTTTGTTTTTCGGCACAGTAAAAAGCTCATCTGTGGGCGCATACTCTATCAACTTCCCTATATAAAGAAAAACAGTGTACTGAGAAATTCTGGCCGCCTGCTGCATATTATGAGTGACAATCACAATGGTGTATTTGTTTCTGAGCTGTTCAATGAGCTCTTCAATTTTCTTAGTGGATATTGGATCCAGGCTCGCGGCTGGCTCATCAAAAAGAATCACTTCAGGCTTGACTGCCAGACATCTGGCTATACAAAGCCTCTGCTGCTGCCCCCCGGACAATCCTAAAGCATTTTCATCCAGTCTATCTTTGACCTCATCCCATATCGCGGCATCTTTAAGAGACTGAACCACTCTCTCTTCAATGGCTATTCTGTTTTTCATTCCATTAACCTTGAGTCCATAGCTAATATTGTCGAAAATACTTTTGGGAAATGGATTTGGTTTTTGAAATACCATCCCCACCCTCCTTCGAATATCTACAATATCAACTTTGGTCCTGTAAATATCGTGTCCATCCAAATAGATTTTCCCCTCGAATCGGGCTTTAGGAATCAAGTCATTCATCCGGTTGAATAAACGAATAAAAGTAGACTTTCCACAACCTGAAGGCCCAATAATGGCGGTGACCAAATTTTCATAGATATCCATGCTTATGCCCTTCAAAGCACAGGATTTGCCGTAATAAAAGTGGGCCTTTTCTACTTTTATCTTTACTTTATTGCTCATAGGCCTTCCTATGTTTCTGACGTATAATAATCGCCGCTGCCGAAATCGCAAGAACCATTGCCAGAAGGATCAAGGCACATCCATAAGCAATCTGAGTCTGCTCCTGAGGATGGGTTCCCTCTGTCATGAGTGCATATATATGATAGGGTAAAGCCATCACTTCCGAAAAAATGGACTTGGGAAAACCCCTTGTATAAAAGGTGGCGGCTGTGAAAAGGATAGGAGCCGTCTCACCCACCACACGACCCACACTTAAAATAAAACCGGTCAGTATTCCCGGAAGCGCCGCAGGAAGCACCGTGCTTCTTATTGTCTGCCAATGGGTAGCCCCCAGAGCAAGAGAGGCTTCTCTATAAGACTGAGGCACCGCCAAAAGCGCTTCCTGTGAAGCAGAAATGATTTGGGGGAGAACGAGTATTCCTAGTGTACAGCATCCAGCCAGAATTGAAACTCCAAAATTAAAAAGCTTAACAAATATAGCCAACCCAAAAAGACCAAACACCACGGACGGCACTCCAGCTAGGTTATTGATGCTCATGCGGATGATATTAACAACAAAGCCTTTGGGAGAATATTCGGTTAAATAAATGGCGCAAGCCAATCCAAGAGGCAGAGCAATGATGATCGCTCCCATGGTCAGATAAAAGGTGCCCACGATGGCTGGAGCGACCCCTCCAGCAGTCATGGCTTCCTTGGGCACCTGAGTGAGAAAATCCCAGGAAAGTATTTTAAATCCTCTGACAGCTATAAAATAAATAATGGATCCCAGAAAAAAGAGTGCAGTTCCAATACATAAAAACAAAAGCCCAAATCCCATATTTTGGCTGATCTGTTTTTTCATCTTCCCAACCCCAGTTTCATTCTGTACCTTCTGCTTATCAGTTCAGCTATGATGTTAAAAACCAGGGTGATAAAAAACAAAATGAGTCCGATGGCAAAAAGTGAATGATAATGCGTACTCCCCATAACCGCTTCTCCCATCTCAGCAGCAATAGTCGATGTCATGGGCCTAACGGGTTGGAAAAAAGTATGGGGGATGACCGCAGCACCCCCTGTGACCATTAAAACTGTCATGGTCTCCCCAACGGCTCGGCTCATGCCTAGGATGATAGACGTTGAAATTCCAGAAGCAGAGGCTGGAAGAACCACTCTAGTTAAAGTCTGCCATCTGTTGGCTCCAACAGCCAAGGAAGCTTCCCGGAAACTGCGGGGGACAAAACTGAGCGCATCTTCAGAAATACTGCAGACCGTAGGAGTCGCCATAATCCCCAGCATAAGACTTCCTGTAAAGGCGGTGAGCCCTACAGGAAGATTTAAAAGATTTTGAATAAAAGGAGCTACAATCACCATTCCGAAAAAGCCATACACAATAGATGGAATTCCGGCTAAGATTTCAATAACGGGCTTGAGCACAGCTTTCACTCTTTTTCCAGCCAGCTCATTGATAAAAAGGGCACTCCCAACTCCTATGGGAACGCAAAAAAACACCGCTCCTGCCGTGACCCAAAGAGAACCCAGAATAAGGGACAGTATCCCAAACTCTGGCGGCTCATAAGTGGGATACCAGCTTTTTCCAAAGATGAAATTAAAAAAACCCACCTCTTTGAATACAGGAAGGCCTTCGATGAACAGCGTGAGGGTGATTCCAACCAGAAAAACAAGGGAGGCAAAGGCCAGAAGAGTGAATATTCCTTTGTATATTTTTTCTTTTATTCTGTACATACCACCTTCTGGCCTTTGCCAAATGAGATATTTTATATTATTTTACTTATTTGACAGCGACGTATCCAGCTTTTTCTGCGAGTTTTTGTCCTTCCTCACTCAACACAAAATCAATGAAATTTTTAACCAATCCTTGAGGGGCTCCGTCTGTGTACATGTATAACTCTCTGGCCAATTTATATGATCCATTAACCACATTAGCTTTGTTTGGTTCCACACCATCCACAAAAACAGCTTTAACTGAAGAAGAAAGATATCCCAATCCTACATAACCGATGGCACCGGGTGTTCGGGATACAGCCTGGGCTACAGCTTGGTTAGAGGCTTGAAGCAGAGCATCCGGCCTTACTTTTTCATCATCTAATGCCAATTCATTAAATGTCTCAAAAGTGCCGCTGGCGCTGTCACGGGAAATAACAACAACTTTCATATCCTTTCCCCCCAATCCTATCCAATTCGAAATTTCCCCCGTATAGATTTTCTTGATCTGATCAATAGAAAGACCCCTTATTGGATTAGAGGGATGAACAATCACAGCGATTCCGTCTAAGGCTACCACGTTCTCATAAGCATCGACACCATTATCTTTGGCTTTTTTAATCTCTTTGTCCTTAATAGGTCGGGACGCATCCGCAATATCACAGGTGCCGTCAATCAGAGAGGCGATTCCCACGCCTGAACCTCCACCCTGAACAGAAATATTCACATCTGAATGCTTGTTCATGAACACTTCAGCACAAGACTGAGAAATAGGAAGCACGGTTGTAGATCCCTTGATAGTCAAATTTTTGGCAGCAAAGGTGGGAACTATTAACAATAATCCCACTGTAATAAAAGCTGCCAGGACAGTAAACCCTAATTTACTTTGAATCATTTAAATTCTCCTTTTTTTAATATTTATTCCATCCGATTATCCTGAATTATTCACGGCTCAATGAATAATATAAACATCTCCATTTTTTTATGAATAGGTCAGGTTATTTAAATTTCCAAAAGAAGGTTAGGTTGATATAGGCGTCATCTCCAGGAGTCTCCCCTTCATCTGGATCATCATAAAAAACATATTTGACATTGGGAATGATCCAGATGCTCTTAGCGATCTCATAGCTGATTCCTCCGATGATCAGGTTGGAAGAAGCCTCGGTAGAAAAAGGAATATAGTCAACAGTTTTAGAAACGGGTTCTCCCAGCATCTTGTCATAACGGGCAATGATATCCATTTTTTTAGAGGCAGAAATCACTGCAAAGCCTGAGAGCATTGTCCAATCTTTTTCAATATCTTCATGATCATAATGACGGTTAGCATAGAGAAGGCCAACCCGCCCCCATTCGCCCTGATAAGCACCAAATCCCTGATAGGTAAAGTAATTCTTTTGGTCGCTTGTGGTTTCATAATCGCCATAAACTTCCAGAATCAAACCTTCAACTGGTTTGAACGCAAGAGAACCATAGATCTTTTTGCCTTTGTTGGTTTCTGATTTGTTGGATGAACCGTTTCCGAGAAGAAGATTGTAAGACATGATTCCGTTCTTATCCAGTTTACCTTTAAGCCCAATGCCGAAATCTCTGGAAGAAGCAAAAGACATAAGATCGAGGGGAGTTTTTTCTAAAGACCTGTATCCCCAAATATCCTCCACATGACTTCCAAATGTGGGAGTGCTGACGATACCGAACAATAAAGTCTGTCCTCCTCCAATTGCTGCATTCAAATAGGCATCCTTGACGACTGGAACCAGCTTGTCTTTTTCATCAAAATCTCCAGGACTCGCCATTTCCAATCGGAGCCTCATCTTAATCTTCTCAGTGAGCTGATTATTGTAGGTGAAGTAAATTCTGCGGAACCAAAAACCATTTCTGCCTTCATAGTCTTCGTTGTTGTGAGAAGCTACATAGTAGTAGTCACCGAACATATACCCGTCAAAGCTTCCTTCAGCAAAAGTCAAGCCAGAAAACAAGCTCAAAACGAGCACAACACCCATAAACAAAATTAATTTCTTCATAAAAAAACCTCCATTATGATTTGCTTTAATAAAAGCAGAAGAGATTATGTTCCACATTCGTTAAAAAGAGATAAATGTTGTGTTAATTTTGTGTTAAATTTTTATATTTAAATATAACCTGAACACTTCAGGCCTTGTTCCTCGCACCTGCAGCAATCTTGACTCGTGAATAATCCAGGATAAACAAATTCATTGCTTTACCTGTGTTATCAATCTATGGTAAATAATAAAAAATTATAAAAATAGAAATTTAAGGAGTGCTTCATGGAAACTCCGGGCATTCTAGAAAGAGGAAATTGGGGCTCTAAAGTTGCCTTCATTTTTGCCGCTTCTGGTTCAGCTATCGGACTGGGAAGCATATGGCGCTTCCCTATCATGGTGGGATTAAACGGTGGTGCCATATTTGTGCTGTGCTATATCCTTTCCGTATTCTTCATTGGATTTACCGTGCTGCTGGCAGAACTTGCCATCGGACGTCACTCCCAAAAAAATCTTGTAGGGGCTATGAACTTTATAAAACCAAAGACTCCATGGAAAGGAGTCGGTTTTATGGGCATTATCACGGGCATTTGCATTTTTTCCTATTACTCTGTGGTCGCCGGGTGGGCCGCTGGTTATCTTCATAAAACCATCAAAGGCGCTTTTATGGGAGAAATCACTTGGCAGGATTCAGATTCACTATTCAAAAATTTTGCCGCCAATCCTCTTGCTGTGCTGATCTTCCTGTTTATCATCATTTTAATAACTACTTTCGTGATCTCTAAAGGAGTCAAAAGCGGTATTGAAAGATGGTCAAAAATCCTGATGCCTATTCTTTTTATCCTCATCATTATCCTTTCCATCCGGGCCGTGACACTCCCTGGGGCAGGAACAGGACTGTCTTTTTATCTCAAACCCGATTTTTCCGGATTTAACCTCAATGTCCTTTTTTTTGCGGTAGGCCAGGCTTTTTTTTCCTTAAGCCTGGGTATGGGGACCATGACTGTCTATGGAAGCTACATAACCAAAAAAGATAATTTGGTTTCCTCAGCCGGTTGGGTCTGTTTTTCCACCACATTAGTGGCCCTTCTTGCCGGAATTATCATTTTCCCCACTCTGTTTCATTCTCTGCAGCTGACTCCAGAACAATTTAAACAGGATTTTGAAGTGAGCACTGGGATTATGTTTCAAACTTTCCCTATCATCATATCAAAAATGCCCGGAGGTTACATTTTCGGAATTATGTTCTTTTCTCTTCTCCTTATTGCTGCTCTCACTTCCACCATCTCTATGCTAGAAGTCCCAACTGCTTATCTTGTCGATGAGAAAAAATGGAAAAGAAGGAATGCCGCCGCTCTCATCGGAATCATCTCATTCTTTCTGGGTATTCCTTCTGCCCTCTCAAATGGAGGAGTGGATTTTCTAACTAAACTGAATGTCATGGCCTTCATGGACCTGGTGTTCGGAAATATTATGCTTGCCCTGGGAGGAATCTTGATAAGCCTATTTTTGGCTTACTCATGGAAAGTGAGAAATTCCCTCAAAGAAATTAAAATCGGAAGTCAGCATTTTAAATTAAGAGCCTTTTGGACATTTAACATTAAATATCTAGCTCCAATAGCTGTAACGATCATTATTTTTTCTATCATTATTGAAAATATTGTATGATGGAAATATCTTTTTCTTATAAATTTTAGTTTAGGAGGACTTCATTTGAGAGCTCTGCCTCGCCGGAAATTAAATCCACTGACATTCTCTCTAAAGATCATTGTAAGTCTGTCCATACTGACGCTTATCCTCATATTCAAGATCTCAATTCAAGAAGTATGGAATGAATTTAAAAATGTGAACATATGGTGGTTGGTGGTGTCTTTTTCTCTCCACGGATTAGGACTTCTCATAAGTGCTGTGCGTTGGCAGATACTGATCAAAGCTCAGGGAGACAGTGTCCCTCTTTCTTTTCTAGCCAAATCTTATCTAGTCGGAAACTTTTTTAACACGATTCTTCCCTCACGAATCGGAGGTGATGTGGTTCGCATATGGGATGGATCTAAATATTCCAAGACAGTATTAAAATCCTCCGCTATTATTCTTGTCGAGCGCCTCACGGGAATAATTGTCCTGCTTCTCTTTGCCCTTGGTTCAGCCCTCTTTCGTTTAGACATGGCTCAAAAAGTTCCCGTCATCTGGGTCTCTTTAATCATGGGCCTTTTGGGATTGGCAGCGGTTCTTCTGTTCTTTACTCCATTCATAGAAAAAATAATCAATAAGATCCCTTCCAAAGGATTTCTCAAAAAAATCATTCAAAAAACAATCGAATTTCGAAGCACCATCATTTTTTATAAAACAAAAAAAGCTGCCTTACTTAAGGCCTTCGGTTGGGCATTCCTGCTTCAAGCTAACGTGATCCTTCACTTTTTTCTCATCGGAAAAGCACTCCATCTCCATATAAAAATCGTTGACTATCTTGTCTTTATTCCCATAGTCATGCTCATCCAGCTCATTCCCATAACGATCAACGGACTTGGCCTGAGAGAAGGCGCCTATATAGAAATATTCGAATTTTATGGGATCGCTCCTGAATCAGCCTTTTCTTTTGCTCTTATAGATGTGGCCTTTATGCTGATCATTGGAATCATTGGTGCTATAATATATGTAACCCGAAAATGAGATTGTAACTTAAGTCGATGAAAACGCGCCGGGCAGTTATCCTGTCTTTTTTTCTCATCCTTTTTTTCATACCAGATAATCAAAACTCAATGGCCCAAGATTTGTCAGAATACGAAAGACGTCTTGCCGAAATCAATTCCCAAATAAAAACAATCAAAGGAAAAATCAAAGAAGAAGAAAAACAAAAATCATCCATAATCTCGCAAATGAGTCAAATCGAATTCCAAAAGAAATTACTCAAGAACGAAATAATGTTGAATCAAACAAAATTGAAGAGAGCTAATCATCAACTCTCTGCTATAGAAAAAAAGATACCCTCTATACAAACAGAACTGGAAACAGAAAAACAAGCCATAAAAAAAATATTAGTGACTCTATACAAACATGGACCCATCGACTACTTTGAAATCATGCTCAAAGTAAAAAACGCAGCCCCCCTTCTCACAGAAAACAAATATTTAACTATTTTGGCAGAACATCAAGAAAACATTATATCAGATTACCTCGAAACCTTAGATGAATTAAATACATCACTCTCCAGAATCAAAAAAAAGAAAACCGAAATAAACAACCTTGTTCTTAGCTCAGAACAAAAAAACAAAGAACTTACGTTTCAGGAAAAAAAATACCGATCTCTAATAAACAAAATAAACAGTCATAAAGAATCCTATCAAAAAACCATCCATGAGCTTCAGGGAAGAGCTGAACAGCTACAAAATCTCATGGAAAAAATAATGAAACATCCAAGCTCCCTCCCGTTTCACCTTATCCCCCTGTATGAAAAAAAAGGTGGCTTGCCCTGGCCCCTGTCAGGAAGAATCACTTCATCATTCGGACTCCAAAAACATCCTAAATTCAACACGATAACAAAAAACAATGGAATCGAAATATCCCCAAAAGAAAACTCTGTCGTGAAAAGCATCCATCCTGGTATCGTTGTGTACACAGACTACTTTCATGGATACGGCAATTTAATCATCATAGACCATGGAATGTCTTATTATTCTCTTTACGGTCACTGCTCGAATTTTTTTGTTAAAAAGGGAGATGCCGTTCATTCAGGCCAGCCAATAGCATTGGCCGGGGAGAGCGGATCCTTATCTGGAGTAAGCCTTTATTTTGAGATCCGTTACAAGACCAAGCCCTTAGATCCCTTGAAATGGCTGAGATAAAAATGATAAAATTATTGCTTAAACAGGATGTTATGTGATGAAAGCTAAAGGAAGGAGGATTTTTCTTTTTACTTTATTAGGCGCTGCAAGTCTGTTCTTTTTCTTAGAAGGAAATTTTCTGAAAAACTCTCAGACATTATTGGAATCAGATGACAATTTTGTCATCCTGGCTCGAGCCATCAATCTTATCAAAAACGAATATATTGAAGAACCAGCTCCTGCTAAAACTATGGAGGGAGCTTTCAAAGGATTAGTCAATTCTCTTGACATCCGTTCTGGTTATCTAGATAAAGGGGATACAGAAAAATACACCCGGTTCTATGGAAAACCAGCCCATGAGACAGGGATCATCCTTTATAAGACCCATAATTCTTTTCCTGTAGTCATTGGGATCAAGGAAAATTCCCCCGCAGAAAAACAAGGGATCGAATTTGGGCAAACAATAGGAGCCATTAATGGCAAATCCACTCTGGAAATGAGTATGATAGAGGCCAATCTCGCCCAAAAAAATGATAAAGATGATACCATCACCATCAAAATCCTTCAAACAGCTGGAGATAAAGAAGTCAAGATTCAAAGAGAACTCATTAATCCCTCATTATATTCTTTTGAACCTGACAAAGGGCCTGGAGGAATCCTCAAAATCCACGCCTTCTTCTCACCTGTTACTGAAGAGATCAAAAAAAATGTAATCCCTCAAATTTTAAACAAAAAAGCTCCCTTAATTATTGACCTCAGATACTGTCATGAAGGGGAAATCAGAGAAGCTAAAAATTTTACAAATATTTTCCTACAAAAAAACAGCATCGGCTATATAGAAAAAAGAGAAAACAAAAAAGAACTTGTCTCTTGTACAGACCCAGCACCCCTTGCTGAGACTCCTTTATTTATATGGATCAACCAATCGACCATGGGAGCTTCTGAAGCTGTGGCAAGCGTGATGAAAAAATTCAGAAAGGCCACCGTCATAGGCTCAAAGACACCGGGCCTCATGTCAGTAGAAAAACAAACCGTTCTGAAAGATGGAAGCGGAATTATTCTGACCACAGGTGTATTTCATCCCTATTCAAAAGACGAATCATGGGGAAAGGGAATCGAACCTGACATAAAAATAAAAGAAACCAAATTAAGCTCAAATGCCTATCTTGAAGCGACTCTCCATTCACTCTCAAAAACATGAAATTTCAGTCAAGGATTATGGATTTAATGAAATTCAGGTGGTGCTTAATCGATATTGATTCAATAAAAATTACCCACCGGAAATAGATGATAAAAAAACAGGCAATGAAAAATCTGCATTTTATAAATGAACCATATTGATGAGAGAAACCCATAGATTCTTGACTTTATACGTAGTTCTCATCGTCTTGGCTCTAGCTTCATTTCTGGGGCTTGATTTTATAGCCTGGAAAGAAGGAGAAAAAAGCATTGTCTTTCCTGCTTTCTCCTCAAAGAAAGAAATAACTGAAAACAAGAAAGACTTAATCCATATAGTCAAACAAAATCTTCTTTCTATCAAAATTCCGGAAAAAGACATCAATCAATACACCGACGAATACGGAATATGCCATATTATGGTCAGCCTAGATAAAAAAAAATATAATTTTATTGAAAAAAACCTTGAGGGAAGCTTTCATAACATCAAGGCCTCCATTGAAAAAAAAAGTGATATCCAGAAAAAAGAAAAACATTATTTTCTCTGGGAAGTCAACAAAAAAGGACAGGTTCCGCTGTCTCTGCTTTTTTCTATTAAGTTTGAAGAAGAGAGTGAAAAACCAGGTCAGCAGCCCGTTTATAAAAACAATGTGGCTCTCATCATTGATGACATGGGTTACTCTATGGATAACATAAACGACATCTGCTCCCTAAAAAAAAATATAACTATTGCCGTTCTTCCTTTTAGTCCCTATGCTGAAGAAACAGCCACCCTTGCTTCTCAAAACGGGCTTGAAGTCATCCTTCACTTGCCTCTTGAATCCATGAACAATATTTATGACAATGAGCATACATTAGGACTCATAAATACCCGAATGAATCCAAAAGAAATCTTGGATGTTTTAAACACCAATTTAAAACAAGTCCCTTTTATAACCGGAGTCAACACCCACATGGGTTCTAAGGTGACTCAAAACAAAATGCTCATGGGAATTATTCTTGGAAATTTGAAAGAAAAAAACCTTTACTTCATTGACAGCAGAACCACGGCTCATTCCGTAGCTTATGATGTGGCTCAAAAAATGAACATTCCTTCTGCTTACAGAAAGGTGTTTCTCGACAGTAAAATCGAGCCAATGTATATAAAAAATCAGCTCATCAAGCTCTTTAAAACAGCTGAAAAAGAGGGAAATGCTGTAGGCATAGGTCATCCCTTCCCAAATACCCTACAGGTTTTAAAAGAAAACATCCATGAAGTGAAAAATTACAGAATTAATCTAGTGTTTGCTTCTAAAATCGTGCATTAAAAAAATGGCGATTAAAATAAAAATACAAACAGAAAAAATGTTCAAGTCATTATTTTTGAAAAAGTCTTGTAACTCGCTGAAACGAAATGGATTACTAAAACATCGCCGTTTTTTATAAATAGTTCAGGTTAATAAAAAGGAGGCAACAATGAAAAAAAGAGGCATTTCAATCCCATTTATTCTCCCCTTTTCACTTTTAATCACATTTATGATCTTAGGAAACAGCTGCATAAAATCAATCACTCCAGAGGAACTGAAATCTTCAATTGAGCTTTTAGATATAGAAACAAGATGGGAAAAAAAATACTATCAGCCATGGCCGCCAAAACTGACTCTGGTTCCCGCGATAAGTTTTAAAGTCAAGAACATAGGAGAAAAACCCTTGTCTTATGTATATTTCAACGCCATCTTCCGTCTTGTAGGAGAAAAAGAAAATTTAGGAGACCAATTCTTAACAGGTATCCACGGAGATCCCCTGAGGCCAGAAGAAGTCAGTGAAGAAATAATCCTGCAGAGCAACTTTGGCGTGGAAGGAGACAATGTGGCTCATTTTAGGAACAATCCGGAATGGAAAACGGCTGAGGTAAAGATATTTGCCAAATCAAAAGGCTCCCAATATGCTCTGCTAGGTGAGTACACAATATCCAAAAAGATTAATTTTGAAGAACCCGAACCCGTAGGCATGGAAGAAGAAAAAGAGAAAAAAAAGAAATAGCTAGAAATAACATATGGGTAAAAAAGCAAATAAAATCAGCCGAAGGAAATTTTTAAAAAACGCAACTCTGGCTGCTGCTGGACTGGCTGTCTCGCCTTCTGTCATCCCTTCCTCTGTCATGGGATTCAGTAAAAACCCAGCTCCCAGTGACAAAATCGTTATGGCAGGTATCGGATTTGGAATGATGGGGATTCCAAATATGGAAAGTTTTTTAAGTAAAAATGAAGTGAAATGGGTTGCTGTTTGTGATATCGACGAGAACCATCTTGTCCAAGCAAGGGATATTGTTAATAAAAAATACGGGAACAAAGACTGCGCCGCTTACCACGACTTTAGAGATCTTTGTATGAGAGACGATATCGATGCCGTTAGTTTGGCTTTACCTGACCACTGGCATGCCGTTGTCGCAATATTCTGCGCCCGAGCCGGATTTGACATATATGGAGAAAAACCATTGACCCACAGCCTTGTCGAAGGCCGGTCCCTATGCAATGCGGTCAAACGTTACGGCACTATCTGGCAGACGGGAAGTTGGCAGCGGTCAGTGGCCAATTTCCATAAAGCCGCAGAACTCGTCCGCAACGGACGGATAGGCAAAATCAAAAGAATTGAAGTGGGCCTCCCCCAAGGACATTATGATTTTGCCGGAACAAAAGGCCAAGAAAAAATGGGGCCTCCCCCAAAATATTTGGACTATGACTTATGGCTTGGTCCAGCTCCCTATGCTCCCTACTGCCCGGCCCGCGTGCATAGAAACTGGAGATGGAACATGGATTATGGAGGTGGCCAGCTCATGGATTGGGTGGGGCACCATGTGGACATCGCTCACTGGGGAATGGGATATGATTCAACAGGGCCTATTGAAATTCAAGGAAAGGCAGAATATGAACGGGCTGGAGTCTGGAACAGTCCGACTCGATACTTCCTCAATTTTAAATACGCAGACGGCACCCCTATGATAGTGGCTGGAGGATACCCTGAAATCCGAAACGGTACCAAATGGATCGGTGAATATGGATGGGTATGGTGCAACCGAGAAGGATTTGAAACCCATCCCCCTTCACTTATTAAAGAATTCATTGGCCCCGATGAAATCAAATTGTACAAAAGTGAAGATCATTATCAAAACTTTCTAGATTGCATCAAGACCAGAAAAACAACCATCGCTCCTGCTGAAACAGCTCATCGATCTGCAAGTGTGGGTCACTTGGGAGTCATTGCCATGGAGCTGGGCCGTAAAGTTAAATTCGATCCAGAAACCGAAACTATTGAGGATGACTCTGAGGCTCAACGTTTGTTGAGCCGCTCATACCGAAAACCCTGGGAACTTCCGGAATGAACGAAAAGAGAAATAAAAGAGGTCTCAAATGAGAAAAAGAAAATCGCTCATCATTTACTCAGTTATTTTCCTCTTTTTGATGCTTGAAGCTGTGGAGGGTTTGTCCTCTCCCACCCCAAAGGAAAGCCTTTCTGAAATATTACAAAAACTCAAAACATATGAACAGGGGCAAAATGACAGCATTGTTCTTAAATTAAATGCATTTATCCGATCGCACCGAACCCCAAAGGAAGCCAAGCTTGCCTGTGAGCACCAGCTTATCTCCTTTCTAAAGGGAACCGCCACCGCCACTGCAAAAATGGAAGTCTGCCGGCAGTTAAGAATCATTGGAAGCAGAGAATCCATCCCTGTCTTAGAAGATATGCTGCTGAAAAATGAGACCACAGATATGGCCCGGTATGCTCTAGAAAAAATACCAGACATTGATTCTGAAAAGGCCCTATTGAGAGCCTTGAATCACACCAACGGAGTCTTAAAAGCAGGTATCATCTCCTCTTTAGGCCACAGAAAAGTTCCAGAAGCTGTCCCCTTTCTCAAAGAGATACTCAGTGATCACTCTGACTCGTCCTTATCTCTCGCTGCGGCAGCCGCTTTGGGGCATATCGCCAATCCTGAAGCTGCCGCTGCCCTCTCAAAGGCACTTTCCAAAACTTCAGCAATGCTTAAAATACAGGTCGCAGGATCACTCCTAAAATGTGCTGAAACATATCTCTCAAACGAAGAGAATGAAAAAGCTCTCAATATCTACAATCAAATTTTGAGCTCTGATCTGCCGTTATCCCTTCACAATAGTGCATTCAGGGGAAAAATTATAGCTGCAGGCCCCATGGGAAAAGCTCTCATCATCAAAGCACTCCAGCATAACAAAAAACTTATAATTCCCTCTATTGAAATGATTCCAGAATATTTTGATGATTCCGATATCAGCCAAATAAGTTCTTTGATTCCCACCCTGTCCGATTCATTAAAAGTTCCCTTAATCTCTGTCCTCTCCCTCTACCCACAAAAAGAAATTCTGCAAACAGTTATTGAGTCAACACAAAGCTCGAACCAAGAAGTACGGCTGGTTTCTTTAAGAACTCTGAAAAAAATCGGCACCTCTTCGTCAGTTAAATTCCTCGCTGAATATGCGGCTTATTCCAAGGGAGTGGAACAGAAAGAATCCCGTATCAGTCTCCGGGGCCTTAAAGGGGCTGATATAAACAGCACGATCGTCTCAAATATGGAAAATGAAAAAAATCCAGAAATCCAGATTGAATATATTAAAGCCATCGAAGAAAGACGAATCTTCTCGGGTAAAGACTTTGTTTTCATTCAATTAAATTCCCCTTATGAGAAAGCGCGGCTTCAGGCCATAAAATCTATAAAAAATTTATCAACACCTAAAGATATCCCCCGACTCATCAAATTCCTTATAAAAACGGAAAATCATCAGGATAGAGAAGAAATGATCAACACCATCGCCTTTACAGCATACAAAGAACCCAATCCCCTTCAGCGGGGAGGGGCTGTCACCAAAGCACTTCCTGAAGTTCAAGAGCCGATAATCCGGTCTTCCCTTTATCTTCTCCTCGGAAGGATTGGTGATGACAGCACTCTTGGGGTGCTCCGAAGAGGAATGAATGAATCCAATGAGATTGTTCAAGAAGCCGTTGTCAGAGCTTTTGCAAGCTGGCCCACTCCCACAGCTGCCGACGATGTTTTTTATATTGCCAAAACATCCGATAATCCCAAACATCGGACTTTATGCCTCAAGTCCTATATCAGAATGATTGAAATGGAGCCTTTCCGCAGATCCGAAGCTGCCGTCCGTTCCTTAGAGACAGCTCTAGGTCTTGCTCAAACAATTTCAGAAAAATTAATGATCTTAGGGGTTTTGCCAAAATTTCCCTGCGATCAAGCCGCAGAACTAGCTGAACACCTCACTAAAGATAAAGATGTGGAACAAGAAGCTCGAAATGCGCTCAATCTCATTAAGGAAACCCTTAAAAAAGAAAAAAACAAAATTTAAAATTTTTGAAAAATTAGTGAATATCCATTAAACTATTATTCATCTCTAATAACCTGGATTATTCACAAGTCAAGATTGCTGCAGATGTGAGGCACAAGGCACGAAGGTTTGGTCTCTAACCAAGGAAGGGTTAATTGTGAAGAGTGGATGGTAAATAGAAAGAAAAATGAAGATAAAAATATACAATTCACCATTTGCCATTTTCAATTTACTGCTTTCTAAGAAAATCATGCAGATCGCTGAAAATAAAATAATCATGGGTAGTTCGCCGTTTTTTTATGAAGTGTCCAGGATAAGTGTTCTTTATCCAAGAAGCAGGAGGTCAAATCATGACCGAAATAAAACAGCAAGATAAAAAGATCAAAAGGTTAAAATACGGTATGATTGGAGGCGGACAAGGAGCCTTCATTGGAGAAGTCCATCGAAAAGCGATCGCTATGGATGGGAAAGCAGAGCTAGTCGCCGGATGTTTCTCTCGGGATTTTAAAAATACCCTACAGACAGGAGAAATGCTGGGACTAGACAGGGAAAGATTATATCCTTCTTACCCAGATATGTTTGAAAAGGAGAGCCGCCGCCGGGATGCCGTTGACTTTGTGGTCATAGTCACTCCCAATAACACTCACTTCCCTATTGCCAAAGCAGCTATGGAACACGGATTTCATGTGGTGTGTGACAAACCACTCGCACTAAACAGCCGTGAGTCTGAACAATTGATGCAGATCTCTGAGAGTACAAAACTCTTGTTTGGCGTCACCTATACCTATACGGGATACCCTATGGTTAAACATATAAAAAAAATGATAGCCAATGGGGAACTGGGAGATATCCGCTTCATAAATGCTGAATACCCTCAAGAGTGGCTGTCGACACCCATAGAAAAAACCGGACAGAAGCAATCTGTCTGGAGAACAGACCCTGTTCAATCCGGAGCATCCAACTGTGTGGGAGACATAGGAAGCCATATCGAAAACATGGTCTCCTATCTCACTAATTTAAAAATCAGTTCTCTTTGTGCCCGGCTGGATTCCTTTGTGGAAGGAAGAATTCTGGATGACAATGCCTCCATTCTTCTAGAATATGACAATGGAGCCAAAGGGCTTTACTGGAGCAGTCAGATCGCCTTAGGACATGATAACGGACTCAGAGTTAGGATCTATGGAAGCAGAGCTTCTCTAGAATGGCTCCAAGAACAGCCGAACTACTGCAGAGTATCCTTTCTTGACAAACCCACTGAAATCATATCGAGAGGAAGAGACAAGATGTACCCCATGGCAGAAAAAGTGTCCCGCATCCCCGCGGGTCACCCAGAAGGCTATTTCGAAGCATTTGCCAATATCTACACCACCTTTATTTCTGCTCTCAACAAAAAAATCATCGGAAAACCTATTTCAGAGGAAGATTCAGACTATCCTGGGCTTAAAGAAGGTCTCCAGGGAGTAAGATTTATAGAAAAATGCGTTCAAAGTTCCCAAAAAGGGGCTGTGTGGGTCGATTTTTAAAAACCTTTTAAAAGGAGGATAAAATGGCAAGACCAGTAACACTCTTTACCGGTCAATGGGCAGACATGCCGTTTGAAGACATCTGCAAAAAAGCAAAAAATTGGGGCTATGAAGGCCTGGAGATTGCCTGCTGGGGAGATCATATGGAAGTGGATAAAGCTGATAAAAATCCTGATTATATAGAGAAGAAAAAACAGATATTGAAAAAATACGGACTCAAGTGCTGGGCTCTCGGAGCTCATCTGGCAGGTCAGTGTGTCGGAGATCTTTATGATAAACGTCTTGACGGATTCGCCCCGGATAAAGTGAAGGGAAACCCTGAAAAACTTAGAGACTGGGCTATTGAAGAGATGAAAACCACGGCTCGAGTCGCAAAAAAGATGGAAGTTTATGTGGTCAATGGTTTTATGGGCTCCCCGCTATGGAAATTTTGGTATTCATTTCCCCAGACTACTGAAGAAATGATTAAACAGGGATTTGAAAACATCAAAAAGCTTTGGACTCCTATTTTTGACGAATTCGACCGCTTTAAAATAAAATTTGCCCTAGAAGTTCATCCCACAGAAATTGCTTTTGATTTTTACACCACACAAAAGTTATTTGATGTTTTTGATCATAGACCCACGCTGGGATTAAATTTTGATCCCAGTCATCTCCTCTGGCAGGGAATGGATCCTAAACTCTTTATTCGCGAATTTTCCGATCGAATCTATCATGTCCATATGAAAGACGTAGCCTTAAACCTTGACGGAAAATCCGGCATCCTGGGCTCTCATCTCCCTTTTGGAGATCTCAGACGGGGGTGGAACTTCAGGTCTCTCGGTCACGGAGATGTCAACTTTGAAGAAATCATACGAGAGCTCAACGATATCGGGTACAGAGGTCCTTTATCAGTAGAATGGGAAGATAATGGGATGGACCGGGAATTCGGAGCCAAAGAATCCGCCGAATTTGTAAAGAGCCTAGATTTTTCCCCTTCTGAGGCTGCTTTTGACAAAGACATGAAGACTGAATCATAATTGAAAGAGTATAAAACCCTGGATGCAAGGATAAAAAACATGTCTGACCAAAACAAATCAAAGCCGACCCATTCCCTATCCCGAAGGGACTTTTTGAAATCCACAGCCTTAGCCGGTATGGGGACTGCCTTCTCTCCAGAAATGATCAAAGGGAACACCTCTGCACTAAGAAAATCAACAAGACAATCCTCAGATAAGATCAATCTTGCTGTGATTGGAACCGGAACTCAAGGAAGAGTTTTGATTGAGTCATGCCTCCGCATTCCAGATATTCATTTCCAGGCTATCTGTGACATCTGGGAATACAGTCAAAGATATGCCAGCCGTTACCTGCAGAAATACGGATATAATGTCCATGTTTATGAAGATTACAAAGAACTTCTCGAAAAAGAAAAAACTCTTGATGCGGTTATCATTGCCACTCCAGACTGGATGCATGCGGAACATGCCAATGCCTGTATGGAATCAGGACTTCATGTTTACTGTGAAAAAGAAATGTCTAATTCTTTAGAAAAAGCCAGAAGCATGGTTAAAACATCAAAAAGGACGGGAAAGCTTCTCCAAATTGGGCATCAGCGCCGCAGCAATCCCAGATATATTCATGCCATAGACCGACTGATTCATGAAAAAAAACTGCTGGGAAAGGTCTCTCAATCCTATGCCCAATGGAACAGAGCTAAAAGTGACATGCTGGGCTGGCCTGAAAAATATACCCTGTCTCCAGAAAAATTAGAAAAATATGGTTATCGATCAATGACAGAATTTAGGAACTGGCGGTGGTTCAAAAAATACGGGGGAGGACCCATCGTGGATCTCGGCTCCCATCAGATAGATCTTTTTTCGTGGGTTTTTGGCTCTAACCCCACAACCGTGACTGCCTGCGGAGGGACAGATTATTACGAAAAAAGAGAGTGGTATGATAATGTCATGGCCATATATGAATTCAATACACCCCACGGAATGAGCCGAGCTCTCTACCAAGTTCAAACAACAACCAAATATGGAAGTTTTTATGAAGCGTTCATGGGGGATAACGGGACTATAGTGATTTCAGAAGTCCCGGAAGTTGGTAACTGGGCCATGAGAGAAGCTCATGCTCCTGAATGGGATTCCTTAGTCAAAGAAGGATTGTTAGAATCAGAAACTCCTCCTATGCAGGAAGTGGATACAACCAATGTTTTTCTGGATGTGAGGGTGACGCAGGAAGCCGGCAGGTGGCCCCTACCGGTTGAACTGGCCAAACCTCCTCACCAACCCCATCTGGAAAACTTTTTTAGTGCCATAAAAGATGGAATTCCTTTAACCTGCCCTGGAGAAGTAGGATTCGAATCTGCCGTAGCCGTCTTAACCACAAATAAAGCTGTTGAATCTCCTTTGCAAATAAAATTTCGTAAAGAACAGTTTAAAGCATGAACAGATATTTAGCCTACACTTTCTTTTTACTCCTCCTTTTATTCCACACTTCCTATCCCTCCACTCAACAGGAAAAGAAAGTCATTTGGGATGGGCACAGAACGGTCCCTGTTCACAATATTCCCTTGAAAGACGAATTTGACCAGAAAATTATCCCCACAGAATTCTATCCTTTCCCATACTCCAACAAATACACATGTGCACCCTGCCATGACTACAATCAAATCCAGCAGGGACTCCATTTCAATGCTCTCACTTCCGACCAGGACGGCCGGCCAGGAGAACCATGGGTCTGGGTCGATATGGAGACAGGAACCGTGATCCCTGTTTCTTACCGGGATTGGAAGGGGGTTTACCATCCAGAAGAACTCGGCTTGACTTTTTGGGAATTCACTCTTCTCTTTGGAACACATATGACCGGAGGAGGAATTTCAGAGCCAAAAATCAATGAAAGAAGCCCCCTTTCAAGATGGAATGTATCTGGAACCCTGGACATCAACTGCATGGCCTGCCACGACAACTCCAGAAAACAGAACCACAGTGAATGGGCTTTTCAAATACTCCGGGAGAATTTCCGGTGGGCTTCCACAGCTTCTTCTGGTATTGGGGAAGTTGGGGGGATGGCTTCCCGACTTCCCGGAACCTGGGATCTCTATGACGGGCCCAATCCTGATGACACTGAATATGCCGTGGTTCCATACGTTCGATATGATCAGAGCCAATTCAACAGCAAACACGAAGTGTTTTTTGACATCAATTACAAGCCTGATGACGAACGCTGTCTGGCTTGTCATTCTGTGTCCCCGGCCTCACAAAAACAATTTCTAGCAGAAAATGACGTCCACACCTCCAAAGGCTTGACGTGTGTCGACTGCCACAGAAACGATATAACTCATACAATGATTAGAGGTTATGAAGGAGAATCAGCTCAATATGGAATGCCCACTGCCTCAGATTTCACATGCCGAGGCTGTCATCTCAGAGAAAATGGATCCAAGCAAGAAAACACAAATGTCGGCCTTTTGGGAGCTCCTTATCCCACTCACAAGACAATCCCTCCTGTTCATTTAGAAAAACTTTCCTGTACCGCATGCCACTCCGGGTCTCTTCCTAAAAACGGCTTGACCCAAGTGAAGACTTCTCGAGCTAATCGTCTTGAAATATCTGGAATAGCCCGCTGGGACTTGGATTATCCTATTATCCAAGAACCTGTCTATCAAAGAGACTCCAACGGCAAACTAACCCCTCACCGCCTTATCTGGCCCTCCTTCTGGGGCATTGTGCAGGAAAATAAAATCAAACCCCTGAAACCCTCTTCAGTTAAAAAAGCAGCTGGCTCCCGACTCCATCCAGAATCAGAGGCTGCTGAAATTTTGTCCGCACTGGCCAGTATTCCCCAACTTGATGAGACTCCAGTTTTTATCTCTTCTGGAAAGATCTATGAATGTAACGTTGATGGAGGATTGGATGCTTCTGAGTATTCCAAAGAAAGTCCTGAAATAAAAATATTCTGGGCCTTGAAAAAAAATAATTCCATAAATCCTTTAATCCCTGATTTTGATAGCGAATCTGAAACAATGGATAGGGATTTAGAATACAGGATTCAGGACATCTTGGAAGCACTCAAAAGCATTAGTAAGCGTCCTGGAGAACCGGCTCTCGTTTATAAAAACAAGGTGTACCAGGTCACCAACGGATTTCTTGAAAAAAAAGAGTGGAACAGGGAACACCAAATTTTTCCAAAATTATGCTGGCTTCAAGAAAATGAGATGAAAAATCTGATTTCAGATTTCAACCTGAATGTCATTATCCAAACAAGTGGCTATTCTGAAATTTTTACTGAAGAGCAGGTTAAAAAAATTCTTGAATCTCTTGCTAAATCTGAACTTCCCGAAAATCCTGGAATCATTAAAGACATTGTTTATGTCTCCAATGGCAGGGTGTTTCGTTTGAACCAAAAAGGAAGCTTGGAAGCTTTAAAACACCCCGCTGCCGAACCAGTTTTATGGCCTTTGGCTCATCCCGTAAGGCCCCTGCAGCAGTCTCTCGGCATAAACGGCTGTTCAGACTGCCATTCTTTAAACTCAAAATTTTATTTCGCAAAAATATCAGGGACAGGACCATTAAAAACAAAACATCATGCTCAGCGTTCCGCTCTTTCTTTTATGGAGATGGACTGGATCTACCAAAAAATATTTGGTTTTTCCTTTTATGCCCGCCCTCTTCTCAAAGGCATTCTTCTTATCACAGCTTTTTTGATCGCGCTTATTATTCTCATTGTTCTGACCAAAATTGTGGGTTTCTTCACGGGTTTGATTGAAAAAAGGAAATAACTGATATGTTCTCAATCATAAGCTCAATCTCTTTTTTTGTCTTGACCATCCTTATCTGGACCATTTACAGAAAACAAAAAAGAGAAGATAGCATCAAACCAACCTTTTTCAAACAATTTAGCTCTACCTTATCCCAAACAGAAAAAATCGTTCTAGGAGGCCTTTCAATCTGTTTTCTTTATCTATTTGCCAGTGGATTCTATTTCTCTTTACTCAGTTTACATCGGATGTTTGGAATTCCTCTTATCCTTCATATAACTATGGGGGGCCTGTTCGCAATATTTTTCAGTCTGGCCTTAATTTTTTATTCCCGATATTTCTGCACCTTCAAGCATAAAAAAGATGCCCCCAAACTTACGCTCAAATCTAAAAACATCCTCTTCTGGCTCTTTACAGCATCAACTTTTTCTTTGATCACAACATCCTTATGCATGATGGTTCCCATCTTTGTCTATCAAGCTCAGGTGGTCTTGTTTGATATCCACAGATACAGCGCCCTGGTATCTGTCTTGACTTCTCTACTCTTCCTCTATATAGCCTTCACAAAAAATGAAAAGAAAACAAGTCAAAAATGAATCCATGCTTCATTATTCTCATCAGGCTATGGGAACTTTATTTGAAATCATTTTGATTGACGTAGATCCAATCTATGCCCAGCAGGCTTCACAAGCCGTTTTTGCTGAGATTGACAGAATAGAGAAGCTTCTCACCCGGTTTAATCCAGGGAGCGATATCGGGCAGATAAACAACCTCAAATCCGGACAGTCCTGTGCAGTCGGGATTGAGGCTTTTGAATGTCTGGAAAAAGCCTTAGCCATCCAGAATGAGACCCGAGGAGCTTTTGCCATTCATTACGCTTCTCACCTGGAAAACCAAAAAATACCATCATCCATTGAAACGCCTCTTAAACTTTCCAGCTCCTCAGGAAGATTCATCGTGACGGTTAATAAAGAATGGCCTCTGTCTAAATCAAAAAGCCCCCTGGTTGACCTGGGAGGGATCGGGAAAGGTTTTGCGCTTGACAAAGCTTTAAACTTACTCGTTGATTGGGATATTCCTAAAGCCCTGCTCCACGGAGGAACCAGCACGGCTTTGGCTTTTGGAAATCCCCCTGGTAGAAAAGGATGGGATATAGGAGTAGCCAGTGATTGGAACTGTCATTCAGCTCCCAGAAAAATTGTGGTGAAAAACCGTGCCGTCAGCGGTTCCGGGAAGGAAATCAAAGGGGAACACATCATGGATCCCAGAACCGGACTCCCTGCCACAGGTCATAAAGCTTCCTGGGTTTCTCATCCTTCAGCAGCTACAGCCGATGCCCTATCCACTGCTTTTGTGGTGATGAGAACCTCAGAGGTGGAGAAATTCTGCCGTAAAAATAAAAAAACCTGGGCAATGGTGGTGCTGAATAACGGACAGTGTCAAACTTTTAATCAAAATAGTCTGTAACATGGATGATCCATAAAAAAAATGGCAACCCAAATTAAAATCATAACAATAAAAATATTCAGATCATTGTTCTTGAAAAAGTCTTGCATTTCGCTTAAATGAAAATAATAATGAAATCGTCATCAATTTTTTATGAATAGGTCATGTTAAAAAAGGAGATTTCTCATGTATATAAAAAAAATGGGTTTATTTATATTCATAGGGTTTTTATGTGTGTTCCTTTCCGGAACAATGGGATTATTCAGTCAGGAAAAACAAAGGGAAGATGAAAAAGAACTCTTAAAATTGGAACTTCCCAAACCCATGTTTGTGGGGACCCCAAGAAATATCCGAACTCCCAACCTGGAAAAAATAACCGGGAAAATGAGAGGACCTTTCTATGTTCCCAAAGGAACCAAACTCCTTTCTCTAGAAAAACCGGTGATTTCCAGCGACATGATGCCCATTATTGGAGAAATAGAATATGTGACTGATGGAGAAAAATCAGGAGAAGCGGGTTGTTATGTAGAACTTGGTCCAGGACTTCAGTATGTTCAGATAGATCTCGGCGACTCATTCCATATCCATGCCATCCTGGTGTGGCATTATCACAGCCAGGCTCGAGTGTACAGAGACGTGGTGGTGCAGGTAAGTGAAGACCCTGATTTTATTTCAGATATCAAAACCGTATTTAACAACGACCATGACAACTCTTCTGGATTGGGTCTAGGAAGAGACAAGGAATACATAGAGACCAATGAAGGCAAGCTGATTGATCCAAGAGGTGTTCTGGCTCGCACCATTCGTCTCTACAGCCGAGGAAACACATCGAACGATATGAATCATTATGTCGAAGTGGAGGTTTACGGCACTGAGGTGAAATGAATAAAAAAGCCTTTGCCGGCCTGTTTATAGCTATAACATGTCTTGCCCTATTCTTCCGCCTCTCTCAGCTTGACCTGCGTCCCATGCACCATGACGAGGCAAATCAAGCTGTCAAATTTGGAAATCTTCTAGAAAAGGGAGAATATACCTACGACCGGTTCGACCACCATGGCCCTTCTCTTTATTATTTATCTCTCCCTTTCGCCTGGATTCTATCAGGAAAAGACTTTTCAGAACTGACTGAGATTATCCTTAGACTGAACCCCGCATTATTTGGAGCAGGCCTCATTTTTTTTCTTCTTTTTCTTAAAAATTCACTCCATTCAAAATCAATTTTGTTTTCAGCCCTTTTTATAAGTCTGTCTCCTGTAATGGTTTTTTTCAGCCGGTTCTATATTCAGGAAATGCTGTTAGCTTTTTTTACCTTCGGATTCATAACCTCCCTCTGGCTAAGTTTTAAAAAAAATAAGCCGATCTGGGTTATAACCTCAGGTTTAATGGCTGGTTTTATGTTCGCCACCAAGGAAACCTCCCTTATCATCTTTGGTTCTCTATTCGGTTCTCTCATTATCCTTAAGATTTTTTCCCTTTCAGACAGCCAAAACAAACACCTGTTTCAAACATTTTGCCTTCCCAATCTGCTTTATTTCTTGGGAGCGGCTTTATTCATCTGGCTGCTTCTTTACTCCTCCTTCTTTCACAACATGAAAGGCTTGTGGGATTCCCTCTGTTTTTTAGGGATTTATTTCAAGCGTGCAGGTGATGCGGGAGCCCACGCTCATCCCTGGTATTATTATCTCAAAATGCTCCTGTTTTCCAAATACGGCACAGGGCCCGTATGGAGTGAAGCTCTGATTGTGATTTCAGCCCTCTTAGGAAGCTTTTATGCCTTCCTCAAGAAAGAAAAAATGCAAACAGATTTGGCTTTTATCCGTTTTATTTTTTTCTACACACTCATCTCTGCTCTTATTTTTTCTATCATTCCTTACAAAAGTCCATGGAATATCATTCCTTTTTATGGAGGGATGCTCATCCTGGCTGGATTTGGGATCTATTCTTTTATTGACTCATGCCAAAAACTATGGCTAAAATCTGCCGTCTTTTTTCTCATTGTCATGGGACTGTCTCATCTGGGTTGGCAGAGCTGGAGAGCCAACTTTAAATATTATGCAGACCCTCGAAATCCCTATGTTTATGCCCAAACGGGCACGGATTTTTTGAATTTAATTCAAAGAATAAATGATATCAGTGAGGTGCATCCAGAACACAACCACATGCTGATCAAAGTCATCGCAGATCCTCATCAAATATGGCCCCTTCCCTGGTATCTTCGCGGATTCGAAAAAGTGGGATACTGGACTGAAACTGAAAAAGCTGGAAAAATTCAAGGCACTCCGGTTCTCATCAGTTCAGTAGAACAATCTCAAAAACTGGTTCCTTTGATCCAAGACCAGTATCAATCAGAATTTTACGGACTCAGGCATGAAGTGCTTCTCTCCATTCATATAAGACGCGATCTATGGAACCAGTTTTTGGAAAACAGGCATTAAAACAATGGATCTTTCAATCGTGATCCCTGCTTATAATGAAGAGCGCAAAATCAAAAGAGATGTGGAACAAGCTGCCTTCTTTCTAAATCAACACTCTCTTGAGGGGGAAGTCATTGTGGTGGATGACGGCAGCCATGACCACACAGCCGCCGTTGCATCTAAGGCTCACACAGAGCCTTCAGTAAAAATAAAAGTCATTCGGCTTGAAAAAAACAGAGGCAAAGGCTTTGCAGTTAAAACGGGCATATTAGCTTCTCAAGGCGAAACTGTTCTTTTTGCAGACAGCGGAACCTGCATCCCCTACCAAAACGCTCTCCCCTATATAAAAAGGATAAAATCAGGAGAGGTGGATATAGCCCTGGCTTCCCGCTATGCCAAGGAAACAGTTATCCACAGAAACCGGCCCCTTCCCCGCCGAATCCTTTCCAGGCTTTTTCACTGGGCAGCTGTTTTGATTGCCGGTCTTCCCAAAAAAATCACTGACTCACAGTGTGGATTTAAAATCTACGATGGAGAAACAGCCAGAAAACTTTTTAGCCAATGTCTTTTAAGCGGTTTTCTTTTTGATATAGAGATTCTCATTCGAGCTTTAAAACAAGGCTACAGCGTCACTGAATTCCCTGTGGAATGGACCTGTGATTTAGACTCTCGTCTGCGTCCCGCCTCTCAGGCCAAACAGGTGCTTAGAGATCTCTTTAAGGTGAGGAAAATAGCCAAAAAGGGGTAAGCTCTCATCCAAACATTTCGAAGTTAAACACATGCAGAGAAACTTATTTTTGAATATCTTGAACCGCTCAATTCCTAAAAGGAAGGATCAAATAAAATGGGACCCAATGATGCACGGAAATCCCTTCTTTATGGGTTTCTTGTTGACCGGGATTGTTTCTTATGTGTATGATGATTGACATATTGGCTTTAGGAATGGAAAGTTGATGATATTCAGAGGAAATTGTCCTTTCTGAAAAAGGAGATAGCGAATGCGAGTATTAGTGACTGGCGGAGCAGGATTCCTGGGAATTAACATGATCAGGAAACTGCTCGAAAATGGGGTCAAAGATATCGTTGTCCTGGATATAGCGGATTTTGATTACCCAGAAAGGAATCGTGTCGTCTTTTTGGAGGGGGATATCCGAGATACCTCAAAAGTCAGACAAGCGATGCAGGGAGTCAACCATGTCATCCATACGGCAGCGGCCTTACCTTTGTACTCAAAAAAAGATATCATCACAACGGATGTTCATGGGACTCGCAGCCTACTTGAGACTGCGAAGGATCAAAAAGTCGAACGTTTCATACATGTCTCCTCCACTGCCGTCTACGGAATTCCTGATCATCATCCGATTTATGAAGATGATAAACTTGAGGGTGTCGGACCTTACGGGGAAGCCAAAGTCATGGCTGAAAAAATTTGCCTTGAATTTCGGAGCAAGGGTATGGTCGTGCCTATCATCCGACCGAAATCGTTTATTGGTCCTGAGCGACTTGGCGTCTTTGCATTGTTTTATGATTGGGCAAAGGATGGCAAAAATTTTCCCTTAATCGGGACAGGCGGGAATCGCTATCAGCTTCTGGACGTGGAGGATTTAGCTGATTTTATTTGGCTTTGTTTGACTGAAGACACAGCATTGGTGAATGACACCTTCAATGTCGCCGCAAAAGAGTTCACAACCATGAAGCAGGATTACCAGGCTGTATTGGATTATGCTGGTTATGGCAAAAAAATAATTGGTTTCCCTGCCGCAATAGCCACCTGGGCTTTACGCATCCTTGAGTTCCTGAATCTCTCCCCCCTTTATAAATGGATATATGAAACGGCTGGTCAAGATTCTTTCGTGTCTATCGAGAAAGCTGAACGAATTCTGGATTTCAAACCAAAATATTCGAATAAAGATACCTTGATTCGCAACTATCAATGGTATTTAGAGAACTTCAATAAGATTGAAGATGCCTCTGGCATTTCACACCGTGTTCCTTGGAAGCAAGGAATACTAGGTTTGATCAAAATGTTTTTTTAAACTTCAATTTTTATCAGTTGAAATTTCACGGATCCAGATGTTTCTGAACCGGACGGGGTCTCCATGGTCCTGAAGCGAAAGAGGCAGTTTCTCTGGATGAGTCTTGTAAGAAGGCCTCATTTTCCAAGCCGTGGGGCCGGTCAGAGCTACATCATGATGGATGAGAACATGGTTGTGGAATACGGTTAGACGGGCAGGTTTCTGCAACTTCCCTTTTTCGTCAAACTGGGGAGCCACAAAGATAATATCAAAACACTGCCACTCTCCAGGTGGACGGCAAACATTAACTAAAGGGGGATACTGCCCATACACAGCCCCAGCCATGCCGTCTGCGTAAGTCTTATTCTCATAATTATCCAAGATTTGAACCTCATAATATCCCATCAAAAAAACCCCGCTGTTGCCTCTTGCTTGTCCGTCTCCAGATAATTCAGAAGGAGCAGCCCATTCAATATGAAGCTGACAGCTTCCGAAACCTTTTTTAGTCTGAATAGAACCTTTCTTTTCCGCGACTTCCATATATCCGTTTTTAACCTTCCACTGAGCCTCATTTCCCCTGCTGTCTTCCCACTGAGAAAGATCTTTCCCCTCGAACAGGACTTCTGCATCAGAGGGTGGAGGAATCGGAAGGACTAAAGGGCCGGGATCCACCATCAGGGGTAAGGGTCTGTCTTTGTCATGTATTTTCCATTTTTTTACAGGAACCATTTCCGAACTTAATTCCTCACTCTTCTGACAATGGATGGCAGCAAAGAGCAAAAAAATAGAAACTAATAAGGCAAAGCCCTTGGCCTTTTTCATGGACATCTCTTTTTCACTTACAGAGACCAACCTTCACGGTATTCTGTATGAATAAACTCATTGGCTTCTGGAAAATTCTTGAATTCCATTTTCTCGCCGTCCCATTCCAGTTTGATGTTGTGTTCTTTAGTCCTTACGGCCACATTTCCCAGAAGCATAACTTCAGTTAAAATTCCAGAATATGAAAAATCTGTGCTTGACTTTTCACCTTTTTTAATAGCTTCGACCCACTCTTTATGAATACCCGGAGACCGGGGGATGGTTTTTGGAGGCCTCTGGTATTCCTGCATCTTAGATTCAGGAATGATGCGAGGATTATTCCCATATGTGCTGTACATCAACTTTCCTTTATCCCCCACAAACAATCCACCTCCACCAGAGTCTCCCATCATACGTCCATCTTCAAGTTCCTCCGGACGGGCAGGCATGATTCCTCCATCATACCATTTAAGAGTGACGGGAGGCATTGCGCCTCGGGCTGGAAACTCATAAGTCACGACTTCTGCTGCAGGGTATGAATCCTTAGTAAACTTAGTGGAGCTCGCTTGAACATATTTAGGATGTCCTAATTTAAGAGCCCAGAAAGGATGGTCCAAAATATGAGCGCCCATATCTCCAAGAGCCCCGGTCCCGAAATCCCACCATCCTCTCCAGCTAAAAGGATGATAAGCGGGATGATAGGGTCTGGAAGGAGCCGGTCCCAGCCAAAGGTTCCAATTTAATTCCTCAGGCACAGAAGGGGTATCCTTGGGTGCCTCAATGCCTTGAGGCCATATGGGCCTATTTGTCCAGCAGTGAACTTCTCGGATATTCCCAATAGCTCCATCCCAGATCCACTCATTGATCAGCCGACCGCCTTCTCCAGCATGACCCTGATTTCCCATCTGGCTGGTGATTCCTGCTTTTTTGGCTGCTTGGGCAAGCGATCTTGCTTCCTTTATGGTATGAGTTAAAGGCTTTTGAACGAACACATGTTTCCCTCGATTAATGGCGCTCATGGCGATCACAGCATGGTTGTGATCTGGGGTCGTAACCGTGATGGCATCAATATTTTTCTCTTTATCGAGAAGCACGCGGAAATCCTTATATTTGCTTGCTTTTTCATACATAGCCTTTTGTTCAGGGAGATTTTGTTCTGAATCTAAAAATCCGGCCATCTGTCTATCATCCACATCACATAAAGCCACAATATTCTCAAAACTCACATTTCGGATATCCGAAGAACCCTGTCCCCCGACTCCGATACAGCCAATATTGAGCGTATCACTGGGAGCTTTGTATCCGGTTCCCCCCAGAACATGGCGGGGAATGATCATAAATCCTGCCGCAGCAGCAGCACTTTGTCCTATAAATTCCCTCCGGGTTAAAATTCCCTGGGATTCTTTTTTTTCTTTTTTGTCTCTCATAATGACCCTTCTTTCATCCAAATTTATTTATCCTGGATTTGACGATAACTATAATATATAAAGTCATAAAAGGTTGAGTCAATAAAATATTCACAAAAATCTCATTAAAAACCTAACCCAGATGATTCAACAGTCAAGATTATAAGCTTAATGAAATTCAGCCGCATCTGCAGCAACCTCGACTCGTGAATAATTCAGGTCTAATTGTATTTTGTGCACCAATTCTGTTATAAGTATAGGAAGGAACCTGATCATGGCATCTCAAGACAAACAAATCGGATTGGCTCTGGGGAGCGGAGCTGTCAGAGGTTATGCCCATATCCCTATCATTCAAAGACTCCAGAAAGAGAAGATTGAAATAATTGCTGTGAGCGGGTCCAGTATAGGCGCCTTAGTAGGGGCCTATTATGCTCTCCACGGAGAAGTTGATTCTCTTTTAAAGATCCCCACCCAAATGAAAAAAAAAGACTATCTTAAGCTTATTGATCCTAATAAACCCAATAGATCTCTTATCAAAGGAGAAAAAATTAAAAAATCCCTCATTGACCAATTTTATGGAAAAGCAACATTCAAAGATACTTCCATCCCTTTAGTGGTATGCACCACCGACCCAATCAAAAGAGAATCAGTATACTTTAACAAAGGGAAAATCAGTGATGCGGTTATGGCATCCATTTCCATTCCAGGAATTTTCCCTCCCTATAAAATAGGTGACCATTTGTATATGGATGGAGGAGTTCTGGACCCTGTCCCGGTCAAACCTCTTATGGATATGGACATAAAAAAAATTGTGGGGGTCAACCTCATGGGCTATATCGACAAAAATCCAGATAAAGAAATGGATTTGATCACAATCCTTTTAAATATTTCTTATATGATGATGGAACAAATTGCTCAAAGAGAAAAAAACAAAAACTTATTTATACTCAATCCTCAATTCAAGCCAGATCCACCCCATATGCTTTCTTTTTATAAGTGGAAGGACAAGTACGAAATCGGAGAAAAACTGATAGATGAGAAAATCAAGGAATTAAAATCCTGGCTTAAAGAGTAATCTTCAGCTTCATCAGAAATTATTTTAAAAAGCGTCCCTCACTTCCTGATATATAAAAATCTATTATTATTTTATTTAAGGCCTCTCTTCTCCAGCAGATATTTGACATCCGGCTCTTTTCCTCTAAAATTCGTGTACAGTACCATAGGATCCTGAGTACCGCCTTTCTCAAGGATATTATTTCGAAAGGAAAGCGCTGTTTCCTCATCAAAAAGGCTTGTTTCCTTAAAGGCATGAAAAGCATCACAGTCAAGGACTTCAGACCAGATGTAGCTGTAATAACCCGAAGAATAGCCTCCTGAAAAAATATGCTGGAAATAGGGAGTTCGATACCGTACCACAATTTCCGGAATCATTCCTATTCTTTCCAGTGATTTATTTTCAAATTCCCCTACCTTATGTTCCTCAATCTCAGCTAAGGTATGCCAGTCCATATCCAGAAAAGCCGCGGCCAGATACTCCACCGTGGCAAATCCTTGGTTAAAGTGTCCAGCTTTTTCAATCTTTCCAATCAATTCCTTGGGAAGCGGATCTCCAGTCTCAGTGTGTTTGGCGTAGATTTTCAGCACATCCGGTTCCGCCGCCCAGTGTTCCATGATCTGAGAGGGAAGCTCAACGAAATCTCTGGGAACAGAAGTACCAGAGAGTCTCGGATAGGTACAGTCAGAAAGCAGACCGTGAAGAGCATGCCCGAATTCGTGGAAGAGGGTTGTAGCCTCATCAAATGTCAAAAGAGTGGGATTTTCTCCACTGGGCTTTGTGAGATTCAAATTGTTTGTTACAATAGGAGTTGTCTCTTTTCCTTCCAGCCTGTGCTGCTTCCGGAAACTGTTCATCCATGCCCCGCCTCTCTTGGAAGCTCTGGAATAATAATCGGCAAAAAAGATCCCGATATGGGAGCCGTCTTTTTCTTTGACTTCAAACACTTTGACATCCGGATGGTATTTTGGCAAGTCAGTCCTTTCAACAAACTGAATACCATAAAGCTGATGGGCTACGTAAAAAGCTCCTTCTCTCACACCGCTCAGTTCAAAATAAGGCTTAACCATTTCATCAGACAGTTCAAACCTTTTCTTCTTTAATTTTTCGGCATAGAACCACCAGTCCCAGGGCTCGAGTTTAAAATTTTTGCCCTCTTCATGAATCAATTCCTGGAGCTCTCGACTCTCCTTTTGAGCTTTCCCCAGAGCTGGTTCCCATATCTTATAAAGTAGGTCATACACATTCTCCGGCTTTTTGGCCATATTTTCTTCCAACACATAATGCGCATGCGTTTCATATCCGAGAATATGAGCCCTTTTCGCCCGAAGATAGGCGATTCTGGATGCAATCTCCTTGTTGTCTAATTCATCATCATGATTTCCTCTGTTTATATAAGCTTTGAATATTTCTTCCCGCAAGTCCCGCTTTCCCGAATAGGTCAGAAAAGGGGTCATGCTTGACCGATGAAGAGTGAACACCCATTTTCCTTCACGCCCTCTCTCTTGAGCTGCTCTGGAAGCTCCATCAATCACTGATGGGGGAAGACCGGCCAAGTCTTCTTGATCTTCAATAACCAGCTCATACCGGTTGTTTTCCTTCAGCACATTCTGGCCGAACTTCATGGTTAGATTGGACAGCTCTTCATTGATTTTTCTTAATTCATCTTTTTCCTCAACGCTTAAGTTGGCACCCCCCCGAATAAAATCCTGATAAGTCTTCTCAAGAAGAGTGGCCTGCTCCTCAGTTAAATCGAGTTCATTCCTCTGGTTATAGACTGTTTTTATTCGTTCAAAGAGATGTTCATTAAACAGAATGTCATCCCTATGATTGGATAAAAGCGGAGTAACTTGTTCATCGATCTTCTGCATTTCATCATCAGTCATTGAACCATTCAGTACACTGAAAACATGGCTGACTTTCCTCAATAAAACTCCGCTTTCTTCTAAGGCTTCAATGGTATTCTCAAAATTCGGCTCGCTCTTGTTTTTGACGATTTTTTCAACTTCTTTCTTCTCCTGCTCCATGCCTTTTTGGAATGCGGGGACATAATCTTTTTTCTCTATCTTATCAAATGGAGGAATACCGAATTCAGTCTTCCATTCACTCATAAAGGGATTCTCTTTTTGCTTTGTGCAGGTGATCGCACAAACACAGGCCATTAAAATCAGGATAAGCAATTTCTTCATTTTTACCTCCTTTCTAAAATTTAATATCAGCACTTCTTCTCCAAATTTTATTTTATATCACTCATTTTTTCAATATAATCAGAAATCCTCTCTCTCTCATATTCATCATCAATGAACACCACAGCTTTCTGAAGCAAAAAGGCTGCCTCTCTTCCGGCCAGTCCTTCACGAAGAGGATCAGGGAGTGCGATTTTAGCCATGTTCTCAGCCGCCATTTGTTTTAAGTCTTCACAATCGAGAAAAACAGCAGCTTCCCGAAGAGCACCCAAACTTTTGGTCTCTCCTAAAGCAGAAAGATATAATCTTTTTTCCTCAGTTTCCTGTAGAATCTCTTTGGCCTTAAGCATCATTTTAAATTTCTCTTTATCTTCAAGATCAGAATCACTAATGAGCCTAAAATAAGATTTCAATCCCAGGTATCTGTGTTTTTTATCAATCGCCCTCTGACTCAGAATAAGCAGCTCATCGGCCGCTTCTAATTTTTTCCACGCCGCCAGAGTATAAAAGGCCTCCGTGCTTATTTCCCTATCCTTACTTTTCTGAGCCTCTAACACAGCCTCTAGGGCTTTTGTCCCTCCGATCTCTGAAAGAACCCTTAGAAAAACAATCTTATCCTTGTCTTCTGCTTCATCCAACGCATGACATATTTTCTCGGCCAGTTTTTCTGGGTCTTCAACAAATTGGCTGGCAGAAACCAAAGCATTCTGGAGTAAACTAATCTCCTTTTTTTTATCAGTGATTTTTAATAAGCGAATCAAGTCTGAAATATCATCCTCATCTGAAATGTTCTCCAAACCGGACAGAGCCGCTAATCTTAATTTTTCATCCTTATCTTCTGCCTGAGAAAAGACCAAATCAGCACAATCAAAAGCCTGCTTATCAGAGATTACCTCTATAAGCGCGATGCATGCATTTAGGGGCATTTTTTCAAATTCTTTTTTTATCAGTGGAATCACTAACTCCGCGTCAATCCCAAGCAGAGCTTTTTTAACAAGTTGAATTTCCTCATCGACATTATTTGTTAAAAGCTTAAATAAATCTTGAACAATTTTTTCCTTTCCCAATCTGGATAAACCGCTGACCGCAGCTTCCCTTAGGGCCAGGCTTTGGCTGTTTAATTTTCTTTCGAGCACTTGCTGTAAGGTCTGATCTCCTGTTTTTCCAAGCATAGTCAGAATCTCAGCCTCTCTTTCAGCAGATTTTCCCTCCATTTTTCCTACCCATTTCGAGCTCATTTCCTCACTGTAGATATCCAACGCCAGGTCAAGAGCTTTCTGGCGCAGCTCTTTGCTTTGGCTTTCCACAGCACTCAAAAGATCATTTAAGGCTTCTGCCCCGGCCAAATCCACAATCAGATCCAGCGCCGAACATTGAATCTGGATTTCATCCCTGGAAGAATAGTTGGCTATCAGTTCTCTACAGATATTGAGAATCAGCTCCTTAGGACTTGATTCCGCTAACCTTCTGATATAAAGAAGATAAAGAAGAGGCGCTTTGGACCTTTCATAGGCAGAGGATTGGATCCTCATCGTCCCTAATATACTTAGGCATGATGGATCTCCACTGTTGGCAAGAGCGTATAAAGCGACTCGGCGAAGGTCTCTGTTCTCACTGAAAGCAAATGGCTTTATCTTTTTAACGGCTTTCCGGCTTTGAAGCTTACCTAAAGCCTTGATAACAGTGATTCGTCTATCACCAGTTACAGAATCCAATGATTTAATCAAAGCCTTTTCCGCTCTTTTTGTTCCTATGGCAAGAAGAGCTCTGACTGCAGGCTCACATAATTTTTTGTCTGTTAAGTAATGACTGATAGGTCTTACAGCTTCTTTTTTCCCCATAAGCTGGAGTTGACTTATGATAAACTTTTTGGACTCTCCTGACCTTAAAACTTTAAGAGCTTTAAGGAATGACTTAGACACCAAGAGCCGATCTTCTTTCTCTGCATCTCCAGCTGAATAAACCGTTAAACCATGGACAGCATATTCTGCTTTTGTTTTTAACTCTTGGTTTGAGCTCTCCAAATAGAGGCACAGCTTGACAATTCCATCTTTCCCAAAGCCGGTCATTTGTGAGACAAGATGTTCCGCATCCTTAGGATTATCCGCTGGAAAATCATCCAAGATCTCATTGATATTTTGGGAGTTTTTTTGCGGATTTAGATCTTTTGCATAACTGGGTCCAAAGCTGATCAGAAACAGAACAGCCGCAAAAATGGATAGGACCCTGACTCTCTGCCTCATTTATACATTCCCCTTTGATAACCAAAACATTAAATATGCCACGGCGCCCTCATGGGTTGACTGACCAGACGATTTGCTTGGGAATCTCCAATAAAAACCTGTTGATCAGGATCAAACCTTAAAGGTCTTCCTAAACGGACGGCTATTTTACTCAGATTGATCAGTGTACATGACCGATGACCATTTTCCTCATTTAAAGCAAATCTTTTTCTCTTCCTGACGGCCTCCGTAAAATCTGTCACTAAGGGCTCAGGGTCAGGAAGAGAAGCCAACTTTTGTCTGAAATTTAAAATATTCGATTTCAATCCTTTGAATATCTTTCCATCAGGCCCCTCAATAAAAGCGGCTTTTTTATCCCGATTTTCACCATCTAAGATGATTTGGCATCCATCTGCATATTTTAATTCGATTCGACGCCAAGTTCGACAGGCATCCGGATGCTGTTGAGGACAATCAGCCTCTATTTTTATGGGGCTTGTATTATCTTTCTCCAGGATGTACTGCACCGGATCCAAGTAATGCATGCCCATATCTCCAAGTCCTCCCCCATCATAATCCCAGTAACCTCGAAATGTGATGTGGACTCTATGAGGATGATAAGGCTTCAAAGGAGCCGGACCAAGCCAAAAATCATAATCTAACTCTTTGGGCACTGACTGCGGAACTAAGTCTGTCCTTCCTTTCCAGTAAAATTTCCAATCAAAACCTGTCACTCCACTCACCGTCACCTTCAGAGGCCAGCCCAGAAGCCTGTTCATCACCGCTTTTTTTATGGGCTTTACAGGTGTCCCGAATTCGTAAAATGAATCCATAAACCTGAACCATGTATTCAACCTAAAAATCCGTCCATTTTGATGGACAGCTCTGATCACCTCTTTTCCCTCTGCTATGGTGCGGGTCATAGGCTTTTCACACCAGATGTCCTTCCCTGCTTCAGCCGCAGCCTTAGATATAAGACCATGCCAATGAGGGGGAGTGGCTATATGAACAATGTCTATATCTTTTCTTTCTAAAACCTCACGAAAATCTTTATATCCTTTAACGCCAGGGCCAGCTATATCCACAGCAAATCTCAGATGATTCTCATCTACATCACAAACCGCAAGCAGCCTTGCTCCAGGATAGTTTAAATGAACCTTCCCCATGCTTCCCACGCCGATCACAGCTTTAATCAGTTGATCGCTCGGTGAAGTATAACCATTCCCTCCTAAAATATGCCGAGGAACCACCATGAAAGCTGCGGCAGTCTGAAATCCTTTTTTAAAAAATTCCCGGCGATTCATGGATCTGTTCTTTTCTGAGATATAAAGTCCTCCTCTTAAGTTTATTTATTGAATAAAAAAAATCAATGATTGAAAATTATGTTCTCTGTTTTTATATCCTATTCTCTTTACCTTTTTGCGTTCATCTTTTTGCGATTGTGTTCTTTTTAATCTTGAATTGATATGGGGAAATTAATATGATGGGATTGAGATCAGTTGAAAACAAAGAGGAGATCGAGATGAAAAAATTTCGCACCTTTCTTTTTATTTTAATATTAGGCGGGGTCTTTCTTGCCCTTTATGTAAAAGGAGAAGAAAAAAATAAAAAAGCTTTGTTCGTCTGGGGGGGATGGGAAGGACACGAACCTAAAAAATGTGTTGATATTTTTGCTCCCTGGCTTAAAGAACAAGGATTTGAGGTGGAGATATCCAACACTTTGGATTCTTATCTGGATATTGAAAAATTAAAAGATCTGGACCTTATTGTCCAGGTCTTTACCATGGCCTCCATCACGGGAGAGCAAGAAAAAGGGCTTTTGGAAGCCGTCAAAAGTGGGGTCGGGCTTGCTGGATGGCATGGGGGCCTCGCTGATTCTTTTAGACAAAACACCGCTTATCAATTTATGGTGGGAGGACAATGGGTTGCCCATCCTGGAGGCATCATTGATTATGAAGTGAATATCACCAATAAAGAACACCCCATTACCACAGGTCTTTCCGATTTTAAAATGCATTCAGAACAGTACTATATGCACGTCGATCCCATCAATAATGTCCTGGCAACAACCACTTTTTCTGGAGAATATGTCCCCTGGATTAAAGGAGTTACCATGCCTGTAGTTTGGACAAAAAGATATGGAAAGGGAAAGGTTTTTTACACTTCCTTAGGTCATGTCTCCAAAGATTTTGATGTCCCAGAAGCAAGAGAAATCGTAAAAAGAGGAATGCTCTGGGCCGCGGGATTTCTTAACAATAAAGAATAAAATTAACCAGAATTATCCACAAGTCAAAGTTGCTCAGAACTTAATGAAATTTAGGTGCGGCGGAAGCGACTTTGAAGATTTAGCCTTCTGAGGGCTGTGTTTGAGGGAACTCAGCGGAGCTGGGCTGTGAGCATGTTTGACCCACGGACGGGGGGAGTTGCGCAGCAGCCGAAAACACAGTGCAAAGAATGGCGTTAAAAATCTGAAGGGAGCACAAGCCACACCTAAATTTCACCATATTTTATGAATAAATCGTTTAAAATAGTTTATAAGGATCTGGAATTTTAATTTCTATATAACTTTTTTCTCTGAGTTCTTTGATGTATTTCATGGTTTTTTCTTGCTGCTTTTTCTCAAAAATTTTGTTTTCTATTTCATCCCTGACTTCATTAAAATCCTTGATGTGTTCCTCTTCTTTAGCTGTTAACTTCAAGAGATACCAGCCGTTACTCGTTTTTATCCATGGAGTAACATCATCTACTTCTATTTTTTCTGCGGCCTGTTCCAAAGTCTTATCCAGGGTCCCTTTCTTAAAAGTTCCTAATTCCCCCCTATTTTCTTTGTAGGGTCCATCTGAATATTTTTCGGCTAAATCCTCAAACTGATCCCCTGCCTCTATTTTTCCGCTGATCTCCTCCATTATTCCCTTTAGTTCCTCTTCAATCTTCTCTGCATCTGAAAGATAAATAGCCTTCAATTCAAAAGTGGCAGGCTCTTTGTATTCTTCCTGATGTTGTCTATAGTAATTAATGACTTCATTTTCATCCACGACGATATCTTTGCCAAATGAATAATATAAAACCCCTCTTTTGAGAAGCTCTCTTTCCTGATATTCCAGCCAGCTATCATAATCAATTCCCTGCCCTCTCAAGGCTGTTCTTATTTCCTCGGTTGAGCTAAAACCATACTCTTTTTTCATATCCTCGAGCATCCCTTCAATCTGTCCGCTCACATCGATATCCTGTTTCTCTGCTTCCTGTAAAAGCAAAAGATCTGTTATCATCTCATCGAGTATTTGTTTTTTCATCTCTTTATATATGTTTTCGAGTTCCTCTCCTTGATATCTTGATGTTAAAGATTGATACAGCATCTCATCCTGCTGTTTGAAGTCAGATAAAGTGATAATATCTCCGTTAACCACAGCAACAATAGCTTCCACCAACTCTCCTCCACTGACCTGTAATCCAGCGATAAGCAAAACAACGAAAAAGACTGTTTTTTTCATGATTCTATTCATATTCATTCCTTTGATAAGAAAAGCTTACCCTCTCAGGATAAAAATCCCACTCAAAATCTGATTTCAATTTTCCTTGGTAGTTTCTCATAAATTCACTGATCTTTTGATTCAGAATTCTTATTTCAATCTTTGACGAAACCTCCTCATCAGGTTTCTCAGGTAAAGGAGTGCTTTTGACAATCTCATCAACCCGAAATATATGATAACCGTATTCAGACTCGATAACCTGACTCACCTGACCCTGCTTTAGAGAAAAGACCACTTTGTCCATCTCTTCCGGAAGTTGACCTAGTTCAAAAAGGCCCATTTCTCCTCCCCTGGAGGCTTCTAATCCTTCTGACTCTTGTCCAGCAATTTGCTTGAATTTATCTTCCGCCGCCCCTCTAACCATTTTATATATCTTAATGGCTTTTTCTTCCGTCTTTAAAAGTATCTGACTAACTCTCCGCTTCTCATGATGCAAAAATTCTTTTTTATTTGATGCGTAATATTCTTGAATCTCCTCAGGTGTCACCTTTATGTCGCTCAGAAGCCCGAGTGTAAATTTTTCTACAAGTAATTTTTCTAAAAGTTTCTCTATATCGATTTCTTTTTTAATCATACCTTCACTTAATTTAAATTCATTTGACAGCCTTGCGATGTATTCTTTTTTTTCTTCGTGATTAAGAAATATCCCCTGACTCCTTGCAGCTTCTAATATAAGTTTTTCCTCTATGAAACTATCTAACAACCGGCTTAAACTTAAATCTGATAATTCTTCATAGGTTTCCCCTACGGTTAATAGAAGATAATCTTCAAAATCAGAATTTGTATAAAAAGAATTTTCTATTTTCAATATAACCTCATTTTCCTCAGCATGATAAGGAAAATCCTTCAGAATCTGTTCCTCTGGACGCTCCCCAGGACATGCCATCAATATGAGACTGAACAGGAACAACAAAAACAGGGATTTAAATTTAAACATTCTTATTTTCTTTCTAACCTGACCTATTTATAAAAAAATAGCAACATTTTTATTATATTATAAGAGGGTTAACCCCTTCAAGATAAATATCGTTTCATTTAAAAGAGCTGTTTCCTTTTCTGAGCTTAACCTCAATGTCATGATTCCATCTGGAGTTATAGAGCCAGAATATTTTTTGACACACTTTGCTAATTGGGAAACATCAGCAGGAGAGTCTAAATAAAACTTAAAGATGATCTTATCCTTCATTCTGTCAATAGCTTCCAGCCCCAATCTCTGAGCAAGATATTTTATTTCCCCATAATGAAATAAGTTCTCGACGCTGTTGGGAAATGGACCATACCTGTCTTTGACTTCCTCCCTGATTCTGTTTAGTTCAGAGACATCCTCAATTGAAGAGACTCGCTTATAGAGGTCCATCCTAAGACTGACTTGAGGAATATATTTTTCAGGAATCCTTATGTCGACCTTTAAATCCATCCGGCTCTCTCCTGCCCTTACTTTTTCACCCTTCAGTCTCCTCACTGTTTGATCCAGCATGTGCATATAGTATTCAAATCCCACGGCTTCCATAAAACCATGCTGCTCATCTCCAAGAAAATTCCCGGCTCCCCTTATTTCAAGATCTTTAGCGGCCAGTCTGAATCCTGATCCCAACTCAGCAAACTCCTGAATGGCCTTCAATCTTTCTTTGGCTCTCACTGTAAGTTCAGAGAAAGGAGGAACCAAGAAATAGGCAAATGCCTGACGTGATGAACGCCCGACTCTTCCCCGGAGCTGATAGAGCTGTGCGAGCCCAAATCGATCAGCTCGGTTTACAATGATCGTGTTAACCCTGGGAATATCAATTCCATTCTCAATAATTGTTGTGGAAATCAACACATTGTATTTCCCTTGAATAAAATCAAGCATTCTTCTTTCTAATTTTATCCCTTCCATTTTCCCATGAATCGTAACGACTTGGGCATGAGGCTCCAGCTTCTTAATCATTTCAGCCATCGTATCAATATCCTGAACTCTATTATGAATGAAATAAATCTGCCCCTCTCTGTCTAATTCTCTTCGGATAGCCAACAAAATCAGTTCTTTACTGAATTGAGTGACTATGGTGTGAATAGCCAGCCTGTCCCGGGGAGGCGTTTCGATAAGACTGATATCCCTAAGACCGCTTAAAGAAAGATTGAGAGTCCTCGGTATGGGAGTTGCTGTCATGGTTAAAATATCTATATTCGACTTTAATTTTTTTATCTCTTCTTTGTCTTTCACTCCAAACCTCTGCTCCTCGTCCACGATTAACAATCCAAGATCTCTAAACTTGACATCCTGAGAAAGCAGTCTGTGAGTTCCAATAACAATGTCAACCAGTCCCTTTTTTATATCTTCCACAATCTTTTTCTGGATATCCTTGGGCTGAAGCCGGGTCAGTCCTTCCACTCTTATTGGAAAAAGAACCATCCGATCTTGAAAAGTCTTTAAGTGCTGGCTGGAAAGAACCGTAGTGGGGCAAAGAACAGCAACCTGTTTTCCATCCATAACGGCTTTGAATGCGGCTCTCAAAGCCACCTCTGTCTTCCCATATCCCACATCACCGCATAAAAGCCTGTCCATAGGGGTTGATGATTCCATGTCATTCATGACAACCTTTATAGCCTGTTCTTGGTCCTCAGTTTCCTCATACTCAAATGTTTTTTCAAAGTCAGATTCCCACATTCCTTTTTGGCTGTAGGCATAACCTTTTTGAGCTTTTCTTTTGGCATAAAGATACAAAAGTTCTCGGGCCATTTTTTCAATCGATTTTTTTGTTTTTTCCTTTGTCTTAGCCCACTGGGATGAACCCAGCTTGCTGAGATGAGGGATAGACGAACTGATCTTGGAATATCTCTGAACTAAGTTCAAATTTTGTACAGGGACAAAAAGCTTATCCTTGTCTCTGTATAGGATCTCTATAAACTCCTGCTTTGACCCATTGACTCCCATTTTAACCAATCCCTTAAAAATACCTATACCGTAATCAGTATGAACAACATAATCCCCTGTCTTTAAATCTTGAAAATGGGAAAGAAATGTCCTTACTTTGGGACGACTTACCAGAACCTTTTCCTCTGTGAAAATATCATGCTCGGCAAAATAATTGATTTTCAGCTCAGGATAGCTAAATCCACGTTCCATTTGCCCGACCAATAAAACAACTGAACCGTCTCTGGCTTCAAAAAAAGGATCATCAGATTCTATAAATGAAATTTTGTTTTCCGATAAAAGAAGGGAAACCTTTTTTCTCAATCCTTTATGAGAGATATAAACAGTGCTTCTCTCTGACTGTTCTTGAAGCTTACGTAAATAGGTGAGAAAAAATGGAATTCTATTCTTGAATCTGGGGATGGCCTGAAAAGAGAACCTGAGGCTTTTTTTGCTGCGGGAAATTGACATCTCATTCAAACGCACTGCCTGATTCTTGATCTCCTCCCATAGAGAAAATTTAAAAATCTCTGTTGGGGATAAAGAGAAAACATGCTCTTTTTTGAGTTTTTTATACTGCTCATTAAAATCTTTCTGAAGCTGCACCCATTCTTTTTTGACTTCATCATAGTCATCTATAATATAAAGGCAGTCCTTCACATACTCTCTTATATCACTGAAGCGGCTTCCATCTGCCCTGCTGGTGTAAGCAAAAGAGGGCAGATATTCTCCTTTTCTCATTTGGTCAGCTTTGATTTTTATATCATTAATCTGAGCCCCATCAGCTTTCTTTTCAGCCAGCTCTTCCCACCGGTCTATAAAATCTTTTGTCCCTGGAAATTCTCTCATCGAAGGCACATGCAGAAAGTCGATCCTTTTTACTGAACGCTGAGAAGATGCATCAAATTCCCTCATAGACCTGATCATTCCCCCACTGAATTCAATTCGGAAAGGATTTCCTTCTAAAGGAGAAAAGACATCCACGATGCCCCCTCTGTACGCATATTCACCATGAGAATTGATGATATCCTGTTTCTCGTACCCATAGCTCTCAAGGATTTGTATCAGGACATCCCGGTCTAATTCCTTCCCATTCTCTAACTCCAAAAACAGCTCATCCAATTTTTCCTTAGAGGGTACTTCAGCTAAAAAGGCAGCCAAATTAGTAATAACAATGGATGACTTTTTTTTCTGTGACCACTTCCGCAAAAATTTCATCCTTGTGGACAATGAATCCAGAGAATAGGGAGTGTTTTGATAAGGACTCTCCGATAAATGAGGAAAAATATCCGATTTTTCATCGACAGACAATTGAGAAAGAAAAAAATCACATTTTTCTTTAATATCTGATAGAGATGAGCTGACAGGACCAATCAATACAATATTTTTTCCTAGCTGACTCTTGATTAAAGATAACAAATAGGGTTTGGCAGGCTCTATGATTCCAGATACACTAATCCCTGTCTTTTCCTTCTTTAATTCAGTTACTAGCTTCCTGAATTCTTCTGTCTTTGTTAAAAAGTCTATAGCCACAGGTAAGTTATTATAAGGGATTTTTGATTTACGGGCTAGCGCCCGAATCAAATCATCTAAAATCTAACTCTAAGGTAAATGGCTTGACAGGCCAGAAACCTCCAAAAAAGAAAATATCAGAAAATCAGTCACACAGTGCCAAACAAAGAACAGAGAGCATCCTTGTACTTGATCAAGGGGATTAGAATACCCTGTATAGTCTGATAGTTCCTCAGCTACTATAGACCTTCTTTATCATCTCGGCCCAGCCCTTTGATGGAACAAATCTCTCTTCTTCCTCAATGATTGCTGGATGGGATGGAAACGCCCATCCTGGTCTGAACCGCTTTTTTATTTCTCTTTATTTTTTAAATCAGGATGAAACAACTTTGGTAACTATCTTCCTATGCCAAATTAAGAATATGCCTCATAAATAGTTGTTTGACAAATCAGAAAATCCCAATAGACTAAAGAAAAGAATTCCAGAATAAGGAGGTTAGTCGCATGCTTAGGAGCAATCATTTAGTTATTTTGTTTTTAGGGATTGGTTTAATGTTGCTTTTCAGCTGCTCATCTAATACAAAAGAAACACCGGTAGATGGAAACAGCACTTATGAAGATCTAGTCAAGCTTTTTGGAGAATGGCGGGAATTTCAAAAGCCTACTATTGACAATGGTGTTCCTGATTATACGGCTGAGGCTATGGCTAAACAGCACATTGAGTTAAAGGATTATCAAGCTCGGCTCAAAGCTATAGATCCCAGCTCCTGGCCTGTCTCTCCACAGGTGGACTATCACATTGTCCGAGCTGAAATGAATGGACTTGATTTTGACCACCGGGTGCTGCGCCCCTGGTCCCGGAATCCCTGCTTTTACGCCGCTTACTACAACTCCCCTTCCGATGTACCCGCTCCCGAAGGACCCTGGCGCTTTGGGACACTCTGTCTATGGAAGTATTCATTTCCTCTCGTATGAGCAAAGACCACTCTGACCGAGCTGAGCAGCTGGGTGACGAATTCAACCTCAAGCAGTTTTTCGATGAATTCCACTCTTACGGTATGATCCCTCTCGCTTTGATCCGCTGGGAGATGACCGGCCGGGAGGATGAGATCAAAGAATTATGGTAGTTCCTGACATCAGGAGAAAAAAATCTTGGAATCACACTACTTTGAACTCCAGGCTTCCTGGGGTTTGACCAAACACATGGGAGGGCTGGAAGCCACCCGAGAGCTGATTAAAGCCTGCGGTATTGATGAAAATTCCTATGTTCTGGATGCGGGCAGCGGAGTTGGAATCACCGCTTGCATTCTGGCTGAGGAATACGGCTGTGAAGTGATGGGAGTGGACCTTTCAGAGATGATGGTGAAGAGAGCACGGGAAAGAGCTCAAAGAAAAAAAGTTGAAAATAAGGTTGAATTTAAGATCGGGGATGCCCGGAACCTTCCCTTTGAGGAAGAAACGTTCGACGCCGTGATATGCGAATCGGTGGTGGCTTTTCCCAAAGACAAACAAAAAGTAATCCATGAATATGCCCGTGTGATCAAAACAGGAGGGTCTGTGGGCATGAATGAAGTGACCTGGATTGAGACACCTCCTCAAGAACTTGAGGAATACTTGTCCAGTGCTCTGGGCCAAGCGAAATTTTTAACTTCTGACGGTTGGAAGCACTTGCTCAAAAGGGCTGAACTTAAACACATCACAGCCAAAACATACAAAACCAATGCTTTGAGTCAATGGGCCAGTGAAATCAGGCAAATGAATCCTAGAGACTACTTGGGGGCCTGGGGTCAATTTTTTTCCCTTTTCTTTAAAAACCCTGAAGTCAGAAAATGGATAAAAGAAATCATGATTCCTCCTAAAAGTGTTTTTAACCTTTTTAAGTATTTTGGTTATGGATTATACACAGGGAGGAAATAAAGGCCCGTCTTTATGACAGGAGGATTCTCTATGAAAAAGTCCAGAAACACTTCATTCTCATCTAAGGAGCCATCCTGCCAGGAAACGGAGATATCTCTGTTCACTCTAGAATAGTCAAAACTAATCCCAGAATAAACTGAAAAATCCCCTTTCGAATATAAGTAAAATTAGATACCAAGACCAAGCATAACTCTGGTGGTTTCTGTCTCACGCTCACCTGAGACATAATACATATCAACAACGGGTTTATATTCTGTCTCTGATTCTTCGTTTGAGATGGAGAAACCAATGGAAGGTCTGAGTGCAAATTTTTTAGAAAGATGATAAGTCATCTCAACCCTTGGGGAGCGAGAGACCCTCATATTAAGTCCTACAATTCCTTTTTCCCAAGAAAAGGAAAGAGAAGTTAGAAAAAGGAGCACCATCCAAACTATTAAACTTTTCTCATCTATACCTCCTATTATAAAACCTAAAAATTTTTTTCTCTCCATCTTAGATTATTTCTCGTTTTTGATGGATTTATACCTTCTCAGCCGCAGTAACGGCTGCATAAAATAATTCCCTTTCAGGATTAACCTTTTCAGGACACTCAATTTGATAGTTCCTCAGCTGCTATAGAGAACTGAGCTTGAGGAAACCCCAAATGAATTATGAAAGGATTGCTTCAAGGTTGCGGGAGAAAATTATTAAATTTTTGGGGGAAATTCTGGATGTATTATTTCTTGAAAGATCAGACCAAAAAGTGTATGTTTTGATTTGAGAAAGAGAGTCCTATCCAATGAAGCCTAAAAGCGTCTCCCATCTTGGGGGAAAAAAGCCTCTGGTTAAATTCTACTCTGGGTATAAAGGCTTGGAGACTCCAAGATCTGTTATGATAGGTAAAAAAGAACATAAAATCATAAAAATCAAAGACCGTAAGAGAATCCTAGATCATGAATCCGGCAAACAATTCGATCAGTTCATCTGTAAAACAGAAGACAAAACCTATCTCATCACCGTTCCCGAATCTGGAAAAAGCTATAAAGTGGAAGTTTATAAAGAAAAAGGAAAGCAAAAACATGTAGGATCAATTAAAGTTTTTTAGTGAGATGAAATAAGATTGAAAAGAGGCTTTAAATGAGAAAAATAAATACTCTTAACAAACTGTTCTTAGTTTTGCTGGTTTTATTGATCTCCTGCGGAGGTCTTTCACCAAATCATGAGTTAAATTATTTTGACAAAGACTTTCTCCCTGAAGAAAAGATTCGGCTCAGTATACTCCATCCTTCTTACAGCAGCCTTAACTCTCTGATTAAACTTAAAGAAAGAGGGATATTCGGTGATGATCGTTTAGAAGTTGTCGGTGTTTTTCATGAACAAGAACTCACAGATTACGGAAATTCGTTGGCGTTAGTCAAAGAAAAAGGATTAAATTGGATAAAATTCCATCAGCTGAAAGAAAAAATCACCAAAGATCATCTATTCCAAAAAAATAGCCTGACCTCTGAATTTAAAAAGGTTTTTAGCAAATCCGATGGCATTATATTTTTTGGAGGAGCCGATATCCCGCCCTACATCTATGGAGAAAAAACACAGCTTCTGACCTCTATAAGGACTCCGGTCCGCCATTTCCTTGAACTTTCTTTTATATTCCATCTCCTGGGCGGCTATCAAAACAATGAGTTGATTCCTTTTCTGGAATCACATCCGGATTTCCCCATTCTTGGAATATGTCTTGGTGAACAATCCCTAAATGTAGGAACGGGCGGCAGCCTAATCCAGGATATATGGTCCGAAAAATATGGGAAATATTCTTTGGAGGAAGTCATTTCTCTTCAAAAAGAAAATTGGCACACCAATCCTTTTTCAAGACTTCATCCTGACAAAAATCTTTTTCACTACAACCTTCATCCCGTCAGACTTTCCCCTCAGGGTATTTTTGTGGAAAGATTTGGTTTTAATTCTCAAGAAACACCTCTTGTTTGCAGCTCTCATCACCAAGCTGTGGATGAGCTGGGAAAAGGAATGGCCATTTGTGCCACCACTCTGGATGATCAGGTCATCGAAGCCATACAGCACCAAAAATATAGAAATGTGCTTGGAATTCAATTCCATCCAGAATTTCCCATCCTGTGGGATCCAGAAGCCTCCGTTCAATTAACACCGGAAGACCCCACGGGGTTCACTCCTTTGGAAACATTTAAGAATTCACCTCCCAGCTTTTCATTCCATAAAAAAATCTGGTCCTGGTTCTATGACTGCCTCAATAAATCACACCAGAGTAGAGTACAGAAAAAATAAGTTCTTTAATTTTTATGTAAGCTATGAACTTTCTCAATGATCTCAGTTGTGGAATAGCCGGAAAGATAAGGGAGTACCACCACTTTCCCTCCTGCAGACTCGACTTCCTTTCTTCCCACGACCTCTTCTTTATCCCAATCTCCTCCTTTGACTAAAACATCCGGAAGAATTAAAGAAATCAATCTTCTTGGAGTTTCCTCTTTAAAAGAAACAATAAAATCGATGAATTCCACCGCTTCAAGAATCTCAATTCGTTCTTCAAGTTTGAAAATAGGTCTCATGGGGCCCTTTATTTTTCTTACAGAACGGTCATCATTCAAGGCAACAATAAGAATATCCCCCCATTTCTTTGCCTCACGGAATAAATAAATGTGACCGCCATGCAAAATATCAAAACACCCATTGGTCAAGACGACCTTACTTCCAGAACTTTTAAGGCTTTTTCTGATTTTGATGAGCTCTTCGACTGTTTTCAGCTTTCTATCCCTATCATTCCGCATCTTGATCACTTCTGTTGATCCATTTTTATGCTGGGCGAAAACTGCCAGCTGTGCTGAGGCCGATAGATTCCGCTGTCCGTATAATCAGAAGAAATCATAAAGGAATACAGATTGCGGTGATAATCATAAGGGAAACCATCCTGTCTATGCGCAGCCACATCCAAGTAATAAGTCCCGTTCAGGAGGTTAAGGGCCTCTATTTCACAGATGACTTTCCCAGCACCTTCCACAGATCTGCTGTGATAGCCTTCCAGCACGGTATTGGTGGCATAACAGCAGACACCTAGAGAATTGAATATGCCTATACCAAAAACAAAATCTCGGATGTGATTCTTGGCAAAAAAATTCATTTCAATGACCATACCCTCAGAAGGAGAAAATACACGTTTTTCTTTTCCCTTAAGGTTCTTTAACCGAACTTTTTTTATTTCAATTTCCCGGTTTCCCCATCTGTTTTCTCTTCTCTCCTGCTCTGAATCTCCCTGAAAATCTGCCTCCTTCTGTTCTTGTTCAAAATCAGTCTCTTTCTTGGATTTCACATCTTGAACATACTGGTCTATGACCCTTTTAGGATCTCCGATGGCTTTCATTCTCCCGTTTTTCAGCCAGGCTACCTGATCACAAATCCTTTCAACCGTGATGAGATCATGACTCACAAAAAGGATCGTCTTCTTTTTTCGGCGGAATTCATTGATACGCTCCAAACATCTGGGTACAAATGAAGCATCCCCCACCGCCAATACCTCATCCACCAGCAGAACATCTGGATTTACATTAATCGCAATGGAAAAACCAAGCCGCATATACATTCCTGAAGAGTACGTTTTAACCGGCGCATCAATAAAATCTTCCAGTTCAGCGAATTTGACAATATCATTAAATTTTTTGTCTATTTCTTCTTTGCTTAAGCCGAGCATAACTCCATTGATATAGATATTCTCACGACCTGTTATCTCAGGATGAAATCCGGCTCCTAACTCTATAAGAGCGGATACCTTTCCCTCAACATTGATTCTTCCTGTCGTGGGCTTAGATATCCCAGCCACTACCTTTAATAGAGTGCTTTTCCCAGAGCCATTTTCTCCTATGACCCCAAATGTGGTCCCTTTTTCAACTTTAAAATTTATATTTTCTAAAGCCACAACTTTCTCGTCAGGCTTTAAAGATTTGAACAGATCCCCCTTTAAAATAGCGCTTTTAAATGTTTTAAAACGATGCTGTTCTGAGTATTTCCTATATATTCTGGATAAATTTTCAACTTCTATGGCCGGCAATCAAACCTCCTCTGGGAATGAATCTCTCAATCTATCAAATACATAATATCCTATAAAAAACAAAATCAAAGAAACAAGAAAAGTCACTCCCAGCCTTTTCCACCGTATCAGCTCTCCATAAAAAACACAATTCTGATATCCCCACATGATATGAGTCATAGGGTTTAAATTAAGAAATACCCTCAGCAGAGTATGTTCTTGGATGGGGAGAAAAGTCATGGGATAAATGATGGGCGTAGAGAAAAACCAGAAAGTCAAAAGATTGGCTAAAATATCTTTTATATCACGAAAATGAACTGTTAGAGATGAGATCAAAAAGCAAAACCCCAAGGTGAATACATACTGGACAAGGATGACTACTGGTAAAAATAGAAGATAGGGTGTATACGTCTTCCCCATCAAGGGCACAAATAATAAAAGAATAGGGAGGCCAAATAAAAAATGGATAAAATTGCTTGTCACAGACACGATAGGAAGAATCTCAGTGGGGAAAAGCATCTTTTTAATAAGATTTCCCTGGGCTATGAGAATATTGGCTGACTCTTGGGATGAAGCAGCAAACCAGACCTGCCACGGCAGGATACCGCAGAACAGAAAAAGAGCGTACACCCAAGGAGACTTATCAAAACTGGGATCTCTGGGCCTTAAAATGAATCCAAATACTATGGTATAGACCGTAAGCAACAACAAAGGATTAACAAAAGACCATACAAAACCCAGAACAGTCCCCCTGTAGCGGGCTTTGAGTTCTCGCCCTACAAGGGTTCGGATGAGAGCTCTGTATTTATACAATCCTTTAAATTTTTTTAAGAATCTAAGCATAGGGTCTCCCCGAAAATATCTGTTCAGCTTCCTCAGAATAACGGCCCTTTATATCATAAAGAATCAAAGGGCGAATCATCCTTTTCTTACCTGAATACAAAACGCATTCTGAGAGGAAAACATTCGGTTTTTGTCCTTCATAAGGAACCACATGTCTTTCCTTTTTTATTTGAAGCCCATTCTTTGCTAAGGCTTTTATAAAATCATCTCTGCGTCTGAAAGAAAAAACAAAATAGGCTCTTCCATTTGGCTTTAATAACTCAGCTGTCATTTTCATCATATCAAAAATAGTGCATTGGACTTCGTGCCTGGCAATCGCCTTTTCGGGTGATTGACTCAGTCGCCCAATGTTTTCTTCATGATAAGGTGGATTTGAAAACACAACGTCATATTTCCTCCCTGGATGAAATTCCCTTAAATCTTGCTGGATAATCCGGATGCGTCTCTGTAGGTTATTCAATTTTACATTTCTGGAAGCTAACTCGGCAAGCGGGCTTTGAATCTCAAGAGCCGTCACACTTCTAAACGGCTTCATGCTCAGAAGCAGAGAAATAATACCGTTGGCTGTCCCCAGCTCAAGCAGTTCATCTCCAGAACCTGTTTCAATAAAATCAGCAAGAAGAGGGGCTTCTATAGAAAATCGATACCCTCCCACTTTCTGGAGGATGCGGATTTTTCCATGATAAAACGTATCTAAAGTCTCTTTATCTCTCATGACCTTAATATTCATCTTCTTCTTTACCTGGATTTACAAAGACAAGAACAGACTCCTGAGTCACTTCAGCATAACCTCCACAGACTTTAAAATCCCTTTTCCGTCCGGCTCTTTGAAAAGTCAGCTCCCCTTCACCTAAAGCAACAAAGAGAGGCCTATGGCCTGGAAGTATCCCCAAATATCCATCAACCCCAGGTAGAGTCACCTCTTCTACTTGGCCATCAAATAAAAGTCTGTCCAATGAAACAAGCCGCAGCTTCATGGAGTAGGGAATTTCATCGCTCATTCTGAACTCAGCTCCTCAGCTCTCTCTATGACATCCTCTATTCCTCCTGCCATATAAAAGGCCTGTTCTGGTTTATCATCATGTTTCCCATCAATGATTTCTTTAAATCCTTTGACGGTCTCTTCCACCGGCACATATTTTCCTTCTCTCCCTGTAAATTCTTCCGCCACATGAAAAGGCTGGGACAGAAATCTCTCAATCTTGCGTGCCCGGCTCACAATGAGTTTGTCTTCTTCTGAAAGCTCCTCTATTCCAAGAATAGTGATGATATCCTGTAAGTCTTTATATCTCTGGAGTATCTCCTTAACATTTCTCGCGATCTGATAATGCTCCTCACCGATGACTCTAGGTTCCAATATTCTGGAATACGATGAAAGAGCATCTACAGCCGGATAAATCCCCTTTTCAGTAAGAGCACGGGAAAGGTTAGTAGTGGCATCAAGATGAGAAAATGTAGTGGCTGGGGCTGGATCCGTAAAGTCATCTGCAGGAACATATATGGCCTGGACTGAAGTGATAGATCCCTTCTTTGTGGATGTAATCCGCTCTTCCAGCTCCCCAAGCTCTGTCGATAGATTCGGCTGATACCCCACTGCCGAAGGCATACGCCCCATAAGCGCAGATACCTCAGAGCCTGCTTGAACAAATCGAAATATGTTATCGATAAACAGCAAAATATCCTGATTCATTTCATCACGAAAATACTCAGCCACTGAAAGGGCGGCAAGCCCGACCCGCAGCCGAGCCCCAGGAGGCTCGGTCATCTGTCCAAATATAAGAGCTGTTTTATCGATAACACCAGAATCATTCATCTCAAGCCAAAGATCATTCCCTTCACGGGTTCTTTCACCCACCCCTGCAAAAACAGAGTATCCCCCATGTTTTTGGGCAACATTGTGGATCAGCTCCATGATGATCACTGTTTTTCCGACCCCTGCTCCTCCGAAAAGGCCGATTTTTCCACCTTTTAAAAAAGGCTGAATGAGATCAATGACTTTGATCCCGGTCTCAAACATCTCCAGCCTTGTACTCTGCTGTTCAAGTGACGGAGCTTTGTGATGAATGGGATACTTTTTTTTGGCCTTTATCGGACCCTTATTATCTCCGGGTTCTCCAATCACATTCATAATCCGGCCTAAGGTCTCTACTCCCACTGGAACCTGAATGGGAGTCCCGAGATCTATCGCTTTCATCCCTCTTGCCACTCCCTCTGTGGGATGCATAGAAACACATCTCACCTTATCTTCACCCATATGTTGTTCCGCTTCAAGTATAATGTCAATCGGATTGTCTGTCTTAAAACCATCACTAGTGACCCGAATCGCATTATAAATCTCGGGCAATTCAGCGTCCTTAAACTCCACTTCAACAACAGGCCCAAGAACTTGGACCACTTTCCCTATATTCTGCTTTTTTTGTGCTTTCTGTTTGTCCTGTTTGGCCTTCTTTTTTCCTGGGGCCTTTTTTAGGCGCTTTTTTGCTGCCTTTGCCATATTTTATCTCCCTGCAATCTATTTTTTCTTAAGGGCATCAACGGCCGATATAATTTCCAACAATTCTTTTGTAATTGATCCCTGTCTGATCTTATTCATTCTAAGAGTTAATTCTTTGATCAAATCCTGAGCATTCCTTGTTGCATTCTCCATCGCCATCATCCTGGCTGCATGCTCAGAGGCAATAGATTCAAAATAAAAATGCTGAATTTGATTCTTAATATAAAAGGGGAGTAATGTTCTAACTAAAGATTCTTCTTTCGGCTCCCAGTCATATGACTTTTCCGGACATTCTTTCTCATCTTCCTTGAGTTCAATTGGTAAAACTTTTGTGATGGTGGGTCTTGGTGTCAATATCGATTTGAACTCATTATAAGCGACATAGATAGAATCACTTCTTGAAAATATATACTCCTCGACAAACTGATCTGTGATTTCCTGAAGCTCTTTTTGCGTAAATTTTTGGATATTTCCCGAATAACTTTTGACGACCTTAAAATTCTTTTTTTTGAAAAAAGTAATCGCCTTCTTTCCCAGTAAAACCAGCTCAATAAGGCATTTTTTAGACTTTTCTTCCAAAAATGGACACACCGTCTCCAGTAGATTAGAGTTAAAGGCTCCTGCCAGCCCCTTGTCTGAGGTCATAACAATCACAAAAATTCGCTTCTCTCTTCTCTTTTCAAGCAGGGGGTGTAACGACCTTTTAACCTGAGAAGTGATATCAGAAATCAATTCTGGATAATTGTGCCAATAGGGCCTTCCCTCTAATACATCCCTTTGTGCCCTTTTGAATTTGGCAGAAGCCACTGTTTTCATAGCCCGGGTTATCTGCTGGGTATTCCTTACGCTTTTAACTCTTCTTCGCAGCTCGATTAACTCTGTCATTTTTTATTTTCCTTAGCCTTCTTCTTTTTGGAGGACTTTTTCTTGGCTGGCTTCTTTTCCTTAATTTCTTTTATTTCTTTCTCTTTCTTCTTCTCTTTCGAAACGCATGTTTTTTTGGGCTCCTCTTTTTCCCTTTCTCTCTCATTAGACTCTATCTGGAGATCCTCTCTTCTTTTAAATTCCTTATTGAAGTCAGTCAGCATCGTACTTAATTCTTTATCTATTTCTGGATTAATTTCTTTCTTTTGTGCTATTTTTTTCATTAAATCGGCTTTCTCTTTTTCAGCATATTTAAAAAGCTCCTGCTTATATTCTTTGATGTTTTCCACTTTAAAGTCATCCAGAAAGCCTCTATTCCCTGCATAGATAATCAAAATCTGAAGCTCGACTGGCAGGGGGCTGTATTGTTCCTGCTTTAAAATCTCGGTCAGTCTCTTCCCTCGGTCAAGCTGGGCTTGACTCGTCTTATCCAATTCGGTCCCGAACTGAGCGAAAGTCACCAGCTCCCTATATTGAGCCAGATCCAGGCGGAGTTTTCCAGCCACCTGTTTCATAGCCTTTATCTGAGCGTTTCCTCCCACTCGTGAAACAGATATGCCAATATTGATAGCCGGGCGCACCCCTGCATTAAATAGTTCATGTTCAAGGTAAATCTGTCCATCAGTGATAGAAATCACATTCGTAGGGATATAACCTGAAACATCACCGGCCTGAGTCTCTATGATAGGAAGTGCGGTCAGAGATCCGCCGCCTTTTTCTTCTGAATATTTGGCAGCTCTTTCCAGAAGTCTGGAATGAAGATAAAAGACATCTCCAGGAAACGCCTCTCTTCCAGGGGGGCGGCGTAAAAGAAGAGAGATCTCCCTATACGAGGCCGCATGTTTTGAGAGGTCATCATAAATAACAAGAGCATGCTGACCTTTATCCCTGAAATATTCTCCAATAGCACAGCCACTGTAAGGGGCCAGATACTGAAGGGGAGAAGGGTCGCTGGCTGAGGAAGAGACGACAATGGAATAGTCCATGGCTCCATAATCTTCCAAAGCTTTGACAATATAGGCAATGGTGGAATTCTTCTGGCCTATGGCAACATATATGCAGATGACATCCTTTCCTTTTTGATTGATAATGGTATCAACAGCTATGGCTGTTTTTCCGGTTTGTCGATCCCCAATAATCAGTTCTCTCTGCCCTCTCCCAATAGGTATCATGCTGTCAATAGAGACCAGCCCTGTCTGTAACGGCTCTTTGACCGGCATGCGTTCAATCACGCCTGGGGCCAACCTCTCAATATTCATATAACTCACAGATTTTATGGGGCCTTTTTCATCCAGAGGTCTTCCCAAAGGATCCACAACTCTCCCTATCATAGCCGAACCTGAAGGAACCTGCATGATCTTGTGTGTCCTCTTGACCATATCCCCTTCCTTAATGAGATGACTTTCTCCTAAAAGCACAACTCCCACATTGTCCTCTTCCAAATTTAATGCCAGACCAAACACCACATTCGGAAATTCCACTAATTCATTGGCCATCACATGATCCAGGCCGTAAACTCTGGCAATACCATCCCCAACAGAGGTCACAGCACCCACCTCTTGGATATTAATATCAGTCTTATAACCTTCGATCTGTTGTTGAATGATTCGACTTATTTCATCTGCTTTAATCTCCATTTGATTGTCCTCTTTTGATTTTTTCACTAAGCTTCATAAGGTCACCCCTTATAGAAACATCAAAAAAAGTGTTCTCTTTCCGAATGGAAAGTCCTCCCATAAGTTCTTTATCTATTTTATACTTTAAGAAGACCGGTTTCTTTTCAATCATCTCTAACTTTTTCTTTAATCTCTCTTCCTGATTCTTATTTAAAGGGATAACAGACATCACTTCTAAAGTAATCATCCCCTTTTTTTCATTCCAGGCCTCTGATAGGATCTTTAAAATATCCTCCAGTATATTGATCCTTTCATTTTCAATCAGCAGTAAAACAAAACGAACAGATTTCTGACTGAATCTGATTTTTTTCAATAATTCTTCAGAAACTTTCTTTTTTTTAGACTTGGAAAGGAAGGGCTTGAGCAGTATATCACTCAGGTTTTTACGAGAAGTTACGAGTTTATTAAAAGAGGTGAGCTCTTTAAAAATGCGGGCAAATTCCTCCTCATCTTGGATGGAACTCACAAGACCCTGGGCATACTTTTTAACTAGAATCTGAGTTTTCATATAACTTATCAAGCCTTTTTATGGATTTATCAATCATATCAGATTGGAGTTTGGAGGTCATCCTCTGCTTAATTCTCTTTGAAGCGGCTTCAATAGCTTTTTCAGCAGCATAGGCTCTGATTTCTTTCAACCCTAAAGAATACAGAGAATCAATTTCCTGACCGGTTAAATCTTTTAAGCGTTTTGCCTCCTGTCTAGCACTCTTAATGATGCTTTCCTTTTGTTTGTTTCCCTCTATCTCTGCTTCATCTTTAATCTTTTTCACTTCATCAGAAAGCTCATTCAGCCGACCTAAGACACTTTTTAGCTTTTTCTCTGATTGCTCTTTTGTTTCCACCGCTTCCTTTATAGAGAGGTCTACATTCTGGCTTCTTTCGTTAAGATAATTTTTGACTGGTTTCCTGAGAATTAAGAAAAGTCCTCCAAAAAGGACAATAAAATTAATGACTTTCCCTATAAAATCCATGGACCTCACTCTAATATCTTCTCTTCTATTTTTTTCGCTAAATCTTTGCTCTCTTGCTCAATCCTTTTTTTCATTTGTTTTATCTGCTGACTCAATGCTTTCTTTGCTTCTTTTACATGAACCCTGCATTCTGAAGAAATATCTGACAACATTTTTTCTTTTTCCTCTAAGGCTTCTTTTGCAAATTTATTTTTTATCTCCAAAGAAGAATTTTTGGCTGCATTGATCTCCTCTTCTATTTTTTTGATGGCTTCTTCATATTTTTCTTCCGCATTCTTACTAGCTTTTGAAGCGCCTGATATTTTGGAATGTCTTTTCTTCAAGATACCACGGACAGGATTGAAATATACTTTGGTAAGAACAACCAATAGAATCCATATAATGACAAAAACAACGATTAAACTTGGATCAATCGAAATCATTTTAGAATCGAATCAAATCAGAAAAATTAAACGAAAATGTACCATTATTTCCCTAAAAAAGCAAGAACTACTGGATCGATGATTTCCAACTCAGTCAAAATAAACCATTGATAACCGGAAAGCTCAAACAGTATACAAAACAGAACACTCGTTTTTCTCCTTTAGTTTACAGCTTCGACTTTGAACACATTCAGGTCTATCCCGCTGATTTTAATTAAATAAAAACCCTTTTCCTAGAGATCATGTAAACTCTAATTGGCAGCGCTCTGATTTCTATCCTCCAAGATTTCATATTCAACCTATTTATTATCAACATGTTAAATAATTTTCCTTATTTTGGTATGGAACTTGCGAAAAAAATAAACAGAAATTCTAAAATGGAGGAAACAAAATGAGAAAATTTATTACTCAAAAAAAACAATTTTTGGTTATCCTTTCTCTTATTCTTGTGTTTTCTGCCCTTGCGCCTGTAGACTTAGATGCCCACATTTGCGAATATGCTCTCATTCAATGTTTTGGAGATGCAAACATTTTGGATTGGTTATCCAAAGCCATTGTGGGGCAACTCATATATTGCCTTAATGGATATGACTTCTGCACAGAATTTATTGAAAACTTCATCTCAAAATAAAAAAGGAGGAAAATATGTCACTGGATCATAGAAAAAAATATGTCATTATTGCCCTGATCCTTTTTTTGTTCATCGGATCTACTCAGGCTCTTAAGGCTGAATGGACATGTGAGGATGCTTATGTATTGTGCATTACAACCCGCTGGACGATGAACAATCCAGGGGAAGCCATACTCTGTATGATGGGATACAGTTTTTGTAAAAAATATGTAGAACCGTTCCTCAAATAGGAAAAAACATCTATTTTTTCATTGATAATGATTAAACTGTTTATATGTCAGGGACAAGGGGATGATCAGCGTAAAAATGAAAATCAAAAAAAATCAAATAAAAATATTTATGTTCTTGTTTTTTATCACTTTAATGACTTCCTATAGCCAAGATGTCAAAATAAAAATCAAGGAAGTTTTAACCATAGGAAATGACAGCAAAGGAATTATTTTCCAGTGGGTCGGATTAACAACAGATGATGAAGGCAGTATCTATATCACAGACTTAAAAGATTACAGCGTGAAAAAATATAACGTCGAAGGAAAATTCATAAAAAAAACCGGAAGAAAAGGTCAAGGGCCAGGTGAATTTTTAACTCCAGGACCTATCCAGTTTGATGACGGATTTCTCTACATTGGACAAATCCAGCATCCTGGAATTCAGGTTTTTGATACAGAACTCAATTACATAAAAAATCTTCCTCTAACACTGCCCTTAGTCAGCTTTCAAATTATGAAAAATGAGCGGATTGCAGTTTCTACAACCCTGGAGAACAGGATTCAGCTGTATGACTTCAAAGGAGAGGAGATAAATTCCTTTCAGTATATTCAAAGTGATGACTTTATGCTCAATGCCGTTAAGTTCATAATAAAAGATGAAAATGTATATTTATGTTTTTTATGGAGGGATATCATAGGCAAGTTTTCTCTAAAAGGAGATAAAATCTGGGAAAAAAATATTTTCAAAATCAAAAAAGTCAAAACAAAAAAGATAAAAAATTTTACTCTTCCTCAAGATATCTGTTTTAAAACGATCACCTTTGACCGTGAGAAAAAGTTTATTTATGTTCTGGGAGGACACCTTTCAGAAAATATCAATAGGGATATCTATGTTTTAACGCCAGAAGGGAAATGGGTCGAGACAATCACTCTTCCAGAACAAACCCATACGATCCATATTGATTCAAGAAACTTCCTCCTCTCCAGATCTGAATACGGAACCCTCATCAAAAAGTACGAATTAATCTTCCAATGAATAAAAAATCTTTGGCTTTGATTTTTTCAGCTTCTTTTATTTTCTGTCCCCTTTTTTCTGTTGACTTTCCTGACTGTTCTTATTCTGAAGCAAAAGTTGACTCAAGCTATATATTTCTCATAGATTTCAGCACGATGATTTGCCCCATCTGCCTCAATTCAATAGAAGGGATATTGGAGAATCTAAAAACAAAAAATCAAAATAAAATCATAGGAATTGTTGTTAGTGATAAATCCATTCCTCAGTCTGAAAGGAATCTAAGAATTATAAACAGACAAATCAAAGGCTTCAAGATTGGAAACAGCTTCTCTTTTCCGATTTATATTGACTTTAACGGCCATTTCTCTTCTCTGGCAGGGAATGGAGCCTTCCTCATTGAGTTGAATAATAAAACCAACATCGTTATAAAGAAAGAGGTTAAATCAGGAAAAGTTTAACTATCCTGAATTATTCACGAGTCGAGGTTGCTGCAGATGCAAGGCACGAGGCATGAAGACGTGGTCATTCACTTCAAATGCCTCGGCACGAAGCAGATGCGGTGAGATCGGCTCGCCTTAAGGGTAAAAAAATGGCGATTATAATAAAAAATTCAAACAGGAAAAATGTTTAAGTCATTATTCTTGAAAAAATCTTAACGTTCGCAGAAAATAAAATAATAATGAAAGTATCGCCATTTTTTTATGAATAGGTCAGGCTATAAAACATTTTATTTATAGGGTGAGAAGTAACGATGAAAAACAAAAAAAATGACCTATTTTTTTTAATTTTTAAAACGATCACTAACATTGTTTATTATTCAGGGGCTGTGCTAGGAATATTTCTGGCTGCCCTCTTAATTGTCATCAGCGTTTTCCCTGAATATTTTCAGGGTAAAATTTTTTTACCCATAGATCTGAACATTCATGACCTCAATGAGATCACCTCAAAAGTTGAGTTCATAGATAACATAAAAAGGGAAAACATAACCTCCTACCAAATCACCGCTTTAAGCAGAGACCTTTTTATCGTTCGACTCTTGATGCTGTACTATACCATTATTATTGTTGGTGTCTTAATGGCCTTATTTTTTTGGAAAAAGATTTTGACCGCCTTTCAAAAATCGAATCTTTTTTCTCCTGAAAATAGGAAATCGGTTCATTATCTTGGATGGCTCCTTATTCTTTATTTCCCCTTTTTTTCCCTGATAAACCATATTTTTGAAACACTGGTAAACTTACAGATAGGGAAGTCTTCCGTAAGCTATTCACTCTGCCAAGATTGGACAGTGGGTCTTATCCTGGTCGTTCTGGGTTCTGTCATCCTTTTTATGGGCAAAATAATGAATCAAGGAATATCTTAACCTCGCTTCAAACCCGGTTCCCATGAAATATTATGTGATTTATACATCAAGGCCTTTTTCGTCTCGCTTACCCGAATAAACTTTTTCATCTCTCCCACAATATATAAGGACCCAGTAATCAATATGGAACCGCTTCTATCAATGGAATTGACTGCCGATTTGAGCGCCTTTTCAGGTTCAGACTCACAGGTAATTTTATGTTTATAATCAAGGGTATGAGAAAGGACCTCTTCTGGAGTCGTGGATTTATAAAAACGAAATCGGGTCAGTATTATTTTTTCGGCAGATGGAAACAGGATCTCAGAAATCTCTTTGATTCTCTTTCCCCTCATCACAGCAAATATCAATACAGAAACTGATCCCACAAATTCATCTAAAAATTCTCTCAAAGACCGGGCCCCTTCAATATTATGGGCTCCGTCCATAATGATTAAAGGCTTTCTTGAAATGATTTCCAATCTACCCTCCCATTTAGCTGACTCAATGCCTTTGATTATTCTCTCTTTTTCTAATCTCCAGCATCTTTGATTTATCTGATCCGCAATGTTAATAGCTATGGCTGCATTTCTTCCTTGATGGGACCCAAGTAAATTAGGCGTATATTTATATGATTCGTGACTGAGAACATATTCAAATAAATATTTATCTCTTATCTTTTTCTTTTTAAAACCTGTCTTATCTTCAAATACATCAATAAACGGAGCTTGAAGCTCTTCAGCTCTTGCTTTAATGGTTCTCTTGGCTTCTTCCTCCGTGACTCCGGAAACAACAGGAATCCCCGGTTTGATGATTCCTGCTTTTTCAAAAGCGATTTGAGACAGAGTCCTCCCTAAATATTCCTGGTGTTCTTCAGAAATAGTCGTGATCGCGGTGATAACTGGATCAACGACTGTGGTCGCATCAAATCTTCCTCCCATCCCGACTTCCAGAACCGCCATTTTAACATCATTCTCCTTAAAATAAACTAAAGCCAAAAGGGTCATCAATTCAAAATAAGTAGGCGGTGTTTTAAGCTTTTTTTTATCTATCAATTTCTGGATAACTTTTTCCAAAAAATCAACCAACCGGCAGAATTCTCCTCTAGGGATAAGATCTTCACCGATTCGAATTCTTTCTTCAACATCCACCAAATGGGGTGATGTAAAAAGACCGCACTTAACTTCATGCAGAGTCAGGATTTGGGTGACCATGGCACACACAGAACCCTTCCCGTTTGAGCCAGCGACCTGGATAATTGGGAATTTCTTATGTGGGTTTTCTAATTCCTTCAAGACCGTGCGGACATTATCTAAACCAAATTTAATGCCTAATGACTGGATATGGTCTAAATAACTCAGACACTTCCGGTAATTCATGGGTGTAAATTAAGGAAGAGATGTAAAGCACGGATAAGATAAGAACGCAGATATTTTCTCTCTACAACTTCATCCAACATTCCGTGTTCAAGTAAAAATTCAGAGCGTTGAAATCCTTTAGGAAGCTTCTCTTTAATGGTCTGTTCGATGACTCTTGGACCCGCAAAACCAATCAACGCATTTGGCTCTGCGATATTGATATCTCCCAGCATGGCATAACTTGCTGTAGTCCCTCCGGTAGTAGGATCCGTTATCACGGAAACATATGGGATCCCAGCCTCTTCCAGTCTCCCTATAGCTGCGCTGGTCTTCATCATCTGCATTAAAGACAGTATCCCTTCCTGCATTCTGGCTCCCCCTGAACACGAAACCACAATGATAGGAGTTTTTTCACTTAAGGCTCTCTCAAAAGCCCGAGTTATTTTCTCCCCAACTACAGATCCCATACTTCCACCCATAAAAGAAAAGTCCATCGCTGAAATCAGGACTTTCATTCCCCCCATGAATCCTATCGCATTCAGCACCGCATCCTGGAGAGATGTCTTTTTTCTATGTTCTTCTAGGCGAGATGAATACTTCTTGGAGTCTTTAAATCCAAGCGGATCTGTCGAATAGATGTCTTCATCATAAAGTTCATACTCTCCGTTATCATATAAAAGTTCCAGCCTTTCCCCTGCTGATATTCTGAAGTGGAAGTTACAAGCTGGACAAACATAAAGATTATCCAAAATATCCTGTTTATAAAGGATTCGGCGGCAGTTATTGCATCGAGTCCAACGGCTATCCACTGTGATCTATTCCTTTTGTTCCATTTGCTTGACAATTTTTATGACAGCATCAGGATCTGGAAGGTCATCTTCAATATTCACCTCATCATGAAGCAGCCTATTAACTGTATCCAAAAGTTTTTCTTTATCATATGGCTTTTCAAAATAGGCTGCTGCTCCAAACGATCGAATCGCTTCATTTCTGTATTGAGCTCCTTTATATAATCCAGTGACTATGATAACAGGGATTCCTCCCCTGGTCTCTTTATAAACCTTTTGAGTGAGGTCAAATCCGTGCAGTTTGGGCAACATAGCCTCAAGAATAATCAAATCCGGCTTTTCTGACTGATACTTTTCATAAGCCTTCTGGCCATCGACTGCCTTGATGATCTGCACATTCTTTCCTGAAACCAAATCAGACAAATCCTCTAAGCTCCTCGAATCATAATCAACCACTAATATTTTCTTCTCTGCCATGTTGAGCTACTTTAATTATCCCATCTTATTCAGGTACTCTTAAATTTTAGAAAAGAAATCTCTTAATGTCAATCAACCTGAATTAAAGTAACCAAAATTCAACTTAGTGGTTAAGCCAGCCCTTTTCTTTATACCAGGAGATGGTTCTTTGAATACCCGTTCTAAAATCATATTCTGGTGAATATTCCAGTTCCAATTCAGCTTTTTTTATGGAAAGAGGTTTGGAATGAGTGAAAAAGGCCAGTCTTCCTCTTGTGATAGGAGCTTCACGACCTAAAACTCTGTAGCCATTTTCACAAATAAAAGCAACCATCTTTATAAACCACAGCGGTAGAGTTAAAGTGGGAAAATGGGTCTCTAAAGCATCCGCAATTTTTTCAGCAATTTCTCTAACTGTCAAGATTTCCTTCCCAGCCAAATGATAAATTTCTTTATTTTTTCCCCTCTCAGCACAAAGGAGCACACCTTTAATGAGATCATTGATATACACAGGCGTCTGAAGAGTTTTTTTCCCTGTAACAAAAATAAACCTTTTATCAGCAATGGCTTTAATGAGCTTAAATGTTCTCCTGTCTTCTGGCCCATAGACCCATCCAGGCCTGACAACCATAATCCTCATCTTCTGACTGGGAAAATTAAGCACGGCATCTTCACCTGCCCGTTTACTTCTATCATACACACTTATGGGATTCCTGGGATGGTCTTCTCCAACAGCGACTTTTTGTCTCACAGAACCAAAAACACCGGCAGAACTAAAATGAACAAATTTTTTCACTCCTGCTTCCTCTGCGGCTTTAAGAACGAGTTCCGTTCCTTTCTTGTTGATTCTCATAAATTCTCTCTCGCTGACCTGATCCGCACCCATAGAAGCAGCTAAATGAAAAACCACCTCTGCATTTGTTGAAGCCTTTTTCAAAACTGAAAAATCACTGATATCTCCTTGGTAGACTCGGTATGAACTCTCTTTAAATACGGCTTTCTTGTGCTGCAGAACACTCACCTTGTGTTTTCTGTCAGCAAGTTCTTTAATAAGAGCTTTTCCAATAAATCCAGAAGCTCCTGTGACAAAAATATTCATGATAATTTTATTCTAACCTCACTGAAGGGCCTTATCGAGTGCCTCCCCAATCTTTTGCTTATATTTTGAAAATGTATAATTTTTGGCTGAAATCTCTTGGGCCGCCGCTGCCCTTAACCGAGCATCATCACTGAAAAGAGCGAACTGGATCCCTTCTGCCATGTCTTTAGGCTTGGGTTTCACCAGGATACACATTTTTTCATTCAAAACTTGAGTATGGGTCCATAGATCAGTCGCCACCAATGGCTTCCCAGACTTAAGATAAGAATAAATTTTAAGCGGAGTGTTTGTTCCTGATAATCGTGGCGAAACCAGAACATCTGCACATTTTATGTAGCATGGAATTTCAGAAGGATCCACCTGTCCTGTAAAATAAACTCTGTTCAAAACGTCCAACTGCTTTGCTTTTCCCTTCATCCGTTTAACTGATGACCGGGTCCCCCCGACTAAAAGTAAGATCACTCTCTCTCCTTGGACCTTAGACACAGCTTCAAGCAAAAGTTCCACTCCTTGATATGTCTGGAAATTCCCTGTGTACAGGACAACTTTTTTTCCACTTGACTTTAATTTTTCACACTTTTTCATGCCGCTCTCCTCAGGAAGAGAAGAAGCTTCAAAATCCAGGAAATTCTCCAGCAGGACACTTTTTTTCCCAAAACCCGCATTTTTAACTTGATTGTATAAATCCTGACATATCACTATAACAGAATGAGAGTTTTTTAATATGAACCCCTCCATCCAGATGAAAAGGAACTTCATAAATTTCGACCTTGAGAAATTAAAGTTTTCGAGCTGCTGAGGAAGACTGGAATGCATATCATAAACATGAGAAATACGCCATATTTTAGACAGGAACACTCCCAAGAAGGCCGCCTCTTCATGGGAAAATATCAAATCATACTTTTTTTTCATAAGCTGCCAAACAGACTTGAGCATCAGTAACAAATCAAGGGGAATTTTCGCCCAGGAAGGTCCTATTTTGATATTTCTAATATAAAATAAGTCAGGAATCCTCAAAATCTTAACAGTCTTGAATTTCCTGTCTTCTCCGGCATGATAGGTAATCAAATCGACCTCATGCCCCATACTAGACAAGGCTTTTAAACGAAAATACACACTCATGGGAGTCCCACGGGGCTGGAAGTAAGGCTCCGGGGCTAACATAAGAATTTTCATCTAAGCTTTTTGCCACCTCAACTCGTGAATAATTCAGGTTAAATCAAATCTAGATCCTATCTTTCTCTGAATCAGATTCGTATATTTCTCTAATATAATAGATCCTTTTTTCAATGGACTCATGATAGGCACGGACTAACATCTCAGCTAAAAGTCCCATCGTAATAAATTGAAATCCGATCACGATCAGCAAAACAGCTAACAGAAGTAAAGGACGATCAGCAATACCCTGGTTGAGAATCAATCTTTGGTAGGACAGGATAATCCCTATAATCCCTCCCACCATGCCGCTTATAAGACCAAAAACTCCAAAGATCTGAAGGGGCCTGGTAGAATAACTCAATAAAAACTTCACGGTTAAAAGGTCTAACACAACTTTAATGAAACGCATCAGGCTGTACTTTGACTTTCCATGGTGCCGGGGGCGGTGATTAACTTTGACTTCCGCAATGGATACACCGATATGGCTGGCAATCGCAGGAATAAATCGGTGCATTTCTCCGTACAGGTTGATATTTTTCACCACATCTCTTCGGAATGCTTTTAAAGTACAACCATAATCATGAAGCTTAACGTGGGTGATTATGGATATGACCCAGTTGGCTATTTTTGACGGAACACGGCGGGTCAACAGCCTATCTTTTCTTTTTTTTCTCCAGCCGCTGACTAAATCATATCCTTGTTCTATCTTATCTAAAAGCAGCCCAAAATCCTCTGGATCATTCTGTAGATCCGCATCAAGAGTGATCACAATATCCCCAGATGAATGATCAAATCCGGCAGATAGGGCTGCAGTCTGTCCAAAGTTCTTTCTCAACCTTACCACCCGTACTTTGGGATCTTTCTTCTGCAGACAAATAAGTCTATCCAATGAGTGATCTGTACTTCCATCATCAATAAAAACCACTTCGTAGGACTTGGCCAGTTTCTGACAGGAAACCGTGATCTCATTGTATATTTGGTCCACATTGTCCTGTTCATTATACACAGGGACAATGACTGAGAGGTCAGTTTTGTTTTTATTCATCAGGGTCAATATATCATAATTCTCAAAAACTGTGAAACATGAATTATAAACTATAAAATATGCGCGGATTGACTTAGATATTCTTAACATATATGATAACTCTCTGTTTATAAAATGAAAAAAATAAAACTTCATACCAAGATACTCTTGGGCCTCATATTTGGAATTATCGCTGGGATCGTTTTCGGAGAAAAAGTCCTTATTATTGAACCGATAGGAACCATATTTCTTCACCTTATAACCATGATCGTCGTTCCTCTCGTATTTGTCTCTTTGATGCTTGGCACAGCAAGTTTAGGAAACATAAAAAAACTTGGAAGAATAGGAGCCAAAACAGCTGTCTATTTTGTCATAACCACTGTTATTGCCATCCTCATCGGTCTCGTACTCGCAAACACGATCAAACCGGGGAAAGGATTGACTCCAGATGTTCAGGCCCAACTCTATCAAAATTATGAAGCCAAAGCCAAAGCAGGTCTCCAGCACATAGAAGAAAAACCTTCACTCATAGAAGTTCTTGTGGATATTGTCCCAGAAAATCCAGCCAAAGCCTTTATTGATGGAAATATGCTTCAAATCATATTCATGGCCCTCCTATTTGGTATGGTGCTGACCCTTATAAAAAAAGAAAAATCCGAGCTGATCATTAAATTGCTTGACGGACTCAATGATATTTTTATTCAGGTTGTTCATATCGTGATGAAACTGGCTCCATACGGAGTGCTGGCGCTCAGCGCTGCTGTTGTCGGCCAGTTCGGGACAGATATCCTCATAACCCTTCTCAAGTATTCCTTAGTTGTCCTCGGTGGCCTTGCTCTCTACACTTTCAGCGTGAACAGTGTTACTGTAAGCCTGTTAGGTCGAATAAACCCTGTTCGTTTCTTCAAAGCGACCAAAGAGGCTATTCTCATTGCCTTCAGTACCTCAAGTTCCATGGCCACACTTCCTATAGCCATGGATAATGTCGAAAGCATAGGGATCAAACGCGAATATTCAAGCTTCGTCATCCCCCTCGGATCCACAGTCAATATGGACGGGACAGCTCTTTATCAAGGAGTCTCAGCTGTTTTCATAGCCCAAATATACGGGATCCCTCTTGGGATAACAGGACAAGTCACGATCGTTCTTATGGCTGTTCTATCCTCAATCGGCGCAGCTGGGGTTCCCATGGCCGGAATCATAGCCCTAGCCCTGGTGCTCAAACAATTGGGCATTCCCCTGGAAGGGATTGCCCTCATCCTGGGAGTCGAAAGACTGCTGGACATGGTCAGAACCAGCACCAATGTCATAGGCAATATGGCCTGTTCTGTGGTTATCCAACAACTTGAAGAAACGGGAAATAAAAGAAAATGATAAATTACTGGATACGCCTGCTAAGATTATTTTATCACTTCCAAAGAAATTCAATCCATTTGCCCTATCCTCCCATACGGCTGTGGGTAGAAGCCACAAGCCTTTGCAACTTTCGCTGCATCATGTGTCCTAATAAAGATCTTAAAAAACAGGATAAAGGCTTTATGGAATTTGATGTTTACAAAAATATAATAGACGAAGCCAAAGATTTTGTTTTTGACATAAATCTTGCTCATAGAGGAGAATCTCTTTTACACCCTAAAATTTGTGATATGATCCGCTATGCCCATGATAACCATATCTACACCAAACTTCACACCAACGGGTCCCTGCTGACAGAAGATATTTGCCACAAAATCATCCGCTCCGGATTGGATCGATTGTCCTTTTCTTTCGACGGTTTTAAAAAAGAGACTTATGAAAAAATAAGAGTAGGGGGAAATTTCAATGAAACAGTTAAAAATATAAAAAAGTTTCTTGAGATCAAAAAATCACTGCACTCAAAAACCCCTTTTACCGTCATCGAAGTCATAAATTTTGATGAACTCCCCCCCTCCCAGCTTAAAAAAGAAAAAGAAAAATTCTTAAATCGATATAAAGGACTTCCCTTAAACAGTTTCGTTGCTAAAGAGCTTCATAATTGGGCAGGGGAAATAGAAAAAGAAAGAAGTCAAGGCAAGTATTCCAAATGTCCATTTCCTTGGAATGCTCTGATTATTTTTTGGAACGGAGACGTATTCCCCTGCACCCAAGATTTTTTCGGCTACTATAAGGTAGGGAACATTAAGGAAAAATCTCTCAAAGAAATATGGAACAGCAGCCAAATGATCAATCTCAGAAAAAAACTTGGCCAAAAAGACATTGAAGATTTAAAGACCTGTTCACAATGCGACAGACTCTGGAGAAAAAGATTTCTGGGAGTCCCTAAGGAATATCTATGGAAATTCATCACCAAAAAAATGCCCTGATGTCGATTTTCGTGGGATATTGACATTGACCCGTGCCCATAGAGGTTTGGATCCCTTCATAAAAAAATTGATTGCTTTCCTAAATTCTACTAAAATTATTTATTGAGGATATCATGAAAAACAAAACATTATTTTATTTACTTTTCTTTGTTGCTTTTTTGGCATTGATCCCAATCCAATGTGGAAAAACACAAACTTCCCGATTCAAGACTTTCCGACTGATCGATCATTTAGAAGAGGAAAATATCATCAAATTGCCCTTTAAAGAAACAAAAATTCAAACAAACGATTTCTACCCAACAAAATCGTCCCCAATGAACGATCTGGGAATAGAAGGAAATCCTTATCAACTAAAAAGAAAATTGAGACAGGGCAGCGGTGTCATCAATATCCTTTTCAGCCCTCCTGAGACTCACTACCAATTCGAAACCAAAATACCTGAAGAAAGCCTTCTTGAATTCAGTATTGGAATCGTCAGAGATGAAAACTCAATTAAAAACACAAACCCTGACGATTCTCCGGAAAAAGGAGTTGTGTTTCTCATCACACTGGAGAGAGAGGGTGGAGAAAAAATTATCTTTCAGGAACACTTAAATCTTCCTCCTCAAACAGAGAATCCGAGCTTCACTCAATCATCTCACCGAATCAAACTACCCCAAATTCCTCAAAAAGTCTTGATTTCTTTGAAAACAAAAGGACAGAAGCCTCACTTCGCTTACTGGGTCAACCCTGTTATTTACAGGGCAGACAATGAAGATAAAAATGTTATCTTGATTTCCATCGACACTCTCAGAGCAGATCATTTGGGATGCTATGGGTATAACAAAAACACAAGTCCTCATATAGATTCTTTAGCCTCAGAAGGAGCTCTTTTTATGAAACCCTTTGCCTGCTCACCCTGGACTCTTCCCTCTCATGTTTCCATAATGACCTCTCTCTATGGAATAAATCATCAGGTCTATTACAGCGAAGAGAAAATAGCCCCATCGATTCTAACTCTCGCAGATGTCCTGAGAAAAAACCATTTCTTCAGTTCTGCCTTCACGGGAGGTGGGTTTGTCAGTGCAAATTATGGATTTGCAAAAGGATTCGACACCTATTATGAAGGGAGGGGGGGAGTCTTCCACATGAACTCCGCTGAGCTTATCTATGAATCCTTTTCTAACTGGATAGATCAGAACAGAGGAAAAAGATTCTTTCTTTTTCTTCATACCTATCAGCCACACAATCCTTATGTCTGTCCTCACCCCTATAACAGCCTGTTCCTTGATGAAAATGCGAAATGGAAACATGTGAACCTCCTGGGCTATCTGGGCGGAAAGCCGGGAATCTATAAAAAACTGCCTGATAATGAACGTAAAAACGCCATCGGACTCTATGATGGAGAAATCCGATATTTAGACGAAAATCTTATAGGACCTCTGATATCAAAGCTCAAAGAGACCGGCCTTTATGAGAAAACCATGATCATCTTTACCAGTGACCACGGAGAAGAATTTTTTGACCATGGAGCCTGGGATCATGGGCACAGCCTGTACAATGAGTCCATCAGAGTGCCCCTGATCATAAAATTTCCTGATGATAAATATAAAGGTTTAAAAATCACTTCTGCCGTTTCTCTAGTTGATATCATGCCTACGATTCTGAAAGAAATGAAAATTGACTGCTCTGATCTTATCATGGATGGGAAAAATCTTTTCCCACTGCTCAATGGCAAGGAAAATAAAGACAGAACTTTTCTTTCAGATATTGGCACTAATATTCTAGATTCCCATATTCCTCAAAAAATTTCCATGAATACCGGGAATTACAAATTAATTCTCAACAAGGAATTCAGTCAAGAAGATCTCAGCTTTTTCCTGGCTCCCCCTCCAAGAAAAGCTCAAATAGAGCTGTTTGATCTTTTAAATGATCCTATGGAAAAAAACAACATCTCAGATAAAAATCCGAGTCTCAGTAATGACATCCTTCAAAAAATAGAATGTCTATACAGTCAAGCCAAGAAAAGAAAGTCCGAAAAAACAGATATTGACGAAAAATTAAAAGAACAATTGAAAGCCTTAGGATACATACGTTAACCTCGTCTTGTGAATAATCCAGGTTAATTATTCATGAAAAAATTCACAAACCTCTCGATAAACAACTTGATTCCTGAAAATGCGAGGCCTTTCCCAAAAATTCTCTTTCTTATATTGATTTTAAGCTTTGCGCTCAACATCATCGGGATTAACTGGGGTCTCCCGAGCCCCAGTTCAAGGGGATGGGCTGCCGATGAAATCACACCTGTTGCCGTCATGAATGGGATGGAAATGAAATTTTCTAATGGCTGGTCTGCCAGATACCCTCCACTCCATTTTTATGTACTATCTCTTTTTTATTTACCTGTGTATTTTTTAAACGCATTAAAAATCCTAACCGTTCCTGGTTTGCCCATGAATACCATCTTTTTCATCATAGGAAGATTGATCAGTGTTTTTATGGGAACTTTTATTGTGTTTATGGTTTATCTGTGCGGCTGTGAAATCATCGATAAAAAATCAGCTCTTTTTGCCTCAATCATCACAGCACTCACTCCCCCCTTTCTTTATTATTCAAAAACATCCAACGTGGATATCCCATATATATTCTGGTTTATGATCGCTCTCTATTTCTTCATAAGAATACTTAAATACCACCGAACCTATGACTATATTTTTTTTTCGATCACTGCCGTATTCTCCATCTGCACCAAAGATCAAGCCTATGGGCTGTTGATTTTGATCCCTTTCATCATTATCTATTCTTACCATCGGCATAATAGAGCCCATGGAAAGCCCAATAACTGGGTTAAATCTCTCTTCAACAAAAAAACAATATCAGCCCTTATTCTAGGAACCTCTCTCTTTGCACTCATTCATAACTTCATCTTTAATTTCCAGGGATTCAAAAAGCATTTACTCTTAATCATAGGCCCAGCTAAAGGAGAAAGAATTTTTTCTGGCAGCATTCTAGGTTTTATAAATATGTCCATTCATACAATAAAACAACTCAACTTTATCTTGGGATGGCCCATTCTCATTATATGCATATTGGGTTTTATCTATGCTTTAACGAGAAAGAAAAAATATTCTGTTACTTTCTGGCTACTGGCTCCAGGCATCTCTTATTACCTTTCTTTTATATTCACCATTGGAAAAGATACGTTGAGACATCTTATGCCTATATATATACTGATGAGTTTTTTCGGGGCTTTAGGCCTCTCTTCCTTTCTCTTTTCATCAAAAAAACTAAAAATTATAAAATATGCACTCGTTATTCTTCTCTTTGTCAACTCTGCAGTCTACTCGCTCTCTGTGGATGTCATGATGGTCAGCGACTCCCGATATTATGTGGAACACTGGATGCAGGAAAATGTCAAAAAGGATGAATCCATTTTGTTTGCGGGCTATATAAACTTCCTGCCAAGAAATAAAGGCTTCATAAATGCCCAATACATTCTCCATCCGAGTCTAGATATGATCCAAGAAATCGATCCTTCCTATATCTTAATAAACTCGAATCTATTAAGCTCAAGCCAGCCTTATCTTTATGAAAAATTGGTCAATGAAAACTCAGGTTATAAACAGATTCTAAGATACAAATCTTCTCCCTGGTTGAATCTGCTTCCGGAACATAAAATAAACGAAGAGAACAAAATAATCACAAATCTGAATCTCATCAATCCTGAAATCATGATTTTAAAAAAAGAATAAAAATGTTTTTAATACTGAGCTTTCACGGACAAGAAAAAAGGAGTTCCTGAATCCTCAGGAGAGACCCGGTGGACTTGAATATCCAGCCTGTAAAGATGGGTGTTCTTGTAAGAATAAAAGGGGAGGTCAGTGAGCACCACAGACTTTTCCTGTTCCGAGACCCTTCTCTTAAAAATGACACTGTCAAAATAGCGGCATTCAACATTTTTCTCACCAGTCAAAGTCTGGAATCCGATCTGTAATTTTTTTATTTCCCTCCATGACGTAAAGAAAAACCGATAGCTTCTGTTATCTTGAAAAATCCTGAACTCACCGGGTTTTTGCATTTCAACCAAACGGCTTAACGAATAAAAAGTCAGCTTCTCTCCTGTAGGAAAATCCGCTTTCTGAGGTTGAACGAGAACCGCTCTGGGATAAAGCGCCAGCCACCAAAAAAGAAAGACAAAACCCAGGATAGTGAATACCGGCGCTGCTTTTATTTTTTTATTTAAAAAACGATCTCTCTTAAAGACATATCCTAAAAGGAAAACAAGGATGAGTCCGAGCCATACATAATTCGGCACATAGGACAGATTGTTAACCTTAATGAAAGAAGGCAGAAATCCGGGAATAGAGAAATTCAGACTGCTGAGGAACAAAAACAGATCCCCGGCTCTAAACGTATGGATATGGGTCGTGGATTGATAGAGAAAAGACGGATGGAAAAGCAGCAGGACCGCGATGATGAAACTAAAGGCACATCCAATAGAAAAAAACCAGGAGTAGACCTTTTTCCTGTTATAAACAAAAAAATATCCCACAAGCACGATCAGAATCCAGGATAAGGGAGTCAGAATCCTTCCCTGGGGGCAAAATCCCTGTCTGTGAGTCAAAAACGCATAGTTCAGAAGAAAGGGCAGTGAGATAAAGAGGAGAGCGATGAGGTCTTTTTTGGAGTGCCGGAACATCTCAACAATCCCGGTAAAGAAAAAAAAGTAAAAAGGGGCGTATAAAAGCAGTCCGTCTCTCTGGTCAAGAAAGTAATCAAAAAAACTATCGATTCTCAGCCAAACCGGGATACTCAAAACCAGGTCTTTAAATGCCTTTAATCTCTCGGGCGTCATGGTGCCTTCGTAAATGGAAATGGGATTGACAGTGCCGTAAAGGGAATAAACAAAATAGTAAAACAAAATCATAGATAAAGTCGGAAAAACCAGAAAGTAAACGATTCTCCATCTAACTTTGTGGTCTTTCAGTAAAAAATAAACGGCTACCAGCAAAAGTGGCCAAAAGATCATATTGTACTTTAAGCCGAACCAAAAAAAGGACGAGAGAAAAATCCCGCATAGAACAAGCTGGAAAGAAGACATCGGCTTTTGAGAGCGCACTTTCCTGAACACATAAAAAGAGAAAAACGCCACCACTATCTCCGGATAAAGATGGTTGGAATAAAAAAGCACAGGCACAGTAAAAGAATAAAGAAACCAGAAAAAAAGAGAGATCTTTTCTTTCCTCCAGAGCTCCTGGAAAAAGAGAAAAAGCTGGATCCCGAGCAGGCACGCCCAAAAAGAGAGGCTCACACTCAAGACAAACATGCGGACTTCTCCATCAAAAAACCGGCTCAGCCCGTAATGGGGCAGCATCAGAACGGATATGCCGGGAAGGTTTATGGGATAGATGTATTGATACCCCTTTTTGCCGGGACGGGCGTACATCCCCAGCTTTAAATCAGGGTATTTTCCCTTTGAATAGAAATGATAATAATCTCTGTTTACATAATTATTGGCGACATTGATATCCCGGTCTTCATAAAGGCTGTGGGCTGTGAGAAGATAATAGGGCTCATCTCCTGTAAAATCCCTTCCGTTACGGATCAGCACGAAACTGCTGAGGTTATAGATGAGAAAAGAACTTATAAAGAGGATGAAGATCTTCTTTTTTAGGGAAAGCACCCGAAACCAGCCCCCTATTATTTCAAAGAATTCACGCATCCTATCCAGCCGGCTGAGCTGGATCCATTTGATGAGAAGAAAACCGAACACCATCAGGGCGGCCAGGATTTTCAGCCTGCTCTTTAAATCCCCTGCAGTCAGGTAATGAGACAAGAGAAAAGGAGAAAGAAGTGAGAGGCTCAAAGGCACAAAGGCAAACAGATCCTTCCTGAGAAAAAAAGAAAAGTCCTTTTTAAAAAAACGGCTCTCAAAAGAAGCCATGCCTCTCCATAAGAGAACAAGCGCGATAAGAAAAACAGCAGTCATCAGAATTAAAAACAAAGCCGAAGGATGAAAACTGTGGTCATCTATGGTGAAATAGTTGGATTTCAAACAAATAAAGACATAAAAGGAAAAACCCAGGGCAATGGAAAATAAAAAAAAGAGCGCCGCAGGGAACCATTTTTTTTCTTGATTGAGAATCACGAATGATGATCCTGGTGGGATTTTTCTCTTTGCTTTACTTTCTTTGCGGGGACACCGAAAGCAATAGAATATTCAGGAAGCGATTTATTGACCACAGCTCCGGCCCCTATCACAGAGCCCTTTTCTATGTTGACTCCATCTAAAACCACGACTGAGGCTCCCAGCCAGCAGTCATCCCCGATGCGTATCCCGCCCCTGTCCAGAGAAGGCTGCATCATAATGGGTATATCGGTTCTGTCAAACCGGTGATTTCCTCCGGCCACCAGATAGCAGTGACCGGCAAGAAACGTATACGCACCCACTTCAATAACGGTCTCAGAAAGAAGAGAGCAATTTGCGGAAATATTGGAATAATTCCCGAGAAATATGCTCCCGCCTTTACAGCTCAATGTGGTATTGCGTCCGATATACGCATTTTTGCCGATCCTGATCCCTTCATTATCATCCCCCTTGGCATCCAGGACAGAATAGTCATCAATGAACGAATTTTCAGAGATAGATATCTTATGAGGATGGCGGATGGTGATATGATGACCAAAAGCCACTCCCTTTCCTACTTTTTTAAACAGAAGCGGATAAAAGATCTTCCTCATAAAGATACCCAGGGCTCCGGGCACCCAGGAGAACAGCAGGATAATAAGCTCGTACTGAATAAAACTCCATAGACCGCTTTGGCCGATAAAGAGTTCCCTGTATTTTTGAGAGGCGGATTTTTCCCCGATCAGTTCTTTCTGAACACTGGCTTTGTGTTCTTCCATGCGGTTCTTCCTTTAAAGGTTAGTTTATCTTACTCTAATTGACATTAAAATTCAAAATCTAAAGTGGATTAGCAAAGGAAATAATCATAAAATAAAATCATGAAAAAAAATCCTGCGAAAGCCATGGGGCAGCACTTTCTGACCAACCCCCACACGCTCAATAAGATCATGGACTGCATAGCGCCCCAGAAAAAGGACCTGATCATAGAAATAGGGGCCGGTAAGGGCTCCCTCACTCGCTTGTTGGCTGAAAAAGCCGGCCGGGTCATTGCTCTGGAAAAGGACTCATCACTTGTCCCCTATCTTGGAAAAAACAAACCCCCTAATCTGGAAATAAGGTCAAATGATGTTCTCGAAACCGACTTCAAAAGTCTGTCTAAAACGGGAAAAACCAAGTTAGTCGGGAATCTTCCTTATTCCATATCCTCGCAAATCCTGTTCAAACTGCTCGAAGAGCATGATAGGATTCAGGAATGCCATTTCATGCTGCAAAAAGAAGTGGCGGAAAGGGTGTGCGCCCCATCCGGAACGAAAAAATACGCGCCCCTCTCCGTTCTCCTGCAAAATATATTTTCCGCCAAAATCCAGTTTCTCCTTTCTCCAGGGAGTTTCACTCCTCCCCCTAAAGTGAGGTCAGCCTTCATCACCCTGAAAAAAAGAACAGCGCCTCTTTATCCTTTTATGCAAACAGAACAATTTAAAAACTTCCTAAAACAGGTTTTTTCACAAAGAAGAAAAAAACTCAAAAACAATCTCAAAACCATGGAATTTCCTCCGGAAAAGATCAAAGAAAGCTTCCGGAAGTGCGGCTTGAATCCCCATATCCGAGCGGAAAAAGTATCCATAGATGAGTTTGCTTGCCTGTACCTGAGTCTTTCGAACCATACATTCTATAATATTTAAATGATAAATATGGTATAATTTTTCTGATGGCGAAAAGAAAAAAATCGGTTAGAAATCCAAAAAAAGAATCCCAGAGCCGTATAAAACGGGATGTATCAGGTATTCTGCTTATTCTGTTTTCTGCTTTCATCCTCATAAGCCTTTTAAGCTACAGCCCTAACGACCCGTCATGGGTCTCCGTTTCGACGGCCAGTAAAAAAGTCCTCAATTACGGGGGAAAAGTAGGAGCTTCTTTATCCGAAGCACTTCTTCAATTTCTCGGCCTGAGTTCATTCGCCCTGCCCATTTTATTCATTTTTCTTGGATTTCAACTATTTTTCCCAAAAAAGAAGGGGGGATTTCTTTCCAGATTAGGGCAAAGCATCCTCATTTGCCTTATTCTCAGCCCTATATTTTCAATTTTATTCAGCCGTTCTTATTGGAAAGGAAGTGAAATCTCAGGAGGAGGAGCCATCGGAGACCTATCCTCTTCTTTTTTCATTAAGTATTTCAATCATATCGGAAGTCTCCTTGTGCTTTTCAGCTTATTATTTATTGGGGTTCTTTTCTCCACTCACATTCAGATAAGAATGATTTTCGACTTTTTTGGAAAGTTTTCTCAATTTCTATTTAAAGAATTAAGAATTAAAATCACTGACTACAAGAAACAGAAAAACAAAGAAAAAATGAGAAGAAGAGTGGTCGAAAAATACTCAAAAAATACTTCTGAGATAAAGAAACCTCCAGGAAAATCTATGATCCCATCTGCACCGGCTGCTCCAGAAGAAATCAAGCCAGATCCAGATGGTTTTCTCTTCCCAGAATTGCAAAATAAAGGAGATTATCAATTTCCTCCCTTAAGCTTGCTGGATCTAGGAAAAGAAGCTGACAAAATAGATAAAAACGAGCTGTATGAGAAAAAACAAATCATTGAAGATAAGCTCTCTCAGTTTAAGATTCAGGGTGAAGTAAAGGAATACCATCCTGGCCCTATTGTCACCACCTATGAATTTTACCCCAGCCCTGGAGTCAAAGTCAGCCAGGTCTCAAGCAGAGCTGAAGATCTTTCCTTAGCCTTAGGCGCGGAATCGCTTCGTATCCAGCGGATCCCTGGAAAATCGTCTCTAGGAATCGAAATACCGAACAATAAAAGAGAAATCATCAAGCTCAGAGATGTCATTCAAACCAAAAAATTCATGGAATCTCCATCCAAGCTGACCATAGCTCTCGGAAAAACCATTCACGGAGAACCCTATATCACCGACCTTTCCATCATGCCCCATCTCTTGATAGCTGGAGCCACAGGAACAGGAAAAAGCGTAGCTTTAAATTCCATTATTGCCAGCATTCTTTACAAAGCGACCCCTGAAGAAGTGAGAATCATATTGATTGACCCCAAAAGGTTAGAATTTTCTCTCTATGACGGAATCCCTCATTTGCTTTGCCCTGTGGTCAAAAATCCCAACAAAGCCAGCCATATTCTTTATGACGCCATAAAGAAAATGGATGAGAGGTATCATGCCCTGGGACGTTTAAAAGTGAGGAATATTGAACAATACAACAGACGAATCATGGAGCTTTCAAACAACCCCGGAATAAAGCTCGATATGGAAGAAGAAGAACAAAAAAAGCTGAAAATCCTTCCATACATCGTCATCATTATTGATGAATTGGCTGAGCTCATGATGATAGGGGATAAGGAAGTGGAATACTGCATAGGGAGACTGGCTCAATTAGCCAGGGCCGTAGGGATTCACCTCATCATGGCTACTCAGCGTCCTTCCACGGATGTTATCACTGGAACCATTAAAAACAATTTTTCTTGTCGTATTGCATTCAGAGTGCCGTCAAAAATTGATTCTCAAATCATCATTGATACAGGAGGTGCTGAAAAACTTTTAGGCAGGGGGGATATGCTCTTTATGCCCCCGAACTATCCAAAAATAATTCGACTCCACAGTTCGTTTATATCGCTTCAGGAAGTGAACCGGCTGTTAAAATATATAAAAGAACAAAGAAAACCCGACTATGACGAAAACATAATAAAAACATTGAAAAGGCCTTCTTATGAGAGCGGAGAGGAAGATGAAAGAAAAGACGAAATGTTTGAAACAGCTGTTGAGCTTATTTTAAGTACAGGTCAGGCATCTGCTTCATATCTCCAAAGAAAATTGAGATTGGGATATGCCAGGGCAGCAAGGATCATCGATCAAATGGAACAGGAAGGAATTTTGGGACCATCCAAGGGAAGTAAACCCAGAGAAATACTCATCAGCACTGAATCTTATATTGATAAAATGAAACGAGAAAAATAGCTCGTTGATCCTTCCTTGGGAAAAGAGGCTGCTTGCACATGTCAAAAACACTCTTTATAATTGGAAACAGTGAAAAAAAAAGATAACACCTACGATCTCAAAGAAATCACTTCTAGATACAGGCCTATCGTTACATTTAAAGTCAAAAAATCAATCGGCTCTTATACGCCTGAATGGGAAGATATCGTTAATGAAATCATGCTCAATACCGTGGAAAAAATAAAATCAGGTGAATTCAAAGGTGAATCTTCAGTAGGAACTTTTATTTATACCATTACCAAAAGAAGAATCGTCGATTATATAAGAAAAAAAAATAAAAAAGCTTTGAAGTTTATCCCAGAAGCTGATCCATTCCCAGATCCCTATGAACAGATAGAGAATAAAGAAAGAACTCAAATGCTGGCAAAAAAATTGGAAGAACTCAAACCAAAATACAAAAAGATTTTATATCTTTATTATTATAAAGATCTTTCTAGAAAAGAAGTCGCAAAAAGATTGAATATTTCCCCAAGAAAAGTGAGCGAACGAGTGCATTATGCTCAAAAATTATTAAAGAATCTAATAAAAAAATAAAATTTTCCATAATTATGGATTTATTTCGACTAAATTAATGAAATTAAATTGGGGTGAGAATAATGAGAAAATGCCGATACGAAGATCTTATTGATGACTATTTATTCAATAGGCTGAGCAAGGAAAAAAGAGAAGAATTTGAAGAACATTTCTTTAATTGCCCCCGATGTTTTGAACAAATGGAAAAAAGAAACGAGCTCATTTTAGCGGTCAAGAGTCATGCAGATCCAATATTCAAAGATCTTCGCATAGAAGAAGAATCAAAAAAACAAATAGGTGAAAGAATATTTGGATTTTTTTCACCAAAACCCCTTATATCTGCTGTGGCAACCGCAGCCTTTATTTTAATCGTTGTGTTCGGTATTATCCCAAATATAACAAACAATCATTCTAAATTTATGATAAGCGATGATGCAGTCAGAGGAGGTTCTATCACTCTAATCTCTGAGGCGATACCCTCGGAATTCAGATGGGAGGCGCTCGGAGAAAATATTGAATACAAAGTCTATATATACAATGATGAACTTCTTTGGGAAAAAAGAACGCAAAACAACACCATCTCACTCCCTGAAGAAATCAAAGCTAAGATGACCCCCGGAAAAAGTTATTCCTGGCAGGTTAAAGCTTTCTCCCCTGAAGGAACCCTGATTTCTGCCTCAAGTAAAGTTCAGTTTACATGGCAGGAATTTAACTGAAAAGATTTAACCTTTCCGTCTTTACTGAACTGAAACTTCAATCTTCTTCTATATCCTCTTCCTCACTATATAACCGCCCTTTGCTTTCCTCTTCAAAAGCAAGACAGCACATAAGCCTTCCACAAAGTCCTGATATCTTGGTAGGATTGATGGTTATATTCTGCTTCTTAGCTTTTTGTATTGTTACCGGCTCAAAACTTTTCATGAAACTGGCACAGCACAATCTTCGACCACACACCCCTATCCCCCCAACCATTTTGGCTTCATCCCTCACTCCAATCTGATGCATCTCTATTCTCATCCTAAATTGCTTCGCTAAATCTTTCACCAACTCTCTAAAATCAATTCGACCATCGGCAGTGTAATAAAATATTCCTTTTTTCTCATTGAAAAAATACCTCACCCTCACAAGTTTCATTGAAAGTCTGCGCTCTTTTATCTTTTCCAAACAAAAATCGAAAGCCTCTTTCTCCTTCTTTCTCATCCAGGCGAATTTATCTTTGTCCTTTTCTGTGGCTTTACGAATAATTTTTACAGCACCTTTTTTAGCATTGGCGCTTTCTCTTATTTTCTTAGGGGTATTGACCACCATGGCCAGGTCCCCGCCAAGCTCTGACTCGATAAGACAAATATCCCCTGGTTTCAATTCTGTTTTATCCTTATCCGCACGGAAAACCTTTTCCAGCCGTTCTGAAAACACATAGACTATTTCAGACATTTTCTCTATCCATTATATTTATGGTTATTGAATTCATGAGAACCTTCTTATTGATATTTCGATCAGTAAGTAAAAGACTCTCTTCAATGACTCTTGAAAGATCAAGAGCTTCCTTTAAACTTAAATTTTTTTCAATCTTGCTTAACTTCTTGATATAATCTAGATTCATCAATAATTGACCGCTTTCCCCCACCTTTAACAAAATGATATCCCTGCAAAAAGACGACATGATCTCTAGGAGAGGCTTTATATTTTCTCTAAATTGTCCCTTCCTCATCCCTGAATATTTCTTAAAAAATGCAGCGGTTGTTTCTCCTTTGACAAATGACGATAAGAGTGTAAAGGCTCTTTTTCTTTGATCTTTAACCTCTTCCCAGTCAAAATTAAGAGCCTGCTTCAGGCTACCCTTGACTAAAAGAGATATAATTTTAGCTCTCCCTACATCAGTGCCTCTCTTTATTAATTCTTCCTGGATATCCTGTTTGGAAATTTGGGCGAATTTCAGTATCTGGCATCTTGACCTGATAGTAGGAAGAATGGAAAACAAACTATCCGTTGTGAGTATTATATGGGAAAAATAGGGAGGCTCCTCAAGGACTTTGAGCAGACAATTTGAAGCCTCTTCATTCATTTTTTCTGCTTGTTCAACAATGAACACTCTTTTCTTCCCTATCATGGGTTTCAGATAAGCCGCCCATTTAATCAGCCTCATTTGATCAATCCCTATGATATCTTTTTCTGTTTTAATTTTTATCAAATCAGGAAAAGTCCCTCTATTCTTATTAATCGCCGAACATGAAGAACATCTCTCACAGGAATCATTTTTTTTATTGAGACAGTTTAAAGCCTTAGCAAGAACTAAAGCCATTTCAGATTTGCCCACTCCCTGCGGGCCATAAAAAAGAAGAGAGCCAGGAACCCTTTCTCTCTCCAGAGAACTTCTTAAAATATTTTTGACTCTGGCATTGCCGACTATATCATCAAACGACATTTCATTTCCCTAATTCCATTAAAAAACTCTCCAAAAAAACAGCTTTGCTCTCCCTAATATATCTCTCTTATAAGTCCCTATTCAAGGTTAAATCAATCGAATAAAGGATCCTCTATAACCTTTAAGGTCTGACTCATGACCTCTTCTTCTCCAATAACTAGACTCACTTCATACATTCCAGCTTCTACAATTTCTCCTCTTCTTCTCCATCTTGACGCTCCGTCTTCTTCAGTTTTTTTCCTCAGATTCCAGATTATTTTATGCAGTCCCTTATCGGTACCGCCCTTCATGGTATAAACTTCTTCACCTTTCATATCCTTTATGGATATCTTCACAGCCTCTGCTTTTTCCTTGAGATGATAATAGAAGACCGATCCCACATCAGGATTATTAACCCGGGCAAACTCTCCATATGTCTGCCCCCGTCTCTCATATCTATTCCACTTAACAGCCCGTTGAATCTCAAAAAGATAGTAATCTTTAAGAAATACATCTTTAGAAAATTCTTTAAAGGGATAAATATCAGCTATATAAATGCCTCTCCCGTAGGTTCCTATAGCCAAATCTCTTTCTCTTTTCTGTATATCCAAGCTCATAATGATCACATCAGGTGCTGAAGAAGACATGTTCTCCCATGTCTCTCCTCTATCGAGGCTTACGAAAACTCCGTAATCAGTGGCAAGATACAAAATATCCGGATTATCCGGATCTTCTTCGATATCCCTTACCGGGTTTTTCATTCCCGCTGATAGTTTCTTCCATGTTTTTCCAAAATCTTCTGTCACAAATATATAGGAATCATCTTCATTATGAGTCCTGTATCCGGAATAGGTCACAGTGCATCTCTCCAGTTTATGTGCCGAAGGCTTTACTTGTGTGACCCATCTGTCATAAGGAATTCTGTCTCCTTCGATATCTCCTTTCAATTTCCCATTTTGATCATAAAATCTGTCAGTAATATTAATCCAATGACTTCCTCCATCAGTGCTTAACTGAAGATTTCCGTCATCCGTTCCTGCCCAATAAACTCCGGGCTTGATCGGCGACTCTGCAAATGCGTATATGGTGGCATACTGAAGATTTGTTAACTTGGAAAGTTCAATCCGTTCTTTATTGTGCTTGGAAAGGTCTGGACTTATTGTGATAAAAGTGCCTGGCTCGCCCCGGCTAGTAGACATATGGACATGCTGTGAGCACACATAAACAATCCCTGGGTTGTGCGGAGAAAGCACGATCGGGGAGTCCCACTGATACCTTTGAGGGTCTTTGCCCTCCTCTCTTTCTTCCTTTGTGTTGCGTTTGGAAAGACTTATCATCTCACCTGTCTTGAGATTCATTCTTCTGGAATTGCCAAACTGAGACTCAAAATATATAAATTCAGGATTCCACCAATCCCTCACGACATAAAACCCGTCTCCTGAGGGAAGGTAAGTCCAATCCGCAGGATAGATCCCATACTGATTCCTGTTCTGGGAAGGACCGAGCCAACATCCATTGTCCTGGGTTCCTCCCATGACATTATAGGGCATCTCATGATCTACAGAAATGTCATAAAACTGTTGAGCACTTATGGTCTCTTTCTGGGACCAGTGTTTCCCTCCATCCCAAGTTTCGCTCACTCCTCCATCATTGGCAGATAATATATGATCAGAATCAAGAGGATCAATCCATATCCCCCTCATATCAACATGACATTTATGAGCTCCTGTCCAAGTTGTGTTCTTAAAGTTTTTTCCTCCATCTTGAGAAACTCTTGGAACCACCTCCACAGCATAAAGAACCTGTTCATTATTGGGATCAACTTCTATCCTTCCTGAATAACCTGCTTCTATAGCATTGACCTCCACACTTCCACCTGATATTTTATATTCGGTCATTCTCTCCCAGGTATCTCCCTGATCCTCAGATCGGTAAATGACACCCGATTTGGTGACAGGTTCCATGGCCTTTAAAACAGGCGCGTAAAGAGTTTGAATGACAAACCGGTTAAGAACTTGATATCTTCCTTTAGGCTCTTCTTCTTTCTCCTCAGCCTCCTTTTCCTCGCCTGTTTGTTCTGTGTCCTTTAACAACCCCTCAACTTCAGCCATTTCCTTGAGAATATCTTCCTGCTTTCTATAAACCCTTTTTGCTTTCTCAACCAATTCATCTAAAGCCACTCCAATATCCTTAAGAAAATCTTTATCTTTTATGATTTCATTAAGCTTTTCCACCAACTCCTGCTCATCTTTTGCAGAAATAGGTTCGAAATCAACCATGTTTTTAAGGGCCGAATCTATTTGATAAGATTTAAATTTATTGAAATAACAATCATCTTTAAAAACATTCCCTTCCCTATAAAGCTGCCTGTTCTCCCTCTGATCCAGACCTAAATCCACTTCTTCATCCATACGTATGTAGATAATATTGGGATTTTTAGGATATATGGTTATGCCGTTCCAGCCTGTCTCTATATCCATCGGAAGCCCGTTTGTCAATTTCTCCCAGGTTTTTCCCCCGTCAACTGACTTATAAAAATAATTTCCCGGCTGTCTATCTATGAAAGTCCATGTCCTTCTATAAGTCCTGTAGGCTCCAGCAATAATCACATCCGAATCTGTGGGATCTAGCACAAAATCACCCACTCCCCTGTCTTTCAGGTCCAGCACTTTTTCCCAGGTTTTTCCCCCATCAACTGACTTATAAAGCCCTCTCTGACAGTCCATTTCATTATCATAAAGTTTTCCCTCAGCCGCCACATAGACAATATCAGGATTCGTGTGGTCTACCGCTATCTTAGGAATGAAATAACTTTCTTCCAGCCCGATATGAATCCATGTTTTTCCGGCATCATCTGACCTCCACATTCCATTTCCATGGGCACTGGACCGGGCATGCAAAGCCTCCCCTGTACCGACATAAATCCTATCGGAGTTTGAGGGAGCCACCTCAATATTCCCAATGCTCATATTTCCGTAATCATCAAATATCGGTTCGAAACTGATCCCTCCATCCTCTGTCTTCCATATTCCTCCTGATGCAGTGGCTACATAATAAACTTTGCTCTGGCCCTTAGGGACAGCGAATTCCGTGATCCTTCCTGAAAAAGTGAAGGGGCCTATATGTCTCCATTTAAACACATCGAACTGCTCTGTTGATAAAATCTTTTCTCCAAAAAGGAGTCCCTGGCTAAGAAAAACCAAAACTAAGCCCGCTGTTGCTAACGCAAATCCCATGGATTTGTTTTTTTTCATTTTTACTCTACCTCCTTCTGTTATTGGTTAAGAACTTTTATTTCCTGAAATTTTTCTTGCAAAAACTGTCCCGTATAAGACTCCCTTTTCTCCGCAACTTCCTCAGGAAATCCAGAAGCCACTATCCAGCCTCCTTTTTCTCCTCCTTCGGGACCTAAGTCAATAATATAATCCGCAAATTTAATAACATCAAGGTTATGTTCAATCACGATCACCGTATTTCCTAAATTAACCAGTTCAGAAAGTACTTTGAGAAGCTTTTTGACATCATCAAAATGAAGGCCCGTGGTAGGCTCATCTAAAATATACAAAGTCTTCCCTGTATTCCTCCGGCTCAGCTCTTTCGTCAGCTTAATCCTCTGGGCCTCTCCGCCTGAGAGATGGGGAGCAGGCTGACCCAGACGCAAATATCCAAGTCCGACCCTTTTTAATATTTCCAATTTGGACTTAAGCTTGGGATGGGCCTTCAAGTACTCATAAGCTTCGCTTACGGTCATTTCAAGAAAATCAGCGATATTTTTCCCTTTATAACGCACTTCCAAAGTTTCTTTATTATAGCGCCTTCCTCTGCATCTGTCACATGTGACATAAACATCAGGAAGAAAATGCATCTCAATCTTTTTTGATCCGGCACCATAGCATTCCTCACACCTTCCTCCTGGAACATTGAAACTGAATCGACTTGGTCTATATCCTCTTATTTTTGCCTCCGGTATCATTGCGAACAGCTTCCTTAATTCAGTAAACAACCCTGTATAAGTGGCTGGATTAGAGCGGGGAGTTCTTCCTATCGGCTTCTGGTCAACAGAGACTACTTTGTTGATATTTTCCAAACCAACTATAAAATCATGAGCTCCTGGCTTTAGTTTTGAGTTATGAAAAATATTGGAAAGCTTTTTATAGAGTATATCATAAACTAGGGTGCTTTTTCCTGAACCAGAAAGACCTGTAACAACCGTAAAAGTGGAAAGTGGAAAGGGAACATCAATATTTTTCAAATTATGTTCTGATGCATTCTTAACGGTCAACCATTGATCAGGAATCCTTCTTTTTTTAGGTAAAGGGATATATTTTTGATGCCTTAAATATTCTGACGTCAAAGAATTAGCAAAGGAAACAATCTGATTATAGTCTCCTTCGGCAACCTTTTCCCCTCCTTTCTCTCCAGCCCCAGGCCCTAAATCCAAAATATAATCCGCAGATCGTATAGTCTGCTCATCATGCTCCACCACCACAACCGAATTACCTTGATCTCTGATTTCTTTTAGAAGAGAAATAAGCCTCTTATTATCTTTTTGGTGAAGACCTATGGTGGGTTCATCAAGCACGTAAAGGACCCCACGAAGCTGAATACCCACTTGGGCAGCCAAGCGAATGCGGCGCGCCTCACCTCCAGAAAGCGAAGAAAGGGTCCTTGCAAGGTGAAGATAGGACATTCCTAACCTTTCAATAACAAGAAGACGCGCTTCGATCTCTTTTATAATCCTGGCTGCAATGAGATGATCTTTCCTTTCAAACTCAAATTGATGGATTTCTTTTAAAAGCTTGCTGATAGGCAGACTGCTCAATTCAAAAATATTTCTGTTCCCTATTTTCACAGATAGACTTTCCTTCTTCAAGCGGCTCCCTTCACAAAAAGGGCAGACTTCGTCACTCACCTTGATTTTCCCCCGATAGTCTGTCACCGTTTTGAATCCGACCCCATGACAATAAGGGCAGGCTCCATAAGGGCTGTTAAAAGAAAATGTCCGGGGCTCTAACTCAGGGAGACTTATCCCACAATTAGGGCACAAAAGTTTTAAAGAATAAAAATCTTCATCCCCTTTTTCATCGATCAGAAGCAGGTCTCCATCTGCCATCTCTAACGCCTGATCAACAGCTTCTTTAACCCTCTTTTGATTTTTCTCGGATATCAATACTTCATCTATCAAAAGTTCAATGTGATGAGTCTTGGTCTTGATCAAATTTATCTCATCTTCCAGCTCGCGAAAACGGCCGTCCACACGAATCCGGAGAAATCCTTTCTTTCTCATTCTCTCAAAAAGCTTGATGTATTCACCTTTCCTTCCTTTGATGATGGGAGAAAGAATCTTGACTGTAAGCCCTTTGCCTTTTTCCATGATCTTTTCAAGTATTTGATCTGGAGTCTGGGAACTAACCTTCCGTCCGCATTTCGGACAATACGGAGTCCCCACTCTTGCAAACAAAAGTCTAAGAAAATCATACACCTCAGTTACGGTTCCTACTGTAGAGCGTGGATTGGTGGAAAGTGTCCTCTGATCAATGGAAATGGAGGGAGATATCCCCTCAATTGACTCGACTTCCGGCCTCTCCATTTGTTCTATATACTGCCTGGCATAAGCTGAAAGACACTCTATATATCTTCTCTGCCCTTCAGCAAATAAGGTATCAAAAGCCAGCGAGGATTTACCAGATCCACTGGGGCCTGTCACAACGATCATCTTGTTTCTGGGAAGACTGACATCAATCTTTTTGAGATTATGCTGGGATGCTTTTTTTATTTTTATTTCATTGAGCATGGATTGTTATTTTATCCCCATCTTAAAATTTAGTCAAAAGATGGGGACATCCCATTAGGTACCACTCTATTCAATTTTAAATACATTATCAAATATTGAATCGTGAGGTCTTGATCGCAGAACATATTCTTAGAAAATCTGTTGACATTTACTATTATCTGTTAAGTCTATCGGGGATCTCGGCATGAACTTTTACTGCTATTATTGATTGAAAGGATGGATTATATTTATTATTTTGAAAAGAAGTTTTTCGGTATGCTTTTTCAGTTTATAGAGTGGTACCTAATGGGATGTCCCCTAATATTTTTCTTGAAAAAATCATGCAGATCGCTGAAAATGAAATAATCATAGATAGTTCGCTATTTTTTTATGAATAGTTCAGTCTAAAGGAGCATGAAAAATATACTAAAATCCTTAGACCGATTAAAGGTGGAAGGGAGCCGCACTGATTCCATTAAAATAATCAAACACCTTCCTCCTAAAGAGGGAATTTTCAGAGGCTATCCCTCAGAGGTTCATCCTTCTCTTGTCAAAGCACTCAAAAAAAAAGGATTGTCCAGGCTTTATTCACACCAGTTTCATTCCTGGCAGCTTTCTCAGGAAAAGAAAAATATAGTTGTCGTCACTCCCACGGCATCAGGAAAAACCTTGTGCTATAACCTTCCGGTGTTAGACTCCATTCTGAAAAATCCTTCGGCAAGGTCTATCTATATTTTCCCGACCAAGGCCCTCTCTCAGGACCAGAAGACAGAATTAGACGAAACCATTGAGCTTTTGCCTGACGAGATTAGAATCTTCACTTATGATGGAGACACTCCCCAGGATGCCCGAAAGGCCATCAGAGCCAGAGGGCATATCATCATCACGAATCCTGACATGCTTCACACGGGGATTCTTCCTCACCATACTAAATGGATCAAACTCTTTGAAAATTTAAAATATGTTGTTATCGATGAACTTCATAACTACAGAGGGATATTCGGGAGCCATCTCGCGAACATATTGAGAAGGCTTAAGAGAATAGCCCATTTTTATGGAACATCCCCTCAATTTATTCTCTGCACAGCGACCATTTCCAATCCCGTTGAAATGGCACAAAAAACCATTGAAGAACCGGTCTCCCTTGTCGATGACAACGGAGCTCCAAGGGGGGATAAATATTTTATATTCTACAATCCTCCGGTCGTGAATAAATATTTAGGAATAAGACGCTCTTATGTGAGCACAGCAAGATCTGTAGCATCAATTTTTCTTAATGAAAAACTCCAAACGATCGTGTTTGCTCAAAGCCGCCTCATCACAGAAATCCTCCTGACTTATCTCAAAAATGATTTTGAAAACAGCCTGAGAGATAAAGGCCTGATACGGGGGTACCGTGGAGGATATCTACCCATAAAAAGAAGAGAAATTGAGAAAAACTTAAGAGAAGGAAAAATTCTGGGAGTCGTCTCCACCAATGCTTTGGAACTGGGTATTGATATAGGAAGCTTAGATATCGCTGTTCTTGCTGGATATCCAGGTACAATTTCAAGTGCCTGGCAGAGATTTGGCAGAGCTGGACGTAAATCTGGGACTTCCGCTGCGGTCTTGGTCGCTTCAAGCTCCCCTTTAGATCAATTTATTATCAACAATCCAAATTATTTTTTCTCAAAAAATCCAGAAAAATCCCTCATTAATCCTGACAATCTCTCCATCCTGGTTAACCATATAGAATGCGCTGCCTTTGAACTTCCCTTCGAAGATAATGAAAAATTCGGAAACGTGGATATAGCCGACATTTTAGACTTCTTACAAGAAGAAAATTTACTTATGCATTCAAAAGGAAAATGGTACTGGACATCAGATGCCTATCCAGCGGACGCAGTGAGCCTTAGAAGCATAAGCTCGGATAATTTTGTTGTCGTTGATACCACCAAGAAAGCTGATGTGGTTGCGGAAGTCGATTTCTCCGCCGCCCTAACCACGCTCCATCCTAAAGCGATCTACATGTGTGAAGGAGTTCAGTACTATGTGGATAAGCTCGACTTCCCACAAAGAAAAGCTTATGTCAAAAAAACTGACGTGGATTATTATACAGACGCCATAGATTATACAAAAATTAAGATCTTAGATGAATTTGACCAAAAAGATCTTAGGAACTTCCGCATCTCCCACGGAGAAGTCCATGTAGCCACTCAAGTGGTGGGTTTCAAGAAAATAAAATTTCACACTATGGAGAATGTGGGTGCCGGTGATTTAACCCTTCCTCAAAATGAAATGCACACCACAGCTTATTGGCTTACCATACCAGGGCCCATCCTCAAGTCCCTCCCTTTTCCTCTCGAACAAAAAATAAACGGCTTGTTTGGTCTCTCATACTGCCTGCATCATGTATCTCCCCTTTTTATGATGTGTGACCTTCATGACATCGGAGTTTCCGTAGGGGATAATTCCACAGGCAAGTCAGTCCCTCCCCAAGACATAAGACTTAAAATGTTAAAAGAAGCTGTGTCCATAGATTTTTCCCAAGAAGATTTTGAACCCAATATATTTATTTATGACAATTTCCCTGGAGGTATCGGTTTAAGCCCTTCTCTATTTGAACTTGGGAAAAAACTTCTGGAATACTGCCAGAAAACCATTCAGGCATGCCCCTGCAAAGAAGGCTGTCCTTCATGTGTGGGGCCTACCAGAGAAAGCGGAGCCTTTTCGAAGCAGGTGGCTCTTGAGATACTCAAAAATTTGCTACTTTGAGCCTATTTTTTTGAGCTGCTTTTTAGGACCTATAACCACCAAAATATCACTGTCTTTGATGACAAAATCTGCCTTAGGTATCAGAGTCGTTTTTTCCGGCACCAAACCCTTGATAGCCACAACCTGTATATCATATCGATTGATCAAATCCAACTCTTTCAAACTTTTCCCTATGAATTCTTCAGGGGGAGCGATTTCTCTTATTTCAACCCCAGAGGATAAAGGAAAAAACTCAAGGACATTGGGATTGCTCAACTTCATAGCTGTTTTAACAGCCATATCTCTTTCAGGGTAAATAACATCGGAAGCCCCGACCGCTTCCAATATCTTGGCATGATCTTCAGAGAGAGCTTTGGCTATAATCTGCTTTACGTGAAGCGAAGATAAATAATGCACCGTAAGTATGGACCCTTCCATATTAGGGCCTAGACTCACAATCACCACATCCATCTCCTGAATCCCAATCGCCTCTAAATTTTTCTTATCTGCAGCCTCCATATGAACCGCATGCGAAGAAAGAATCTTCACTTTATCCACTCTCTCTTTATCATGATCAATAGCTAAGACTTCCTCCCCTAATTCAAACAGGGTTTTGGCTATAAAGAAACCAAAGCTTCCCAGCCCAATAACTCCAAATTTCATACCATACACTCCTGAAAATTAATTTTATCCGATCATGATTGATTCTTCAACATAATCATATCTTCCTTTAGCTTCTCTCCGGCTGAAGGCATAGAGAAAAGTAAAAGGTCCGATTCGCCCAATGTACATAGTCATAATGATCACAATCTTTCCCACATCATTCAATTGAGGAGTTAGACCGAGGGAAAGCCCAACCGTACCAAAGGCAGAAAAAACCTCAAAGAATACATCTTTCATGCTCACTCCAGGCTGACTAATAAGAAGAATAAAAATGGAAAAACAAATAACACAAATCCCAAGAGTCATCACTGTAAAAGCTTTTGTAATTAATTGAGAGGGAAGAGTCCGATGAGATAGGTTGACCGATTCTCTAGCCAGCACTTTTGATTTCAAAAATGCGAAAACGGCTCCCATTGTCGTGGTCTTGACTCCTCCTCCTGTTGAGCCTGGTGAAGCTCCGATAAACATCAAAATGATTAAGAAAAACATCATGCCCAGGCCCAGGGTGTTTAAATTCAGGGTATTAAAACCAGCTGTCCGCGGAGTCACCACCTGAAAAACAGAAGTAAGAATCTTTTCTTTGAGGGAAAAATTTCCCAAAGAATCATTGTACTCCAGAACAAAGAATAAAACAGAAGAAAACAGGATAAGAAAAAAAGTCATGCGATAAACTAACTTTGTATGCAAAGAAAACTGGAACCTTCTTTTTTTTAGGATATCGACAAAAAGACTACCCGACTCTTTCAGCACTATAAAACCAAGCCCTCCTAAAATGATTAAAATCATGAGGTTAAGATTAACCCAAATATTTCCTTTGAAAGATTCAAAACTATCCGTATAAAGACAAAAACCCGCATTGCAAAATGCGGAAATGGAATGAAAAAGTGAATGAAATACGGCTTTCCCCGTCGGAAATCGGGTATTGAAATTTAGATAAAAAAAGAGGGATCCTAATAATTCCAGACCTATGGTATAAAGTAAAATATTTTTTATCAAAGACTGAACTCTTAAAGAAGTCCCATGAAAAAAACCCTCTTTTAAAGTGATGCTGTCTTTGATGGCAATTCTTCTCCCTGCTACCAGAAGGATAAGGGTGGAAAAAGTCATAATGCCCAGACCCCCGATCTGAAAAAGCAGCATGATAATGACCTGACCCACAGGAGAAAAATAGGTTCCGGTGTCTTTGACAATAAGTCCCGTCACACAAACTGCTGATGTGGACGTAAATAAAGCATCTGTAAACGAAATGCGGCCATCTGTGGTGCTGAACGGCATATAAAGTAAAAAGGTCCCAATAAATATGGCGATGATAAAACCTACCGCAAGGGATTGAGCCGGATGGAACCTAATCTCCTTGAAGATATTCCTTTGACCCTCTTTCATGAATCTGTTCCTCTGATTGAGAAGTTTAATCTATTATTTCTCCTTATATTTGTCAAACCCTATCCGAACAAACGTAAACTCCTCTAACCCTATGAAATGCTCTATAACTTCATAAACCAGGTTGACAATGTTTCAGGTGTATGCTATTTTTTGAACTCAAAAATGAACTTTATCCAACTTATCATCAAAGCCAGTTTCGTCGTTCACATAGTCCTTATCGTGCTTCTGTTTTTTTCTGTCTTCTCTTGGGCCATCATCTACTATAAAAGAAAAACTTTTAAAACAGCGGAGAAAGAATCAGAAAAATTTATGGCTGTTTTTAAAAAAAGCAGGAATCTTGCAGAAGTCAACAATGCTTCACAAGAATATAAATCAAGTCCCTTAGCTTCCCTCTTCCAATCAGGATTCAAAACTCTTGCCTTTATTAAAAAATCCAATCCAGAATCCTCTTTGTCATCGGATAATCTGGAAAGCATCAACAGATCGCTCATCAAAGCCTCTAATAAGGAAGTCGCCCGATTTGAAAAAATGATGAGCTTTTTAGCCACAACAGGAAGTGTCACCCCCTTTATCGGCCTTTTTGGAACCGTATGGGGCATTATGGATTCTTTTATTGGAATCGGTGTCAAAAAATCAGCCAGCCTTGTTACGGTCGCTCCGGGCATTGCAGAGGCTTTAGTCGCCACCGCCTTGGGACTTTTCGCGGCCATCCCTGCTGTTATTGCCTACAATCACTTCCTGCAAAAAATAAAAATAACTGTAGGCGACATGGAGGATTTTTCCATCGAATTTATCAGCATAACCGAAAGACTCTATGGCATTTAAATATAGGCCCCTAAGCAAAAAAGAGATTGGCACCTCATTATCTGAAATCAACGTGACTCCTCTAGTTGATGTCATGCTGGTCCTCTTAATAATCTTCATGGTTACAGCTCCTATGATGCAGTCTGGCATTGGAGTTAACCTTCCCCAGGCTGAAACGGAATCAGCTCCTGCCGAAGAAGGACTGACTTTGACCATCACCAGTGATAAATACATTCACATCAAAGACCAAGTGATCAATCAGTTTCTTTTAGAACAAAGCCTCAAAGAATATTTTTATGGAAAAGAAAAAAAAGTTGTTTTTATCAGGGCTGACGAAACCCTTCCCTACGGTTTCGTTATCCGCATATTGGATATTGTTAAAAAAGCAGGCATCCAAGTGGTGGGTCTTGTTGTCAAGCCCATAGAAGAAGATGAGGACTGATGAGCCAAATTCTATCAAATCGGGAATTTAAAACCTTCAGGCAAGCTCTCATTATTTCCGGTTCTCTCCATCTAGCCTTTCTTATCCTCATGCTTATTTCTCCTTATCTTCCCACACACTCTGAAAAAGGGATGATCCATTATGTCAATGTGGTCTCTTTTTCTGGAGGTGGAGGGGGCGGCGGCAGCGGGGACGGTTTTGGAGGAGCTCCAGGTCAAAGCTCACAAGCCGAAACTGTTGGGGAAACAGAAATCACAAAAAGAGAAAGTCTCAGCGATCTCACCGTGCCAAAGGCTGTCGAAGAGCCAAAATCATCCATCAGATACCCTGTTGATAAACCCAAAAAAGAAAAACAAATCGATACCCAGAAAAAAACAGCCATTCAGAAATCCACAAGAGCCTCTCAAACAAAGACAGAATCAGGCTCCTCTGATCTGGGTGCCGGTGGAGGCGGGGGAAAAGGGCTAAAAATAGGGATAGGGGGAGGAAGCGGCGGAGGAGGAGGATTCGGTTCAGAATATTCCTCACAAATAGGCCTGTCATCTTTTCCCTACACTTGGTATTTACAAACTCTCCATGCCAGAATATCCAATAACTGGTTTACATCCCGTATAAGCACCGGAATAAGCGGAGATTACTTCACCACCATATCATTCAGAATCTACAGGGACGGCCATATCTCAGAACCCAACATATTAGAGTCAAGCAATATCAGGTCCCTGGACCTTTCTGCCATTCGGGCTGTGCGCTCCTCATCTCCCTTTCCCCCTTTGCCCTCAGAATATAAAGAGGAATATCTCTTACTCCGCATCATATTTGAGCACACAAAATGAAAAAAACAATGATTGCATCAGTTCTTTTTTTAGTTTTGTTCTCCTTCACTCATCATCTTAATCCTCAACAGGAAGTTGTTATGAGAATTAGAGAAGGGATGCCCATCATTCCCGTCGCTGTTCCAAAAATCACAACCAGCCATCCCTCTCCGGAATTAAGTTCAGCAGCCTCAATCATTAGAGAAGTCATTATTTCTGATCTTAAATACAGCCGAGTGTTCAGTCCCCTCCCTGAAGATCATTATAAATGGATTAAACCATTAGATCCTGAAAATATAATCTTTCGAGACTGGGAGTCCATTCAAGCCAAACTTTTGCTCAGCAGTGTAATGTCTCAAAATGAGGATGGTTCTTTTTTATTTGAAGCGAAAATATATGATGTTAAATCGACACGATTTATTAAAGGAAAAAAGTATCAGTCTGATCCAAAACTACTGCGGCTGGTCGGGCACAAAATATCTAACGAATTCATGAAGATCTATGGGGAACCCCCTATTTTTACAACAAAAATTGTATTTATTTCTAACCGAGATGGAAATGACGAGCTGTATATGATGGATTATGATGGTCACAATCAGATCCGCCTGACATTTAACAAAGTCAGAGATTACATGCCCGCATGGTCGACTGACGGAAAAACAATCGTCTATACAGCTTACAGCAACGAGAAAGCAGCCCTTTATCTTTATAATCCTTTTGAGGGTCAAAGGAGCCTGATCACAGATCAGGGAACAAGCTTTGGGGCCGATTTCTCTTATAACGGGGAAAAAATAGCCTTTTGTTCCACTGAAGATGAATCAAATTCAGAAATTTATGTCTCGGACAGCAGCGGGAAAGGCATCAAACGTCTCACTTATAACAATGCCATAGACACAGCTCCCTCCTGGTCACCCAACAATAGGGAAATTGCGTTCACCTCTGATAGATTAGGTTCTCCTCAAATATACATCATGGATGCTGAAGGAAGTAATGTGCGGAGACGAAGCTTCGGAGGAAATTATCATGATGCTCCTGCATGGGCTCCTACGGGTGACAGAATCGTCTATGTATCTAGAGTCGCGGCAGTCTTCGACCTCTATGTTCTCAATCTCAGAACGGACCGCATTATAAAGCTGACTGAAGGCTACTCCAGGAACGAATCACCTTCCTGGTCTCCTGACGGCCGCCATATTATCTTCTCATCCAATCGAACGGGGACAATCCAGATTTATTCTATTGACTATGACGGAAGTCATATGAGACGGCTTACGTCTCAAGGAGAAAACAAACTTCCCAATTGGTCTAGAAATTAAAGGTCCGTCAGCTTCCTAAAAAGTGAATAGATAATTTTTATTTATACTATTTGACAACAACTTCTATTCATTGTATATAAATGAAACAGAATAACGTGAGCAATGTTTTTAGCTAGAAAAATAAATCTAAAGGAGATCCCATGAAAAAATTAGGTGTACTGTTTATCTCTTTTCTTTTGGTTTTTACTGTCTTCTCTTCCTGCAGGAAAAAAGTAGAAGAAACCCCGCCCCCGCCCCCTCAGGTCAAAGAACAGCCAAAAATTGAGAAAGTTGAAGAACCGCCCGCAAAAGAGCCAGAACTTACTGAAGAAGAAATATTTGAGAAAAAGACATTGGAAGAAATCAATGAAGAACGGCCTCTCGAAATGGTTCACTTTGACTTTGATAAATATTTCATTAGAGAAGATGCCAAGCCGACTTTGAGAGAAAACGCTCAATGGTTAAAGAAATGGGAAAGTATAAAAATACTTATTGAAGGTCACTGTGACGAACGAGGCACCGAAGAATACAACCTTGCACTGGGAGAAAAAAGAGCCAAAAGCACTCGAGACTATCTCATCTCTCTAGGAATTTCACCCGATAGAATAGACATCATTTCATACGGAAAAAGCCAGCCGTTAGACCCCGGTCATAACGAAGCTGCATGGGAGAAAAACAGAAGGGCTCAATTTACTGTCATTGAAAAATAAATAATTTTGATGACCAAAAGGATTTATTCTTGGACTATTCTTATGTTTTTATGTCCTATTCTGCTTGCCGGGATTCCTGAGCTTCAGAAAAGCAAAAAAGCCTATGAACTCATTTATGAAGATGTGCAGATCTTAAAGAAAAAAATTCTGGAGCTTGAAGAACAGTCCAAACAAAATCAGGAACATATCAATTCCATAAAAAAGAAGCTGGATGAAGTCTATGAATTGATGAACCTCATACGGAATGAACAGGAAAATATCAATGAAGAACAGGAAAAAATTCCCACTCAGTATCAAATCTTACTCGAAAAGTTCGATTCCATAACTTCTTATCTCTCAAAAATCTCAGAAGGCTTGATTGAAATCAAGCATTCCACATCAGCTCTCCCCCCTGAAGAATCAGAAGAATCCACTCCTGAGAACAAAAAAGTCAAACCAGAACAGGAATCAATAACAGGACAAACAGAAATTTCTGAAGAAGAGAAGCCAAAGACAGAACTAGATCCAAACCTCTCCCCTCAAGAAGTGTACAGCCTAGCTCGTTCAGACTATCTCAAAGGTAATTTTCAATTAGCTATTGAAGGTTTTGATATCTACTTAGAAAATTTTCCTGAAAGCCCACTTGCCGATAATGCACTCTATTGGATTGGAGAGTGCTATTTCAGTCAAGAAAACTTCGAAGAGGCTATAAAAAAATTCAATATTCTCATTCTAAGTTATCCGGAAGGGGACAAAATCCCAGCAGCGTATTTAAAAAAAGGAATGAGCCTCGTGGAAATCGGGAAAGAAGAGGAGGCTTTAGCTGTTTTTAAACTCCTTATAAATAAATTTCCCCTCGAAGAAGAAACAAGAATAGCCCAAGAAAAAATCAAGGAAATAAAAACCAGGATTCCACAATGAGAGACATCAACAGTTTCAACAAAGTTATTTTAGTCGGCCGGCTCGGAGCTGACCCTGATATCAGGTACATCCCCCAAACCAACAGAGCTGTCGCCAATTATTCACTGGCCACGAATGAGCGTACCTTTAATCCACAAACAAAAGGAACTGAGGACCATACAGAATGGCATAAGATTGTATCCTGGGGTAAAACCGCAGAATTTTGTGAAAAATTTCTTTCAAAAGGAAAACAAGTTCTTATTGAAGGAAGGTTAAGAACTGACAAGTGGGAAGACCGCAATGGCAATCAGAGATACACGACAAAAGTTCACGCCTATCAAGTCACTTTATTAGGCAAAAAAGATGACACAGAATCCATCCAATCCCCTCCTGATTTTGAAGATGATCAAGATTTACCGCCGGAAGAAAATATGCCCAGCCCCGATGATGAAGATGACGATGTGCCCTTTTAATACTTTGGGCCAGGAAAAACTTTACAACCAAAAATAATGGCACGAAGAAAAACATCCCTTCTATCAAACAAAACCGATCTGGAAAAAGAATTGAGAAAAAGAATCATTGAAGACCATCGTCCCTGGGGAAAATTCCGTTCCTATCCCCACGAAGAAGCGGGAAGCATAAAGATCATCACGGTCAATCCCAATGGCGCGCTCTCTCTTCAGTACCATAACCGAAGAAGCGAATTCTGGGTGATTCTGGATAAAGGCCTGGAAATTACTTTAGGAGAAAAAATCTGGCAGACTCAAGAAAACGAAGAAATATTTATCCCCATTAAAACTCCTCACCGAATCCGTAATACTGGAAAACATCCAGCAAGAATCATGGAAATTTGGATAGGAAATTCAGATGAAGACGACATCGTTCGACTCGAAGATATCTACGGCAGAGCTAAGGGCCCAAAAAAGAAATCATTTTGTTGAGAGAAGGGCTTTAGGGTGTTTCAAAAGAATATTTTCTAAAAAATACTCCTCTACTCTGAGGGCTGTTTTTTGTGATAACGCCTCTTCAACGATCTTTCTCGTATTCTTATAGGCAACTGACCTTAGAGCCTTTTTGATCTTTGGTATAAAGGTAGGATTCATGCTAAATTTGGTAAGGCCAAGCCCCAATAAAGCTAACGCAGAGAGTGGATCCGCAGCCATCTCACCGCATACCGTAACTTCTTTTTTTTCTTTCTGAGCACTCTCAATAATAAACTTAAGCAGCCTTAAAACAGAAGGATGGAGTGGTTTGAATAAATAGGAAACAAGCTCATTCGATCTATCCACAGCAAGATAATACTGAATGAGATCATTAGTCCCAATACTAATATAATCAACTTCCTTTACAAGACTGTCAGCTATAGCAGCTGCGGCAGGAACTTCAATCATGATACCTAAAGGCATTTTCTTATCATATTTATAATTCTGAGCAGACAATTCTTCTTTTGTCTCATCAATAATCATTTTGACTTCTTCAATCTCTTCAACACCTGTTATCATGGGAAGCATAATCCGGATATTTTTATTGAATGCACTCGCTCTTAATATAGCTCTCAACTGGGTTCTAAAATGATCCCTTTCTCTCAATGACAACCTAAGGCCTCTTAGCCCTAACGCTGGGTTGGGTTCCTTCTCAATATTCATTTGGGGGAGATTCTTTTCTCCTCCAATGTCCACAGTCCTTATATAAACAGGCCTTTGGCCTGCACTTTTTGCAATCTTTGAATAAATTCTAAAATGGTCTTCTTCCGAGGGTAATTCTTTCTTCTGGAAAAAAATAAATTCAGTCCTGAAAAGACCAATTCCTTCAGCTCCCATTGAAAAAGCAAGATCGGCTTCATCAGGGAGCTCAATATTGGCAAAAGGGAAAAATTTGACTCCATCCAAAGTCTTAGATTCCAACTTGGCTGTTTTTTTGAGCTCTTGCATATAACTATCGTATTTTTTCTGCTTGCTTCTAAACTCTCTTCTTATCGCTAATGGGGGATTGATGATCACTTCTCCATTTGTGCCGTCCACAATTAACGTATCCCCGTCTTTAACTTCCCGGGTGACATGACTTAATCCCATGACTGCTGGAATACTTAAAGATCGTGCCAAAATAGCCGTATGAGAAGTGGTTCCTCCTATATCAAGGGCGACAGCAAGAACCTTCCCTTGGCTCAATTTTGAAGCCGCCTCTGAAGGGAGGAGGTCATGGGCCACCAGGATTTTTTCTTTCCCATCATCTATTTTCAATCTCTTATTTGATTCGAGATTTAAGTACATTTTAGAAAGAACATCTTTGAGGTCATATTCCCTCTGCTTAATGTACTCATCGTCAATAGATTGAAACATTTTTGAGTATTCATCATATACTTTAGAAATAGCTCTCTCTGCTTTCGTTTTCTCCTTTCTAATGATCTCTTCTATTCTAGAAATAAGGCTTTTATCCTTCAGAATAAAAAGGTGAGCTTCAAAAATAAAAGAATGGTCTGTCCCTACTTTTTTCCCTATTTCCTCTTTAATCTTTTTAAGCTGATCTGCCGTTTTATTAATCGCTGCCTTCAACCTCTTTATTTCTTTATCTACATGTTCGGCCTTAATATCATCTTTTCTCGAAGTAAAAACAACCCCTTCTGATAAAAGAACTTCTCCGACTGCAATACCTGGGGAAACCCCTATTCCTCTAAGCCTAAAATATTCCATAGAAAATCACTCTTTTTCATAAAACTTATCATTAATCAGATCACTGAGTGCTTGCAGCGCCATTTCCTCATCTTTTCCTGAAACTTCTAACTTTATCTCCGAGCCCTGAACAGCAGCCAAAGTGAGAATCCCTAAAACACTTTTCCCATCAACCTCATTGCCGTCTTTGACTATTTTTATGGAAGAAGCAAATCTATTAGCCAAATTAACAAACTTGACAGCAGCCCTCGCATGAAGACCCAATTTATTGTTTATTTTTATTTTTTTCCCAATCATAATAATCCGCTACAAATTAGCTTTTCGTTTTAAGCAGTGCACTCGCAAGGTGGATATTTTTCTTCCCCTGTTCGACAACTTTTTTAGCGACATCCTTTAAATTACAGCTCCTCTGCAAAGAAACAAACTTTATGAGCATCGGTAAATTGACTCCTGTTATGATTTCGATCTGACCATCTTTCAGAAAACTAAAACTTAAATTTGAAGGTGTCCCGCCAAACATATCCGTAAAAATAAGCACTCCGCTTTTTTGATCAACCCTTTTTATGCTTTCATTGATTTTTCTTTTCGATTCTTCCACATCATCATACCAGCCAATAGAAATGGCTTCTATATTTACGGCCTCTCCTATAATGATCGTGAGCGCATTCAGAATTTCCTCAGCTAACTTTCCATGAGAAACAATCACACCACCAATCATTCTTTATCCTATAAATGGAACAAAATTTTCATAAATCCGGCCTTTGTTTATATTCTACCAAAATTCATTCATCATTTTATCATGGATTTATAAATTCATTAAGCTTTTTCGTCTTATTTGGAAAATTAAGCATGATTCTTACTTGAATATATCACGATGAGTGATTTGGATGCTATACTTTTTTGACTCCAGATGTTCTTTTAACCAATCAGAAACAGCTACAGATCTGTGCCTCCCACCTGTGCATCCTATGGATATAGTCAAATAAGTCTTCCCCTCTTCTATAAAGTGAGGCAGGTGATAATCAATGAATTCAAACAATCTCTTGATATAATCTTTTGTTTTCCTTGAATGATAGATATAATCTAAAACTTCTTTATCCTTGCCTGTTTTCTCTCTTAAACGGTCTATATAATAGGGATTGGGTAAAAATCGTGTATCAAAAACAAGGTCAGAATCCAAGGGAATCCCATATTTATATCCAAAACTAACCAACATAATCTGGATCCTATACCTGCTTTTCTTTAAAAATCTATCAGACATCAGCTTTTTTAAATCAGAAATAGTCGTTTTGGAAGTATCAATGACCTCATCGGAAAGACTCCTGATTTCTTTTAACTGTTCCCTCTCTTTTTGGATATTCTGAATGACTGTTCCTTCTCCTGTTAGAGGATGAGGCCGTCTGCTCTCACTGAATCTATTGATTAAGGTTTCATCCGAAGCCTCCATAAATATCACACACGGAGAAAGCTTCTGGCGAATCTTATTTAATATCTTAGGAAATTCTGACACAAACCCGGCTTCCCTTATATCAATGACAAACGCCACTTTATCTATCTGAAATTCCTTTTTTTTCCATAATTCTACAAAATTAGGTATCAACTTTGCGGGAATATTATCCATACAGTAATATCCAAAATCCTCTAAAAAACGGCTGGCTGTTGTCTTCCCTGAACCCGATAAGCCTGTAATGATTAAAAAGTTATAGTCAGTCAATTTTCTGATTCCTGTTTCTTTGACTTTAAATAAAAATCTTTGTCCATTCTATGGGTTAATTCATTGGGGGCATGATAACCTTTTTCTCTCAATACCTGAACTCTACAAGCCACTTCAATCAAAGTTGCAATATTCCTCCCGGGAGCCACTGGAATCACTATCTGAGGTATTTTAATTCCTAGCAGCTCATATTTTTCTTGTATTTCCAGGCCGAGACGGTCATATTCTTTGTCCTGTTCCCATCTCTTTAAGTTAATGACTAAATCTATTGTTGAACGTCTGCACACAGCCTTAGAGCCGAAGATCTGTTTGATGTTAATAATACCAAGCCCCCTGATCTCCATAAAATAACGGCTGATGGCAGGAGATGTCCCGATCAGTTTATTTCCCGGGCCTTTTTTTATATTGGTCACATCATCGGAAATAAAACGCCAACCTCTAGAGATTAATTCAAGGGAACTCTCGCTTTTCCCAATCCCGCTGTCCCCTCTAATCAATACGCCCAGTTCATGGACCTTGAGCATCCCCCCCGAAATCATCTTCTGATGAATGTCTTCTCCTCCATCAGAAGAATTCCGAACAAACTTATTCATCTATATTTTCCTCTTCGCTTTTGATGATACTTAAAACTTCACTTATATTTTTCGCATTGAGTAATTTATTGACGAAATTTTTGGATTTGCGGATAAGATGAGCGATAGCCGCTAAAGCCTGCAGATTGACACTGGGATTCTCTGGAGAAGAAACGACAAGAAAAAATACGCGTGTCAGCTTATTATCTTGAGAATGGAAGTCAACGCCTTTCCTCGAGATCCCGAGCAGCACGATTAAATCTTTAGCATATTTTATTTTACAATGGGGAATAGCGAACCCATTGCCAATAGCCGTACTCCCTAACTCTTCCCTTTGTATAAGTCGTTCATATAACTCTTTTTCTTTGATCTCTTTTCTCCTCTCATTTAAAAAAGAAACCATTTCTTTTATAACTTCATCCCGACTTGAGCTCTCTAAATCTAGAATGATCCTATCATTTGTTATTAAATTGTTTACTTTCAATTTTATCTCTCTACCTCAATCAAGTTCAATTAAACCTAAGTTTCCATCTTTTCTTTTATACAAAACACCCCATCTTTGAGTCTCGATGTCCCTAAAAACAAAAATATCTTTCCTTTTGGATCCAATGAGCAAAGCTGCTTCGTTTACAGACATGGGTTTTAAGATATAATCCTCGTCTCTTATAATCCTTGGAGCCGATTTTCTACCTTCAGTTTCATTGGAAAAATCTCCTGTTTTTTTCTTTTTCCCTCTTTTGCGCCGCTTCATTTTATCCTTTTCTTTTTTTACCTGCCTTCCAAGATTATCAAAAGCAAGGGCTAAAGAAGAAAGGATATCCTGAGTCTCTCCCGTCGCATTTAAAGTGAATCCTTTGGCAGAAATATTTATCTCAGCTTCATATCTGTATTTTTCTACAGACAATATAACATCCATATCTGCCGGAGAGCTAACGAGCTTGCCTAACCTTTTAATCCTTCTTTCACAATATTTTCTTATCTCAGGAGTGATATTGACTTGTCTGCCTGTATAATTGATATTTATCATGATTCCTCCATCAAATATTTTCTTTTTCTTATATGAGAAGGCAGGATTGCGAGCTGCTTTCTATATTTGGCAACTGTTCGTCTTGCAATATTAAAATTTTCTTTTGCCAAAACACTGCTTATTTCATCATCACTTAAAGGATTTTTTCTGTCTTCATTTTCAATCAGTTTTTTCATCCTCTCCTTAATCCTGAGAGTAGAAATCTCTTCGCCATAATCACCGGAAAGGGCTTTATGAAAAAAATATTTTAGTGGGAAGATCCCTCGGGGAGTCATCATATGTTTATTGGCAACCACACGACCCACTGTTGATTCATGAACTCCGATCTCCTGAGCCAGTTCAATTAAAGTTAAAGGCTTGATATAATCTAATCCCCTTTCTATGAAATCCTTTTGTTTGTTGACAATAAAATCTGCCACTTTATAAATGGTATTATTCCTCTGATCTAAAGTTCGTAAAAACCAGAAGGCTTTCTTCAGTTTAGCCTTCAGGAACTCATAGGCCTCAGGATTATCTTTGGACGCACGGGCAATGAGCTTTCTGTAATATTTGCTGATCCTAATTCTGGGAATTCCCTCGTTATTCACTTTTATCGTGTAATGATTATCCGTTTTTTCAACAATAATATCAGGAACAATGTATTGAGTCCGTTCCTGAGTGTATTTTCTCCCCGGTTTTGGATTTAATTTCTTGATCTCTCCAATAATCTCCTTTATCTCAGAAAGACTGATGTTAAGAGACTTAGAAAGCTCTTCATAACGAGATCCTTCCAAAAGGTCTAAATGATTCTCAATAATATTCCTAAGATTTGCATTCTCTGTCTCCAAATAATCCAATTGAACCAAAAGGGCTTCTTTAAGGGAAAGACTTCCAACTCCGACTGGATCAAAATTCATTATTTTTTTCCTTACCTTTTCCGCTTTATCCACTGAAACTTTCATTGAATTCGAAATGTCCTCTGGAGATGTGGTGAGATAACCATCCTCATCTATATTTCCAATGATGTATTGAGCAATCTCTTTTTCTTTGGGATCAAAAAAAGTCATGTTCGCCTGCCAGTCAAGACGTTCCCATAATGAAGGGGCTTTTGATACAAAATTTTCATAATCCGGGATTTCCCTTCTTTCCATAGAGAAGGAACTGAATCGATTATCAAAATACTGTTCGTAAAGCTCCTCAAATTCCTTTTCCTCCTCTTGACTCTCCTTTTGGATTCCCCGATCTTCGTTTTTTTCGGTTTCTTCTTTTATCTCAAGCAAAGGATTTTCAGAAAGCTCTGTATCTATGACTTCGATAATTTCCAAATTAGTCAGGGGAAGTAGCCTGATAGCCTGCTGCAGAGCCGGTGAAAGTACAAGTTTCTGAACTTGTTTTTGACTTAACTGCTGTTTCAAAATCATAGAATTTCCTTAGAATTCTTTTCCTGAAATCACTCCAGTCTAAAACCATCCCCTAAATAAAACTTCTTGACCTCCTCTGAGCCGACAACTTCCTGGGGTGTTCCTTTGACTAATATCTTGCCCTTGTCCATAATATAAGCTCGGTCTGTAATTTTAAGAGTTTCTCTCACACTGTGATCAGTGATGAGCAGACCAATACCTCTTTCTTTCAATGAGAAAATTATTTTCTGTAAATCAAAAACAGCCAAAGGATCGATTCCTGTGAAAGGCTCATCCAGAAGAATGTAATCAGGATTACCGATCAAGGCCCTCGCAATCTCCAGCCTCCTTCTCTCACCTCCAGATAAAGTCAGGGCTTTCTCCTCTAAAAGCCCCTCCAAACCAAATTCTTTCAATAAATGGGTCACATCCGATTGTTTCATAGAAGAATTAAACATGATTTCACCCGCAGCCAAGAGATTATCTTTCACGCTCAGCTTCCTAAATGAAGAAGGCTCTTGGGGAAGAAGGCACAATCCCTTTCTCGCTCTAAGATACATAGGAAGAAGGGTGATGTCCTCTCCCTCTAAATATATTTGACCCTCATCTTGCGCAATAAGCCCAAGAATCAATCCAAAAGTAGTTGTTTTCCCTGCACCATTCGGACCCAGAAGACCGACAATCTCTCCTCTATTAACTTTTAATGAAACATCCTGAACAACTTTCTTTCTTTGATAGCTTTTTGTTAGTCCTGTAGCTGCTAGATAAGTATTCATCTTTCACTTCTTTAGAATAGTTACCGATCTTCGGTCTCCTTCGTTTTCGATAAAGATTCTATCATCGGACAGTCTAAAAGTCAATTTATCCCCCTCGGTTGTTCCTTGATCCTTCTCTATAAGAACAGGATTCTCAGTCAGAACAAGCATTTCATCAGCAAAAATAAAATCAGCTCTTCCTCCTCTCCCTTTATATGTTCCAATCTCTATGATGACCGAATCCTTAGCCGTGAGAAACTTCATCTCATTTTCATCCTCTTCCATGGATATAGAAATAGAATCAGCATTCAATTTGACACCTCCAATTTTCATAACACATTCCTGTTCAAATAAAATTATATTTTTTTGGGGATCGAACTCCATGACATGAGACGAAATATGAAACCTTTGTTCTTTTCCTTCTTTTTCATAATGAAGCACTGTTTGGACTCCATGATGAGCATTCATCCCGCCTTTTTCTTTCTCCATAACAACCTCTTCAGCCACAATCATTTCCTTCTCCTGCCATAACTTCACTTTATCTCTAAATATAAAACGCTTTTCCTCCTCTATATATCTCATTGTTTCTGTTGAAATAAACACAGGTTGTGAATGAGAGAACAAACCCATATCCACATAAGAGCTGGGTGAAGACATGAAAACACCTTTGACTTCTCCTTTGGCTTCCAGATCGCCACCTCTTAGGGGACTGGTTATGTCATCGGCTGAAATATTATAATCCTCTGAGATGATCTCGGCTCTTTGAGAGCCCTTTCCAAACACTCTCAAGATCTCTTTACTTTGGCCAATCTCAAAGCTATTCCCTTTAATCTCTCTGCCGCCGTCTCCTTTTCTTTCCTTAATGAGAACACCCTCCAGCCCTGAAAACCCACTAATTTCTCCATTCCTGCTGAAATAAATCATAAATTTTTCTGATTGGATACTCTGGATGCCAATATCTGACTGAGAGGTATCAATCAAACAATGACCTTTAGCTTCCACCCTCTGCGGCACATCCAGATATTTAAAGAACCTAATAAACACTTCATCAGCCTCAGCTTTATACTCTTCAACCTCGCCTTGGTTTTCAGAAGACAAGCCTGAAAATAGATCTCCTTTGATATTTCCTTTAAGGATTAAGGACCGTAAAAAATCTTTGCTGGGGGGGAGGTAAAATTCCAGCCGGTCAGCTTCCACTGAATTCTTTCCTGCCTTAAGCCTGACATGACCTTCCATGGAGCCGTTCCCCCATTTGTGCGTATAAAACATTTTATCCCCACTTACATAAATAACTTTTGAACCTTCATTTTCTCGGATTAACTCAATATGGACATTGTTCTGAATTTCAAATTCTTGTTTCTTTTCAAAGCAGACCAAAGTCTGACCCTGTCCTCTGATTCGCGGTGAAGAAAAAGAAACCCCTTTTTCTGTCTTAATCATATAGGTTTGACTCTCATATTCAAGGTAAGAAGACTCAATAACAAGGTCTTTAAATCGAATCTCTGCGTCTCCTAATAGAATAAATCGGTTTCCTTCCCTGTCGTATCGAATCTCATCTCCATTAAAAACAATATCATTTCCCTCTGCCCTTTTTAAAAACTTGACCAATACATTTCCTTCCAGGTGATAAAATCCGTCCTCTCCTAAATACTGGCGATCAGCTTTTGACTCAAAAATCGGACTTCCCTTCTTATCTTCTAAATAAACCACATCTTCTTTCTGTTCAATAATGGGCTCCTCCAATCCTTCATCCACTAAAGAAACAACAGATTTTTTTCCTAATCTGGAAAAAACATCAACTCCTATCAAAACAACAATCCAAATAAGTAAAAATAAAATAACGTACCTCATGACCACTACAGGCCTCAATGATTTTCTCTTCATTTTCTTTAGCATATAAATCACTTCTTACTTATATTTCTATTATAAAACAATTTCCCTGAACTATTCCGATTGTCTTTTATTATAGCCCATCTTCTTAACCTGACCTGTTCATAAAAAAATATTATCTTCCGGCCGACTTTAGGTCATGAAGAACAAGATTAAGCCGCTTCTCCCCCAGATATTCCGTGCTGTTTAAGGAATAAACAAGATCAACCCAATCCCCATTTTTAAGGCATTGAGCCCAATCCTTTCTCCCCCAACCCAAGGCTTCAAAAATCCTCCCGTCCTTCTTCACAATGAGCTTACTGTGCTTACCCTTAAGAACAAGAGGATCAGAAGCGATATAAACCTTTTCTGATAAAAAAACAGGCTTTGGATTTCCGACTCCATAAGGCTTTAGATAATCGATTTCCTTCATAAAAGATTCTGTTATATGGCTGAAATCAATTTTTGCGTCCAGTTTGATCTTTCTTTTCAGGAGTGATTCATCAATCTTTAAATCTGCGTAATTGTTTATATCTCTCCGGAAATCGTCAAAATCCTTGTCCTTTATTTCACACCCCACAGCCAGATGATGCCCCCCGTAACTGATACAAAACCGGCTGCTGTTCCTGAGGCAGTCTATCAAGGAAAACTCATAGATACTTCTCCCGGAACCAAAAGCCCGGCCATCTTTATAGGAAAACAGAAGCACCGGTCGATAATACATTTCCTTTAATCGAGAAGCGACAATACCTATAATCCCTTTATGCCAGTGTTCACTGCCTAAAATTAATAATTTATATTTTCTATGCAGATTTTCTTTTTCTATCTTTTCGACAGCTTGATCAAGAATTTTCATTTCAGCCTTTTGTCTCATGGAATTCAGCGCATTCAGCTGCAAAGCAATCTCTCTGCTTTCCGCCTGATCTTTAACCCGAAAAAGATCAACGGAAAGGGCTGCTTTGCCCAGTCGGCCTGCCGCATTTAACCTGGGAGCAATCCTAAAACCAACATCTCCTGCAGTCACATCTCCCACTTCTAAACCACAAATAGAAAGTAAGTTTTTTAATCCTTTATTGGATACTTCCTTTAATCCCTGCAGCCCATATCTGACAAAAATCCTGTTTTCTCCTCTCAACTGAACAACATCAGCTATGGTCCCAATAGAGACCAGCTTCAAATAATGAGAGAGCACCTCTCTTCGATTCCTTCTTTCCATAAGAGCCTGAATCAGTTTAAAAGCCACTCCAACACCCGCCAGATTTTTATCGGGATATGACGATCCGCTCAATGACGGATTGAGAACAGCCACCGCTTTAGGAATCTCAGGACCAGGCTGATGATGATCCGTAATGATCACATCCACTCCATAAGCCGCTGCTTTTTGGGTGAAATCAACCGCTTTGATCCCACAATCCACACTGATCACTAAATCTACTTTTCGTTGCACCACCATTTCAATGTGCTTGGATTTAATGCCGTATCCATCTTCTAACCTATCAGGTATAAAATATTCAATACTCCCGCCCAACGATTCAACTGCCTTCATTAAAATCACAACGGAAAGAATCCCATCCACATCATAATCCCCAAAAACCAGCATTTTTTCTTTGTCTCTAATGGCTCTTTCTATTCTTTCAACCGCCCGTTCCATTCCTTCCATCTGATAAGGATCATTCAAATCTTTTAAATCAGAGAATAGAAATTTTTGAGCTTCCTGTTTGGTTTTTATATTTCTGTTAAAAAGGATCTGCGCTGTTTCAAAAGAAATATTCAACTCTGAAGCAAGCCGATGGATTTGATCATCAAGTTTCGGCATCACCCATATTTGATCTTCCATGAAATTTAAACTTAACACGATCTCAGTACATTGACAATGATTAAGATGAAAAATATAATTCTTCTATCGCTATGAACAACTTAAAAGAAAAACTTTCCCGTACCCGGAAGGCCCTTAATGCAAAAATTAAAGAAGCGCTGAAATCACCTGTCAGCAGAGACAAAATATTGAACGAACTCATGGAATCTCTGATTCTTGCTGACACAGGAATCCAAACCTCTGAAAAAATCATTTCCCGGATAAAAGAAAAGAGTCAAAAATCTGATTCTCCCTCTGATATCAAGCAGCTTTTAGAAAACGAAATAGAAGAAATCCTCTCCAGACATCCTATAAAACTAAATACAAACCCCAAAGGCACCGTGATCATGTTCGTGGGAACCAATGGAGGCGGCAAGACCACATCCCTTGCAAAAACAGCCTATTATTTCAAAAAAAATGGAGAAAAAGTCCTTATGGTGGCTGCAGATACATTCAGGGCTGCAGCTCAGGAACAGCTTGAAAAGTGGGGGAAAAAACTAAATATTCCTGTCATAAAAGGCTCCTACGGCGCTGATCCGGCGGCCGTCACTTTTGATGCCATCCAATCCTTCAAAGCCAAACATCATCAAGTCCTTCTTATAGACACAGCCGGCCGCCTTCACACCAATATCAATCTGATGAACGAACTTGAAAAAATCAAAAAAATCATCTCAAGAGAGATTGAAGGAGCCCCTCACGAAGTCCTTCTGGTGCTGGATGCCAGTATCGGACAAAATGCTCTCCATCAAGCAGAGGAATTCTCAAAATTTTCTGAGCTGACAGGAATATTCTTATCTAAACTGGATGGAACCGCGAAAGGGGGAAGTGTTATCAGCATTGCTGATGAACTGAATCTTCCCATAAAATTGATTGGCATCGGAGAAAAAGAAGATCAACTGCTTGAATTTTCTCCTCAAGAATTCACAGAAGCTCTTTTATCATGACACTTTATCAAGATATCTCCTATCTCCAAATGTGCTATGCCCTTGCCGAGAAAGCACTCGGCCGGGTGAGCCCAAATCCTTATGTCGGGGCTGTCATTGTTAAAAATGGAATGATTGTCGGTCACGGTTATCATAAGGGACCTGGAAAGGCTCACGCAGAGGCCCTCGCTCTGGAAAGAGCCGGGTCTAAAGCTGAAAATGCAACGGCTTATATAAATTTGGAACCTTGTGTGCACTGGGGGAGAACTCCTCCCTGCATTGATAAGATCCTTGGAGCTGAAGTCAAAAGAGTCGTGATATCATCCATAGATCCTAATCCTCAGGTTAACGGGAAAGGGATAGAAAAAATGAGAAAAGCAGGGATCGAAGTTTCATTGGGGCTTCTTAAAGAAAAAAACAGTCTCCTCAATGAGGCTTACCTAAAATACATTCAAACCCAAATCCCTTTTGTAACTCTGAAAGCTGCCTTGAGTCTGGACGGAAAAACAGCAACAAGAACTTATTCCTCAAAATGGATCTCCTCTTCACAAACCAGAAAATACATGCATCTCCTTAGAGGAGAACATGACGCCATCATGGTGGGAATCAACACTGTGTTGAAAGATGATCCCAGATTGACAGTGAGACATCCCAGCTTGCCGGGAAAAACCATCATCAGGGTCGTTCTTGACTCAAATCTGAGGATCCCCCTCACCTCAAAATTGCTTTCAACCCTCTCAAAAGGAGATATTGTTATTTTTACACTCAAACAGTCCCATTTAGAGAAAAAAAAGATTTTACAGGAAAAGGGGATTAAGGTCATTTCTGTCCCCCAAAAAAATAATAGAGTTGATATAAAAAAAGTTCTTGCCTGGCTCGGAAAAAACCAAATATCAAGTGTCCTGGTGGAGGGGGGAAATCTTCTCCACACCCATCTGCTTGAATCCAAAATCGCAGATAAAATGGTTCTCTCACTATCCCCAAAACTTGTGGGAGGTGAACAGGCTCCCTGTTTTTTTGAAGGAAAAGGAGCTTCGACCATCAATAAATCCATCAAACTGAAAAAAATAAAAACATTTAAAATAGAAAACGATATCATTGTCCAAGGGTATCTACCTTGATTATTCACCTGAACTATTCATAAAAAAATGGCGATTAAAATAAAAATAAAATCATGGAAAATGTTCAAAATTTAGTTCTTGAAAAAAAATGATATATTGCTAAAAATAAATTGATAATAAAAATATCGCTATTTTTTTATGAATAAGTAAGGTTTATGATGTTTACAGGAATTATAAAACACACCGGCCAATTCAGAGCTTACACTTTAGGCAAGCAAGAGATCGCTGTTGAAGCCCCAACGCTGGCTTCTTCTCTCCATAAAGGTGACAGCCTTTCTGTCAATGGTGTTTGTCTCAGCATTATTAAAAAGGAAAAAAACATTCTTTACTTTAATCTCTCCCCAGAAACTTTACAAAAAACAACCCTAGGTTCGCTTCGAAGAGGAGATCGTTTGAATCTGGAATCACCCGTCACTCTCTCCGAGCCTCTGAGCGGCCACCTCGTGACCGGACATATTGACGATAAAGGAAAAATCACTAAAATCGAGACCAGAAAAGAAGGAAAAAGGGTCACCGTCCGGTTCCCTGATGAATTAAAACCTTATTTCATCCCCAAAGGTTCAGTGGCGGTGGATGGAGTGAGCCTCACCATTGCCTCTGTTAAAAACAATCTCTTTGAAGTAGAAATCATTCCGATCACGCTCAAAGATACCCAATTCTCAGATCTGAAGACAGGCCGTGAAGTTAATATCGAATGTGACATAATCGGTAAATATGTGTATAATACTATGACCAAAAAGAATCATGACTGAGGTTTTAAATATATGGAAAAACAATCAGCTCTAGCGTCTGTAGAACATTCCATCAATACCATAAGAGAAGGAAAAGTCATCATTATTGTTGATGACGAGGATAGAGAAAACGAGGGAGACCTCACCTGTGCCGCCGAAAAAGTGACTCCTGATATCATCAATTTCATGGCAAAATATGGAAGAGGTCTAATCTGTCTATCCCTCACCAAAGGCAGAATCGAAAATCTTGACCTTCCCCAGATGGTCAAATCCAATACAGCGCCCTTTCAGACAGCTTTTACGGTATCCATCGATGCTAAAGACGGCACCACCACAGGAATCTCAGCTTATGACAGAGCCCGGACAATCCTCACCGCCATAGATCCTAAATCAACCTCCAAGGACCTCGTGAGACCCGGACATATCTTTCCTTTACAGGCTCAAGAAGGAGGAGTGCTGAAAAGAGCCGGACAAACCGAGGCTTCTGTGGATATTGCCCGCTTAGCCGGCCTATCTCCTGCAGGAGTCATTTGTGAGATAATGAATGAAGACGGGACCATGGCCCGCAGAAAAGAACTTGAAAAATTCAGCCAGACTTTTGACATTCCTATCTTGACCATCGCAGATCTCATAAAATACAGAATGCAGAATGAGATCCTGGTCAAAAAAATCGGAGAAGCTGACCTCCCCACAAAATACGGCCATTTCAAAATAATGGTCTTTGAAGATACCATCCACCATCAAAATAATGTGGCTTTAGTCAAGGGGGAGATAAAAAAAGGTGAGCCCACACTGGTCCGGGCCCATTCTCAATGTCTGACTGGAGACACATTTCAATCCAGACGCTGTGACTGCGGCGAACAGCTGATCCGTTCCATGAAAATGATCGAAAAAAATGGGAAAGGTGTGATTTTATATATGCTGGACCATGAAGGGCGGGGAATAGGATTGGTCAACAAAATAAAAGCTTATGCGAGACAGGAAGAAGGAGAAGATACGGTTGAAGCGAACCTCAGACTCGGATTTAAGGCTGATCAGAGAGACTATGGGATAGGAGCCCAAATACTGGTATCCCTTGGGATCACCAAATTGAGGCTTATCACCAACAACCCGAGAAAATTCATAGGCCTGTCAGGATATGGACTCGAAATAGTGGAACGAGTCCCAATTGAAATCCCCCCTAATGATAAAAATCTCAAATACCTGAAAACAAAAAAAGAAAAAATGGGTCATATCCTCGAACTGGTCTGACCTGGATTATTCATAAGATATGTATGCTTTTCCATACAAATCTTCATGAACAATCATCTTTGGAAGTTTATACAGAAAACTTTTAATTTCTGCGTGTATCACTGGGCTCATTCTTATTTTATGCATACATATCTTACCTTATAGGCAAGCTGATCTTGCCGCATCTGCTTCGTTGCAGCGCATTCGCAGTGAAGGACCACAGCTTCATACACTGCGCCTTGCATCTACCGCAATCTCAGCTTGTGAATAATCCAGGTCTGACCTGAACCATTCATGAAATATGGTGAAATTCAGGTATGGCTTGTGCTCCGTTCAGATTTTTAACGCCATTCTTCTTCGTTTTTCTCGGCGGTTCCGTAACTCCCCCCGTCCGTGGGTCAGACATACTCACCGTCCAGCTTCGCTGGA
>CAZRGM010000014.1:0-24948 GCA_964599635.1 uncultured Eubacteriales bacterium | reverse complement strand
TGTGGATACCCGGGGAGGTGCCTATGTGGTGGAAAAAACCTCCGCCATCCAGAGTGTGCGTCAGCCCGGAGATTTCGGAGAAAAGGATTTCCTATATTCCACCAACAACTATCTGAACCCGGAAATGAAGGTGACCAAAGAGGGTGATTTTATCAAAAAACACGGCGGGTACGGTGCCTATGCCGCTCCCCGTAACCTAATGATCTGGGATATGCTCCACAACTATCATGGACAGATCGATGTGGAGTTTGCCAAGATGATCCTTCGTTTCCCAGGAAGTGCTCCTCCTGAACTGCCCAAAGGAGGCTGGGATGCGGTGTACTGCAGGCCCACCAATCTGTGGACAGCGGTGGCTCTCCCTCATCAGGGCGATCAAGGAATCGCTCATATCTGTACCGGGCCCGCAGGCCGGGTTCTTCATTCATCCATAGCTTCAGACGGCTCTGTCATGCAGACCGCCTATCATTACGTCCATGGCACCCATACCTTCTTCCAGCTTCGGCTGGCAGAGTCTCCCAAAGCCATGGTGGAAGAGGCCCAAAAAAAAGCTAAAGAATGCATTGCCCTAGCCTACAGCGAACTGATGCATTTGACTTACAAAGATCCGGGCTATTCATCGCTCCAGGAAATCTACGGCCAAGCCAATGCGGAATATTTTAAAGGGAGACTTGCTTTGCGTAGAGCCCAGGTAGCTGAAGGAAACCAGGCTCTGTCAAATCTGGCTGAGGCTGCCACCTACTTTACTCGATGCCAGGCTCATGCCCGCCAGGTCTATGAAGCCCTGGTTCCACCCCCCACCAGTCCTTCTGATTTAGGCCTCCGTCCCTTTGGCGGAGACTGGGCTTTATGGGAGACCCGAATCAAATGATTCATCAACCGGCACCTTAAGGATCTAAAAAATGAAAATAGGCTATCCCTGCATCAACAGAAGCATTGGCTGCACCGCAAATTCAACTTTTCGGCTCAGAAATTATTCGGAAGAAAACTTAATCCAGAAAGTCAGCCATAATTTAAGCTGCTTAAAAAAGATCCTCAAATTTAATGTCGAAAATCAGCTTCTTTTCTTCCGGATCAGTTCCGATCTCGTTCCTTTCGCCTCCCACCCGGTGTGTCAGTTCGATTGGGTGGATCATTTCAAAAACGATTTCAAGAAAATAGGCGCTTACATAAAAACCCACAAAATCAGGATATCCATGCACCCCGACCCCTTTGTCCTCATTAACGCCAAAAACAAGGACATTGTCCAAAGAAGCGTCAAAGAACTGGATTATCACTGCCTTGTTTTGGATTCCATGGAACTCAACGCAACAGCAAAAATCCAGATTCATGTCGGGGGAGTTTACGGGGATCAGGAAAAATCAGTCCAAAGATTTATTGAAAACTACCAAAGCCTCCCTCTGAAAATAAAAAAAAGGCTGGTTATTGAAAATGACCACCGATCCTACAGCCTTAAAGACTGCCTTTCAATCCATAAAAAAACAAAAATCCCTATTATCTTTGATACCTACCATCATGAATGTCTCAATAACAGAGAAAGTTTTCGGGATGCCATCACAAAAGCACATAAAACGTGGAAAAACAAAGACGGAAAATTAATGATTGATTACAGCAGCGAAGGAGAAAAAAAGGGAGCCCATTCAGAAACCATAAACATCCGATTATTTAAAAAATTCCTGGAACAAACCCAAGGTCTGGATTTTGATGTCATGCTCGAGATCAAGGACAAAGAAAAATCCGCCCTAAAAACCGCCAAATACATTCCAAGCAGTTGAAATCGAATTAGTCCCTCTAAATTTCAAACCCAATATTAAATCGCTCTTTTTATATATTAATCAATCTAATCCTGTAATTTTTTTAAGCAAATTTTGGCTAGCCGCAAAAGAGGAGATGCATCCCCCTTAAAGGTTAAAAAACCTTGACATTGATTAATTGTTAAACGATAATAACTATTGTTGATGCTGAGAATCAAACATAACAAGATTTAGAAAAGACAAAATGTTTACATATGACAAACCACATCTCTTTAAATTAATTGCCATCGGGCTTCACATAAATAAAAAAGACATTTTTATGCCTTAAGAAAAAAAGGAGGATTTAAATGAAAAAATTTCTTTATGGAATGACAGGATTGCTTGTCCTCATGTTGCTGTTGATAGGCATCCGGGGACAACTGGCACATGCCCAGACGATCCAGGAGACTTTGTATCTCACAGATAGTGCAGATCGAGTTAACACATGGCTCTATAAAGTAGAGCTTGACTCCTCTACCGGCCAGGCTAATTTAACCCCTCTGCCAACTGATGAGGAAGGAGTACCATACGGGAAAATTCCATTCAAACAAGTCGATGCTCTCGCCTGTACACCCGATGGTACGAAACTCTACGCCTTCGATAAGTACACATCAGGTCAGACAGGTACATCCGGTATGCTGGGCTATTATGAGATTAGTTCAGCTAGCTTTTATGAACTTGACTATGTAAGACTCGACAGTACGGAAGGCTCCGTAGTGCCTGAAATCGTCCTGGCTGCTTTCTCAAACGATGGAGTTCTTTATGCGGCCAGTGATTCTACAGATTCCTTATACACAGTAGATACTGGAACATGTGTGGCAACCCTCGTGGGTCAGATCAAAACTTCTGGTGGAACGCTTGTTGATGTATCTGGTGCAGACATCGTTTTCGGTGCTGACGGCACTCTCTATTTCTGGGCTAACCGATCGAGAGGGGCTGCTCCTAGAGGCCTTTATATTTTAACATTCCCTATGACTGGAACTGTGATTGCAACCCATCTGGGCTCGGGTGGTGAAGGATCATATTTTACCGGTTTGGCAATCAGAGCCCAAGGTTACGGTGATCTCGTGGGGTCAACCAATGAAGATGAGATATTTGTTGTTGACAAGACGGACGGTACAACTGTAGAACTTTTTATGATGAATAAGGATGGAGTTTTTTATGACTACGAGTATGGTGACATGACATCTGGGGCTCTAGTGCTCTGCACCAAGACCATCGGATACTGGAAAAATCACTCATGGAATGGTGCAACAGTCACCATTTGTGGTCACGAGATAGCAGAAGAATCAGGCAAATATATACTCAATGATGCTAAAGGTAAAAACTTCTCTATGTTCTTTGCCCAGCTCATCGCAGCAAAGCTCAATGTGAACAATTCCACCGGCATTCCACAAATTGACATGGCTGAGGGGTGGCTGTGCACTGAGTTATCAGGAGATATCATGGAAATTTATGATGAGGAATTCATATCTAAACAGCAAAAACGCGCTGCCGCTCAGTACTGGGAAGCTCTGGATCTCTTCAACAACAGTTATCCCTGTGATGAGGAGTAACACACAACACAGCTAATCTTATCATAATATTTTTTAGAGCCGGGAAGTCTGTCTTTCCGGCTCTATTCCCTTCTTAAAAAACAGCATCATCACACCTATTTGCCCATTTTTTACCATTCTATAAACATCTTATAATAATCAATTATATTCCCAAATCCTTTGCCTAAATAATTTCCCTCCCTCCCCTTTACCTGCCTTAAAAAATAAATAAAAAAGTCGCTAAATAACAAGATAAAAACTCTCTACAAAATAATAAATATGGAAATGATAAAAATTTATTAGTAAAATACACATACATAACCGACAAAAATAAGGGAGGGTAAAAAAATGAAGCACCTTAAACTCCTAACAGTATTAATAGCCATCGTTTTTATTTCTGTGTCCCTCTTTACAGAAAAAGCCGCCGGATGCCAAGATCAGATTCAATCCCAAGCTTATCAAGGTATCTCGAGGCATGGGCCAAGATTAGAGCTGAGATTGATGGGGGGACTCAATTATTTTCTCAACGGAGATGTGAATGATGGAACCAAAGGATGGTGTGACCTTCACTCGGAATTTCTTACTGATTGGGGATTCTCTCAAACAGGAGAAATAAATCCCATCGAGCGGGACTTCGGATTTGGTGGAGATCTGATCATCAGCTTCTCCAGGCGGCTGGGGATCGGATTGGGAGCCGAATACATCCAAGGAAAAGAGGCAAGTGAACTCCTGTTCACCAACAGCGTAGAAGCGACCATGACTAATGAGCCAAAAATAAGAGCTGTTCCCATCAAATTAAGCCTATTTTTGACTCAACCTTTAAGTAATAAGGTAAATCTCTGTCTTCACGGTGGGGCTGATTATTATATGGCACAGTTCACTTATGATTGGACCTTTGGAATTCCCGGTGAAATGGATGAACTCCATTACGATACCAGTGCAAATTCCCTAGGCTTTCACGGAGGATTAGGGCTTGAATTTTATTTCAACCCAAACGTAGCCTTTGTCATAGAAGGACAGGGCCGATATGCCAAAATTCAAGGATTTGAAGGATCAGAAAAATCAATCGAGGGATCAGAAGTTTGGGAATCAGAAGGAACCCTTTATTATGTGGAAGGAACTGAATATCCTGCTTTATTTATACGAGAAGAAGAGCCCGCAGGATACCGGTTAGCCAGAGAGGCTATCATTGATTTCAGTGGCCTGTCCCTTAAAGTCGGGATTAAAATAAGACTCTAGGTTCGAACGACTTTACTTTGACCCATTAGCTACAGACACCCTGATCTGGGAGGGGGAAGCCTTTGAATGGTGCACTTTGTTGTGCGCCACCACCCCCTCTTTTTCATCATAGTTATTCCCGCCGGTATTGAGGTTTCGCGCATATCTGGGAAAGTTGCTGCTGGAGATCTCGATGCGCATGCGGTGTCCCGGCGCAAAATAACTGCTGGTGTTCATGGTGCTCACAGGAACTTTAACCACCTTTCCTTTTTCCATAAACACTTCTTTGTCATAGCCTTCACGGTAGCGCACACGCTGGATGGTGTCACACAGATTATAAGCTCTTCCATCCGGATAAACATCCACCAGCTTGACTGTAAAATCCGTGTCTTTTACATCTGAGGATACATAAAGAGTGATCTTCACAGGCCCTGTTATCTCCATACCCTGTTTTAAAGGCTTGGTGGAGTAAACCAGAACATCATGGCGTGCTTCGTTCTGGCGCTGGTCAAAGGAACCCGGTTGATATTCTTCCCCCATGCAACAAAAACCCCCTCCGTGAATGGGAACCGGATATTGAGGGTCATAGGTAAATTCATCCGGATGGTCCTCTGGACCGGGGGGATCAAAGGTCAGTTTTCCGTCTCCAAAAACACTGTTGGCTTCGCCCCGGCTGTCCAGATAAAGAGTTTTCATCTCTGTATCTTCGGGAGGCCATAAATCTGAAGACTGCCATTTGTTAAGACCGATGGTGTAGTACTGAAACTTAGGTGTTTTATCCAGAATCTTGTTATCCTCACCTTTGAGCCAGAAGTCAAACCATTTATTAATGAGCCCTTCGGTGTTAAAGCGAGCGTTTTCCATTTTTCTCTCACCCACAAGGATATCTCTGCTGGGATAGTTAAAAGCACAGTGACGTCCCGGGGCAATAACCACAAACTGATTCTCAGCCACTTCCGGGTCTTTGGCATGGGAACTCACATGATTGACTAAAGCCAGATTAGGACTGATGGAGATATCATACCAGGAGATAAACCACAATCCGGGTGCACCAAATCCTTCAGACATATGATCATGGTATAAGCCGCCTTTATACCAGGCCGGATCATTGGGTTTGCGTGTAATCATGTCCTCATACACACTCTGAGGCCCTCCTAAATTTTTAACGATGTCCATAAGGGGCAAATGCCAAAGCGCCTTGGACCAGTCCACTTTTGGAACCTCAGCCGCCAGGTCAAAGTATTTAGACACTTTGACCAGCTCTTCTTGAGTCATACCCTTTGAAAATTTAGGTCGGTTCCTGTCAGTCTGGATAAAGCCATAGTCATAAAGCCAGGCGGTCATCAGCATCTGGTGCGCTCCGCCCCGGTACCAGTTTCCCTGTTCATAATATTCACCTACTCGACCAATGCCGGCTCCGAATCCCATGGGCACCACAGCCGCAAGACCCGGAGGATCCAAAGCCGCCACAGCCATCTGCCACTCGGCTGTGGAGGAACACCCGATCAAAGCCACTTTGCCGTTAGACCAGGGCTGTTCAGCCAGCCACTGAATGGCATCATATCCATCTGTGGTGGGTGGTCCCAGAATGTCCCATTCTCCTTCAGAATAATATCTTCCCCGTTCGTTCTGGACGGCCAGGGCATAGCCGCGCTTGACGTTTCTGAAGGCTGTGGTGTAATTCCGTGTTCTTAACTCGCCGTCCTGCCAGGGATTGAAATTGTAAGGAGTCCTGGAAAGAATAACCGGCACCGGCTCATCTGTTTTAGGACGGTAAATATCTGTGGCCAGCCGGACTCCATCCCGCATGGGGACCATGACTTTCTGTTCAATAACTGCGATTTCATTTAAGGATTCAAGGAGGGCATCCTGGGCCTGCGTCGAATTAAGTAAAGGAGCTGAGGATTTAAAACCAGTGAGTGTAAGGGTAAATACAAAGATCATTGAAAAAATAACATATTTTTTGGATTTCATTTCAGACTTCTCCTTCATAAATAATTAAATAATCTCAACTTTGACATTAAATAATATAGAAATTATCTCGTCAATATAAAAACAGGGACGTCTTACTTATTTACCTCATTTTTTTCTCTTGGGTTGTCTTATCCAGCTCTTCCAACGTCAACCTTACACACACCACAAAAGGCATCTCACCCTCTATCCAGTGACCGTAAGTAACCAGCACAAAAGTTCCGTCAGGCAGCACTTCCACTCCTGGATAAGCGCAGTCCCAATCATGATTGTTGTCCATCAACCGGACCCGGTACTGTCCTTCTCTTCCCTTTACAATATCTTCATAGGTTCCCACCCAGGCTGCCCAGTCCCCTTGAGTGGGAGTCTCCAGAGCAGTATCCCGGAATGATAGGAGCAGTCCTCCGTCAGGAGCGTACTTTCCCGTGTGCCGGTCTCCGGTTAAAGCACCTGGAAGTTCGTGAGGCTCACTCCAGGTCTTTCCCTCATTATTTGAGAAAATCACAAAGGAGTTTCGGGTGCGGCTGTTTTCTCTGAGCAGAGCTGCCAGCTGCTTCCCATCCGGAGAACGGATGATCCCAGGCTCGCAGAGTTGGATCCGGGTGGTCTGTAACACCGCTTCCGGAAAAGACCAGGTCAGCCCTCCGTCATGGGAAAAAGTCTGGTACAAGGTGAAGGTATCAGTTTTTCCACCGCCCTCTCTAAAAAACCGTCCGTCATCATGGAACATAGCCAGGTAATGACCTTTTCCAGTGCGCAGCTCTACCACACTCCCCATAACCACAATGCCTCCCCAATCACCCACAGGCTTGAGCGGAGTCCAGGTCTTTCCATCATCTTCTGAAACAGCCATCCGGGCGGGATAAAGTCCAGAAAATAAAATCAAACGCTTTGTTCCTTCAGCGTCCACCACCCGGTGGATGGTGGGTACTTCCAGAGATGTCTCCCAATTTTCAGGCACAGGAAGACGTTTGCTCCAGGTGAGGCCCCCGTCTGTGCTTTTCTTCATCACAATGGCGCCTTTTCCGTGCCCTTTGGGATAAACACAGAGGATTGTTTTCTGGTCCTCCAGCAAAACAGTACTGGGATGTCCCAGGTACTGCCCCTCTTCCCTATCCACCACAATCTGCCGGTGTGTTTGCTCAGCCAGGTCAATCATGGGGATGGTGAATCCCCTGGGCCTAGGAGCGGATTCTGCCCGATTATTAGCCTCATTACTCTGGCATGATATTAAAACAGAAATCCATAGGAATATAATCATAAGCTTTCTGATCTGAGATTTAAACCTTGGCCTGCTCATTTTTCTCCTAAAGGCCCAGTCCTTTTTTACTTTTTCCAGTTGGCTTGTTTTGGAGGAGGATCGTTCCGGTTTCCTGTAAAAATCCTGGTTGAATGAGGCCGATTTTCCTTTTTCACTCCTGTCCACTCCGGATGCTGACTGCAGTCCACAGGATGGGGTCTGAACCGACTGGGCGGTTGATTGACAATTATTTTATGTCCCTGACCACAAGGGGGTATGGTTCTAGGAAAAGCCTCGCCAACAGCCACACAGGCTCCCTTCCATTTCCAATCCACTTGTTTTAAGGGAACAGGCACAGAATCTCCGCCTTCAGAAGCAGGAGGAATAAACATAAGATAGGACTGGAATTCATCGGAAACATAGGCTGAAGCCAAATTGGATAGAGACCACCCCGGAGTATCCTGCATGGCAAACTTTACTGTTCCCACACCTTCCTGATATCCGTTATACGGAAAAGACGTATCCAGAACCCAATCACAGGTATCGCTGACCCATTCGTAGGTCGGACCAGAGGCATCATACCTATCCAATCCCCAGGCATTTGCTTTGACTTTCTGGACATAAAATACGGTAAATTTCTTATCGGCATATTGGTCAGGGAGCGTGACCGTGCTGTCCAGTTTTATAGATGGCGAATCAGGAACCATCTCACATCCTCTTGAAGGACTAAAAGCCACCACTTTCCCTGCTGTAACAATCACATCCGCCCTAGGTTTATACACCTTAATGGTGGTGTCTGCTTCTATTGGCTCTCCCTTTACCTGGGCTTTACACACGATTTTATTGGCCTGTCCTGAAAATAAACCGTCAACCCAAGCAAAAATTATGGTTTCCTTTTGGCAGTCATTTTCTGTCAAAGGCTCTTTGATCCCTGCATTTTCATTGGCTTTCCAGCCCTTAACAACCAGATCGGGCATCCCAGGGATTTCCCATTGTATTTGATTCGGGGTTCCAAGGCCCTCCGGAATAACAGCGCACTTTAGCTGCACTCTCTGTCCGATCAGAAACTCCTGCTTATCCTCTCCAGTGATATCATTCCACATCTCTTTCTCTTTTATAAATATCCTCAACTCAGGAGGGACCTCCCCAAAAGTCCAGCTCACAGTATAGCTGACATCTCCGGATTTGGGCGGGTCATAAAGTGAGCCCATAAAGCTCTGATAGCCGAGATGAGGCTCAATTTTTTGAGATGTCCAGGATAAAGAATTGGTGAGCACACCCTGGCTAAGAGCCTCGGCAATGAGGGAGAAGTGGAGCCCCCGGAGACCGGACACAGTATCACCGTCCTTAGATGTGACCACAGTCTGAACGGGTGTGACCACAGAAAAAGTGTAGTGATCCATATTTTCCTGACTGGTCATGACCTTCATGAGGCTCGAAGGATCGATCTGGCCCGCAAGCTGGAGGGCATGAGCCCGGGCTCCCTGCCCGGTAAAGGCAAGAAATTCTAAATGCCCCTGGGTCTGGGGATCTGAGATGGATTGAGGAGAAAGAACAGGCAAATTTCCCGAGCCCTCTTCCCGGCTGTAAAATTCTCCGGTCTTTTTATATCTTTTCACATTTTGATACTGCATCTGAGCCTTCATGCCATCTCCGCCCGGAAAAAAGGCCAACAAACCTTTTCTCTGCTTGACTAGAGTCCCTGTGACAGATACGGACATAAAACCGGTTTCTTCCAGGTTTCCGTGATATTCATCGTGATTTTTCCATGAGACCTTTATATTCACGGTGGCTTTCAATTCCTCTTTTTCCTCTATGGATTGAGCCTTCAGAAAGCCTGTGGAAAAAACAAAATTAAGGATAAAAAAAGTTCCTAAAATAAACAGAAATCCGGCTATAAAATTTTTATTTTTACCCATGGTTTTCTCCATTTCAACCTTTCATTTGCAATCATACATAGAGAAAACAAAGACTGTCAATCCTTTTTAAGGGGTGACTAATGTATATTTTTCTTTCATCTATTTTTCCCTTCTTTATTTTTTTAATTTTTCCTCAATATCTTTTTATTCATTCATTATATCCTTGAATTCTTCATTCTAAAAAGTTGCTGACCTCCCTTTCTTAAAAAATTGCATTGCCGGGATGATATTGATAAGATTCAAGTATATTTTTCCAGAGGCGATTCCATGGATATCGAACTAGACCAACAATTTCTGATAAGTACACTCCAGCAACTAGTCCGGATTAATTCCGTAAACCCGAATCTGGATCCGGACGCTCCCGGTGAAGAAAAGATTGGTTCTTTCATAGCCCGGATTCTTCGTGACATGGGGCTTAAACCGAAGATTCATCCTCTAGAACCCGGGCGTGTGAATGTAACCGCTGTCATCAAGGGGACCGGCAGCAGCCGGTCTTTGATGATCAACGGGCATATGGATACCGTAGGAGTCCACCACATGAAGGATCCTTTTTCAGGGACTGTTTCTGATGGCAAAATTTTTGGTCGAGGATCAATGGATATGAAAGGCGGTTTGGCAGGGACCCTTACCATGGCCAAAGCGCTGGTTGAGAATAAAACCCAGCTTAAAGGCGATCTGGTACTTGCTTTTGTGGCGGATGAAGAATACGGAAGTATTGGCACTGAACGCCTGGTAGATGACTATCAAACCGATGCCGCCATTGTCACTGAACCCACAAATCTTGACCTATGCCTGGCGCATAAGGGATTTGGGCTCTTTGAATTCATCACCAAAGGCAGAGCCGCTCACGGCAGTCAACCCGAAAAAGGCATTGATGCCAACAGGCATATGGGATGGATCATGACCGAACTCGACCGTTTGTCTCAAAAAATCCAGTCCGCTCCCTCTCACCCTCTTCTGGGTCTCCCTTCTCTGCATATCCCTGTGATCAAAGGAGGCAGAGAGCCGTTTACTTACGCAGAGGGGTGCCGTATGAAACTGGAAAGACGGACCCTCCCTGGAGAAAGCAAGGAGGAAATCCTATCGGATTTAAAAGCCATCCTTAAGAGACTCTCCGGACGGAGTGATGTCTTTAAAGCCGAAGTCAAATCAATCCTTTGGCGCGAACCCTATGAGATCGATAAAAACAAAAAAATCGCTAGACTGCTTTTTGATTCGGTCAGGGAAGTCACAGGCCGTGATCCTTCCTACATCGGTCATCCCTGGTGGGAAGATTCCGGACTGCTGGCAAGAGCGGGAATGGATACTGTGATCATCGGTCCCAAAGGAGGAGGTCTCCATTCCAAAAAAGAGTGGGTTGACATCCAATCGGTTATCGATCTCGCCGCTATTCTGTATAGAACAGCCCTGAATTTCTGCGCTTAAAAAAACAGGGACGTCTTACCCATTCACCTATTTTCTGATGAGACTAAAGTTGAAACGATTGGATATTGGCTTGGGATCTGAGTTCATCCATAAAACTTAAAAATTCCTGCTCTGTTTTAGCTTTTCTGATATTCTCTCTGAGTTCATCATGCACTTGGTCCAGAGGACGGTCTTCCTTCTGCCGTTCTTCTACTTTGATGATATGATAGCCGTACCGGGTCTCCACAATATCACTGATCTCCCCCACCGGCACATTAAAAGCTGCTTCTTCAAACGGTTTGACCATGACTCCATGTTCGATATCTTCATACAGACCGCCTTTTTCCTTGGAACCCGGATCTTCAGAGAATTCCTTGGCCAGTTCAGCAAAACCTTCCCCGGCTTTGGCCCGCTCATGGATTTGTTCCATTTTTTTGCGAACAGCCTCTTTTTCAGACTCGTCTTTTCCTTCGGTCAAGAGAAGGATATGACGGACAGTAGCGGTTTTAGGGGTGTTGTAGGCTTCCAATATCTCTTCCTCTGTCACAGTGACATCTTGGCTGATTTTTTGATCAAGAAAACTCTGGATTAACATCTCCTTCTGGATGTTGTTTCTGAAAGTCTCGAGTTCGATTCCGTTGTTTTTGAGCTCCTCCTTAAATTTATCCATGCCCCCGGACTTTTCAGCTCTGGCATTTATGATTTGATCGATTTCCTGTTTGGCGATGGAAACATCAGAATCACGGGCTTCTGCCAAGAGGAGCTTCCGGTCAGCCAGAATAGTGGCATTTCTCTGGATGTAGTCTTTCAATCTCTCTGCATCCAATTGTTTGAGTTGATCCATCTTTGACCCAAGATTTTCCTCCATAAACAGTATGATTTCGCCAGTGGTCAGGTCAAATTTTTGAGAAGAAATCAACACCTTGTTGACCTCAGGATCTAGTGTTTCCACAATTTGGGAAAGGTCTTTAGCCAATTCATAGGTTGAAGTTCCTTTTTTCAAGACGACCTTCTCTTTCCTGGACGAACATGCGGGAAAAAACAGTGATAAAATAGCGATAATGATTACAATTTTTTTCATACTCACTCCTTTTTTACGAAAACACATAGTATAACATTAATGGCAAGGCAAATGCGAATTTCAGGTTTCGATTTCTTTTTTTGAAATTTTAGGAATCACCTCTAATTCATTATTTGTCAGAAATCAGTGAGCCGATCCCCTCAAGTCCCTAATTCTGACGGCTTCTTCTTTTCTTAATTTTTTTTACCAGAACATAAATGATCAGCAGAATAAGGCCCAGCACCACGATGACCGCAAAGAATGCTGCCCATGTGAGAAAGCTCCCGCCCTTAAGGAGCTTCACCGGATTGAGGCTGGGTTCGGAAACATAACGGCCCTCAGGCTGGCTGTACTTTTCCGGAATCTCCTTGATCCCGTCCCCGTCCTCATCCATAAAAGTTTCCGTGAATTCAAAAAGTGTCTCCCAGTCCTTAAGTTCTTGACTCCCGGGTGTATCATGATTCTCATCCACCCTGGCTTTGGAAAGGTCCGGAATGGGATTCCCCTGTTCATCTTTAGGCACCATCTTAAGAATATTTTTAGTGTAATCTCCCACGAACTTGATAAAGGAAGAATTGAAATAGTTTGAGCTCACTCTGTAAAGTTTCTTATTGGAAGAGGAAGTGTCTAAAGGAACATAGCCTCCATCCTTTTCCTCTATCAATATCTCAATGACTCTATCAAATATCATCCGCTTCGGATTATAGGTCACCTTGATTCCTGAAAACTGAAGAAAATAATCGCTTCCCTTTATGGGATAAATAGATGTGGGCACTTCCATGGCTTTTTTTATCTCAGAAGCATAAAGATAAAAGGTCAAAAGCGGATAGCTCATGGTGTCATCCACCCCAATGCCCAGAGGTTCCACCCGAAATAAATCAGAAACACTCACCACTCCGGTCTTTCCTTTCACAATATTGCTTCGAATAAGCCCGTTAGACTGGAGCGACACTCTCACTCTTGACGAGGGATTATCCGGATCACACACCCGTTTGTTCACAGACCATCGAATGGCATCTGTGAGCATATTTCCAAGTCCGGTCTCCTTATCCTCCAGGCAGAGGTCGAAACGGGTTTCAGCCAAAGTTTGATGAAACTTCAAACCTCTTTCCTCCAGCACCTCTTTCTCCACCACTTCTTTTTTGGCCTCAATAAACTCTGTAATCTTCTCATCTCCTATAATGGAGTCATCCACCTTCAAAAGATTGTAATTTTTAAACAAAACTGTCTTGTTTTCATTGAAAACCACATCTAAAATCCCTATGCGCTCTCCATAACTTCCTGCTTGAACAACAACGGTGTTGTTGATAAAAATAGGCTCTTCAAGCTCTGTGTGAGTGTGTCCGCTGATGATGATGTCGATTCCTGACACTTTTTGAGCCAAAATTTCGTCTTCAGATTCTTTCTTTTTGTCCCAAATCCCACTGTGAGAAAGACAGGTCACTATGTCAACTCCCTCTTCCTCCCGGAGTCGTACCACCATCTTTTGGGCGGTTTCAACTGCATCAGCAAATGTCACCGGCCAGGCAAATGGCGATGTTTCTGCCGCATCAGCCCCTAAAAGCCCAAAAAACCCGATCCTGATTCCGTTCCTTTCTAAGACTTCATAAGGTTTGATAAGCCATTTTTTAAAATCCCGTTCAAGGGTATCATCAGCTTCTTCAGTTGGATCAAAAATCAGATTGGAGGCAATAATCTGAGGCATTTCTCCTTTTAATTCAGCAGTTCTTAAAATGCGGGACAATCCTTCCGGCTTTAAATCAAACTCATGATTCCCGAGAGTGGTGAGGTCAAAGCCCATCTCTTTCATCAGCACAAGCTCCAGAGCATGTTCACGGCTGATCATATGGAACAGAGTTCCCATGAGAAAATCACCGGCGTCCAGCACCAGAACCGAATGATCCCGGGCTGCTTTCTCCCTTTTGATCACAGTGGCGATCCGGGCCCAACCGCCCAGAGTCTCGTCATCACCCAAAGTCTCTGGAGTGTAATCCAAATTCGGGGAGTGGCCCAAAAGGTGGGAATGCAGGTCATTGGTGTGGATGATGGTCAGGCGTTTTTCTTCAGGCCCTGCTGAAGAAAGAGCCTGTGGAAAGGCGGAAATCAAAATGATCCACCATCCAAAAGTTAATAATAAAAAAAGGAATGAATGTTTGGTATTTAGAGTCATTGGAAAAACCTCAATTTCATAATGGGTTTACACATAAATTATAGGGAAATCACTCAATAGAGACAATGACCTCTCAAGTTTTTTTGTCGGCTCTTTTTTCCCCTTTAATCCTTGATCACATCGACAAAATACAGTGCTGTCTTAACCGTTTGTCTGTTTTTCTGAGGCCAAATCGTTTGGACTAAGGGGCTAAATGATTTTGTTATTGACAGCGAATAATTATAGAATAAGACTGATCAATTTATGAAATATCTCATTCTGTTTTTCCTCTACAGCTTTTTTGGTGTGGGAGTGGAAGTCTTTTTCACTTCCATAGGTGACACTTTTAAAAACAAAGACCTCGCTTTTCGCGGAAAGTCCTACCTATGGATGTTCCCCATTTATGGAAGTTGGGGACTCGTCATCGGTCCCTTATATCATCTCATGGGTTCCATCCCATTTATTCTGAGAGGTTTTATTTATGTCTTTGTCATTATAGCAGGAGAATTTATCTATGGATCCATTCTGAAGCTAGCGATCAAGAAATGCCCCTGGGAATACAAGACTAAATGGACCCTTAAGGGATTTGTCAATTTTACCTTTATTCCCTTTTGGCTGATATTTGGTTATTTATCAGAACTCTTATACAGAGGATTTATTTTAATAACAATCTTTTAAAAAAATTTCCTTTTCGTCAGGGTCTCAATCAATGAAATTCATAAAGACCCAGCACGGCCTCTAAAATAAGAGAGACATTATGAGGTATGAGGGCGCTGGATGTAAGAATTTCTGCAGCTTTTTTTCTGATGTTTCCAGTTGCTTTCCGCCTAGGTGTGTGTTATTCTCAATTAAGTTTTTTATTCCATGTCTTTAAAAGGAGCAAAAGATGAGAAAATCCCTTTATCCATTAATTTTTTCTAAATTTTGGCGGTTATCTTCGGTTCTTATGATTCTTTTTTTCTTGCTATCGCTATCCGGAACTGCAAGTTCCGGAACCGAAGAGACGTCCCTCAGCGGGCCAAGACCGTTGATGCGTTTTCCTGATATCCATCAGAATTTGATTGTTTTTGTCCATGCAGAAGATATCTGGTCCGTTCCTGCTGAGGGTGGGATCGCCACTCGTCTCACCATCCATGACGGAGAGGAAAGATTCCCTAAAATTTCGCCTGACGGATCGTTAATCGCCTTCACTGGAGAATATGATGGAAATCCCGATGTCTATGTTATGAATCCTTATGGAGGAGAAATCACCCGGGTGACTTACCATCCCGGGTATGATGAAGTGGTGGGTTGGCATCCCCTATCTCATAAGATCCTGTTCCGATCCGCGCGACACAGCTACAGCCGTTTCGACCGGCTTTACTTAATCTCTCCAGATGGAACCGATCTGGAGGAATTAATTCTTCATGAAGCTGTTCAGGGAAGCTTTTCACCAGATGGAAAAAAGATTGCCTATAACAAGGTCTCAAGAGAAAACCGAACATGGAAAAGATATAAAGGGGGAACAGCTCAAGAAATCTATTTATATGATCTTGTGACAAACCAGGAGAAAAACCTTACTCAATTTGAAGGCACAGACCGTATTCCCTTATGGATCGGGAATAAAATTTATTTCAGTTCTGATCGGGACGGTATTTTAAACATCTACTCCTACGACCTCAGCTCAGAAAAAATCGATAAATTAACGGATCATACCGAATATGATGTGCGTCGTCCGTCCAGCGGCGGAACTAAAATTGTCTATGAACTCGCTGGATCGCTCTGGAGTCTGGATATAATGACCCATGAATATCATCAGATTCCGGTAAAGATACTCAGCGACGTTCCAGAAGTACGCCCTTATCTTAAGCGGGTCGATGATTTCATCACCGGATTTAATATTTCTCCTTCGGGTGAGAGAGCTCTGATTGTGGCAAGGGGGGAGGTATTTACCGTTCCCCAAAAAGTAGGGCCGACCCGCAACTTGACCATGGATTCTGGAGCCAGAGATAAAGATGCTGTCTGGTCGCCTGATGGAAAAAAGATCGCCTATCTTTCTGATAAATCAGGGGAATATGAAATCTACATCGTTGAACCCACTGGGGGCGAGCAGTCTGTGAAGTTGACTCAGCATAAAGACGGCTACCGTCATACCCTGCGATGGTCTCCGGATAGTCAAAAGATTGCTTTTGCTGACCAGACTCTCCGCTGTTATTACCTGGATCTAAACACAAAGCAAATCACCGAGGTGGACAAAGCTTATTTTGAGAACCAGGATGTCTCCCTTGATCTGAAACCGATCTACGATTTTGCCTGGTCTCCTGACAGCCGGTTTATCGCTTACTCTAAGATGGATGAAGATCAGGTTTATAAAGTCTATATCTATTCCCTTGCTACGGGAGAAAAGAACTGTGTCAGTCAGGGAATTTTCAATGATTTTAATCCTCTTTTTTCCCCAGACGGAGAACACCTCTTTTTTATTTCCAACCGCTATTTTGATCCCACTCTGTGTGATTTTGAGTGGGAGATGGTGTATAAAAAAGTCGCCGGCCTTTTCTGCCTGACACTTCGCAAAGACGGATCACCTCTTTTGAAATTCAGAAGCGACGAGGTCATAACCGAAGAAAAAGCAAAAAAAGAAAAAGCTGGCGCAAAAGAAGACTCCCTCGAGGTTCGCATCGATTTTGAGGGACTGAGTGACAGAATTGAAGCCCTCCCTCTCCCTCGGGGGAATTACCGTCATCTTTCTGCCAGTGATTCGGCGCTTTTTTATCTGAATGATGAGGAAGGCGATTACAACCGTTTTGAATTCCGTCCTAAAGGACCTCGTTCTCTTTATGCCTTTTCTTTCGAAGGCCAAAAAGAGAGTCTGGTTCTTAAAGACATAGATGATTATGCTCTTTCAGCTGATGGGTCTCACCTTATCTACCAAAAGAGAAAAACGATCGGAATCATATCTTCCCAGGAGAGAGACTCAAAAGGTCATCCTCTCGATCTTTCCGACTTGGAAATGCGGCTTGAACCTCTCGATGAATGGACTCAAATTTTTAATGAAGCCTGGCGAATGGAAAGGGATTTTTATTATGAGCCAGAGATGCATGGTATTGACTGGAATATCATGAAAGAGAAATACGGGCGTCTCCTTCCCTATGCCTCCTGCAGGCAGGATGTGCAGTACATCATCGGAGAGCTTATCGGTGAGCTGAGTACTTCCCATACTTATGTTTTTGGAGGAGAAACAAAGAGACAGGCTGAGAGAGTGAATGTGGGAATGCTGGGTGCCGATTATGAGGTCGATAAAACCCAAAATCTTTACAGATTTAAAAAAATATTTCGTGTTTCCGATTGGTCACGTAAAATCTATCCTCCGCTTGCCCTGTCCGGGATGAGCATCCATGAAGGCGATTATCTGCTTCAGGTTAACGGAAGAGATGTAAGGACGGAAAAAAACATATATTCCTATTTTTTAGGTCTTGCGGGTGAGCAGGTGACCTTGACCATAAACGATAGTCCCTCGATGGAAGGAGCCAGACAAGTTGTGACAAAGCCGCTGGGAAGTGAATCCATGCTGAGATATCATGACTGGGTTGAGCACAATCGAAAGATCGCCGAAGAGGCTTCTGACGGCCAGATCGGATATATCCATCTTCCTGATACATATCTCAGTTCTGCCACTGAATTTCCAAAATACTTCTATTCACAGCTGAGGAAAAAAGGTTTGATTATTGACGGGCGTTTCAACGGAGGAGGCTTGGATCCAGATATATTTTTGAGGCGACTTGACAAGCCCTTGCATGCTTACTGGACACGGCGTTACTCCCATGATCAGACGATTCCGGATTTTGTTCCCCGTGCTCATAGGGTCTGTTTGACCAACCGACAGGCAGGTTCTGGCGGGGATATGCTGCCGATGGAATTTCAAAAACGAGGAATGGGGCCGGTTATAGGAACCCGTACCTGGGGAGGTTTAGTCGGTGTTTCAATGTGGATATCGCTTATTGACGGCGGGGGTCTTTCTGCCCCTGACTACCGGATTTATGACACAAATGGCAAGTGGATCATAGAAAATGAGGGAGTTACACCGGATATTATCATCGACCTGCATCCTGAAGAAGTGGCCCGCGGATATGATGCTCAATTGATGAAGGCTGTGGAAGTGCTGATGGAAAAAATCAAAGAAGACCCCAAACCCTGGCCCGAGCATCAACCTTTTCCCAAACATAAAAGGAAATATTCGAAATAATTGTAAAATCTATGGTTGCATAAAATAAAAATACGGTTATAGTTACTCATCATAATTACAGAGAGATAGAAAGGTCCATTTTGAAAATAGCTGATGAATCTCCATACCTTAAAACACCCCTAGAGTGGTGGTTTTTTCAAGGATTTTATGAAAGTAAAAATAAAGAAAAAAAGTATTTTATGCTATCCCTTTTTCGGCAAAAAATTGAGAAAGACCCGCCGGAAAAAGAAACACATGTTTTCCACCTCATCAATTCAATTACAGATCCACCAAGATGTTCTCGACAACATCAACGAGACAGAGCAGTTTCTTCTTCTCCAAAATGAAGCAGGAAATCTAGATCCCTTCCTTTTTAAGTCCTATATGAATGAAATTAAAGCCTACGGCCCTCCCTCTCCTATTCAGGTCTCAGCTGAACCTATCCATATGAGCGCTCATCCCCTTGATATCCGCTGGTTAGATTTTTCTCTTAAACAAACCGAAAAGAATTTTTTTCTCTCATTTAACGACCCGGCTAAAAAAGAGCTTATTCAAATGAGACTATCCCCTTTTGAAGAGGTGGTTCACCTTAATGATTATGAAATACCAAACCTTGAAACCACTTTTTACAACACTTATCCCAGAATGAAATTATTAGGTAAAGAGGGCTCTAAACCTATTAAAGAAAGAGCCTGGATGGATCATCAATGGGGTGATTTTAACAATTGGTTCTTTTCAAAATCCGACAAAAAAAATATCTGGGATGGGATTGGATCGGGGTCAACTTAAATGACGGCACTGACCTTATTATCACCACTCACAGAGATATGGAAAAAAATAAAGTCATGGATAGAGGAGCTCTCTATATCTAACCTGGTTCCAATCCTCAAGTACTGAGCCACTTAACCATGGAACCCACTGACTCCTGGGAGAGCCCTCAAACCCATGTGGTCTATCCCATAAAATGGAAAGTCAGCATCCCAGAATTAGGAATCGAATTTGAATTTAATCCCTTTCTCAAAGAACAAGAGATCCCTTTTTTTGGAATCATCCGGGCTATCTGGGAAGGAGCTGGCTAGATCAAGGGGACCAAGAAAAAAAGGCCTCTTTCCGGCACCGCCAGATTGGAACCCCACGGCTATGGTTATTTGTTTAATTTTAAAAAATATCTTCAACCTTTTCCTTGGATTTATAGGCGATTTTCCTTGGAATCTCATACATCTTATGCAAGGCCATTAACCACGCTAGTAGGGATTCAGCGCCTTCGTTCTTATTGAGACCGACTGACTGCAGGCCGTCTCTGCAGCCCCCTGTTTTAAAATCATAAAGAGTGTCTCCCAGATCATTACTTCCCAAAAACCAGTTGTAAACCCAGTCTATTTTGTCAATGAAGTAACTGTTTTCTGTGGCTAAATAAGCTTCGTATAAAGCATCGATCAATGCCGCGGCTTCAATGGGCTGTTGGTCGAATCTTGCCCTTTTTCCGTGCCTCCTATACCAGCCATCGTTTCCTATGATAGTGAGATGGCTTTCTTCAGGAGCGGTTTGAACTTTTAAAAGCCATTTCAAAGACCTCAGTCCTACGGATACGGCTTGTTCATTATCATAAAATTGTCCAAATGTGATCAGCGCCTGAGGAAGCCTGGCGTTCTCATAGGTTACAATATCTTCACCCCACACCCAGTCATCTTCCATATTATTCTTAAAAAGCTCCAAAAGTCTCTCTCCTAATTTTTTGCAAGTCAACTTCGCGTTTCTGTCTCCGCCAAACTGCTTTGAATAAGAAACAGCGCCTAAAATGGCGAAAGCCCAGGCTCTGGGAGAAGTGAAATCATGAGCGAGATTAAAAGCTTGGCGAAACATCTCTATTCCTAAATTAGCCAGAGAGCCATTTGGAGCTTCAAGCGCTAACTGGCCCGCCGCCCAAATCATTCTTCCACAGCAGTCTTCGGATTCGCTTTCTTCAACCCAATGTCTATCATAGGACAACCTGTTTCTGACTTTTTTATTTTCCTTATCGAAAGAATGCAGTAAAAATGAAGTATAAACCTGAATGAAAGACAAAACAGAATCATCCTTAAAAAGTTCCCAGTTTTTTAATGATACAATCAAAGCTCTTGTGTTATCGTCTGTGGTATAGCCGTGGTTCCTATTTGGGATGGTGTAGGTGGCATGCTCTAAAATTCCAGTATCATCTGTAAGACTTTGGAGGTATCTTAAATCAACTTCAGGAAGCCCGATCTGGAGCTTTTTTATCTCTTCCCTCTCTTGTTTAGAGATGATCATTCCCCTATCACGTTCTTTGTACTGATCAACGGCCGTTTCAAAAATCTGGATAAAAGAAGAGGCAACCTGCCGCCAAATCATGGAACGTCCAAAATCATAGGCTTTTTTTCGCATTTTCTGCCTGCTGACTTCATCCTCAACTAATTCCGAAACAGCTTCTCTCAAAGCTTTTGAATCTCTAAAAGGCACAATGATCCCTCTGTTATTGGAAAGAAGTTCTTGAGCGTGCCAGTAAGGAGTGGAAATGATTGCCTTTCCACAGGCAACAGCATAAGAGAGTGTTCCAGAAGCTATCTGTTCTTTGGACAAATAAGGGGTGATATAAATATCAGCTGTAACCAAGTATTTTATGAGTTCATCCAGAGATACATACCTATTGTGGAATTCCACATTTTTTTCAAGTCCTTTCTTTTTAACCAGATGCTCCAAGGAAATTCTGTATTCTTCTCCTTGGTTCTTCTTAATATTAGGATGAGTGGCTCCTAAAATAATATAAAGTATCTGAGGATATTTCTTCACCACCTCGGATAGGGCTTCAATGGCGTATTCTATCCCTTTATTTGGACTTATCAGACCGAAAGTCAACAACACCAATTTCCCCTCAGCATCAATTTGATCTTTATAGTAACTGGTATCCAAAAAAGGGACATCAGGAGCTCCATGATGAACCTTTCTTATTTTATCTTTCTTGACTCCATAGATACGAGTGAGCATGTCAACGGCTTTATCTGCTAAAACGACGACCATCGTTGAGTAAGAGCATATTTCCTTTAGAACCTCTTTCTGATGTGGGGAGGGCTTATCCATCACTGTATGCAGGTTAGTGACAATGGGTTTCTTTAAGCGCTCTAACAGCGATATTAAGTGTTCTCCATCGGGTCCTCCAAAAATACCAAATTCATGCTGGATGCACACCACCTGAGAAAAGGAGAGGTTGAGATATTCAGCAGCTTTCTGATAATCTCTTCTATTTTGGACGTCTATTTCAAAAATCACTTCATCTCCATAGGAATATCCTTCGGTCCTATCATTCAAAGCCACCACCTGAAAAAGGGTGTTCTCGCTCAATATTTCTCCTTGAAGTTTAGCTGCGGCTAAGGCAAGATCCCGAGTATAAGTTCCTATGCCACAACACCTTGGTGGGTAAGTGGCTAAAAAAGAAACAGGTATCTTTCTGTATATTTGACTTGATTCTTTCATTGAAATGGCTCCTGAGATTAATTATTAATTTAAGATTAATTAATGTGGCTCATATCTATTTTTATCATTAAACTGATTTTAAATAATCCAAAATTTCACTCAACTGAGCTGTTGCCAGCCCAATCGATGTATCAGCGGCTCCGTAATATATCCTGAGCTCATTGGTTTCCTTATTGAGGACCGCTCCTGTGGGAAAAACAACCCCTGGCACATCACCAATGTATTCATATTCTTCTCTGGGCCCCATCACCCACTCTTCACTTCGTTTTTTGATTTTCCAGGGCTCTTCTAAATCCAGAAGAGCGAGTCCCACTCTATACAATCCCCCTGCCGCCGTTGTCCTTACGCCGTGATAAATGATCAACCAGCCCTCGGAAGTCTCAATAGGCTGGGTCCCTAAGCCTACTCTACAAGAATCCCACCAACCTTTTCTGGTGGGAATCAAGATACGGTGCTCTCCCCAGTGAGTCAAATCCGGAGAAAATGAAATCCAGATATGACCTTCTCCTTTAACCATAGGTCTGTGAATCAATACATATCGACCCTTAAATTTTTTGGGGAAGAGGGCTGCATCTTTATCTTCTGGAGGAACCAGTGTTCCCTTTCGTTCAAATTTTTTAAAATCTTCCGTCACAATTAATGAAACCTGAGGGCCTCCTCCTGAAAAGGATGTATAAGTTATGGCATATCGATTTTCTTCAGAGAGAAAAACAATCCGAGGATCTTCTAATCCCCACTTCTCTTCATGATAATCAGGGGAACTGGTTAAAGTGGAAGATAAGTCAATCTGCCAGTTTGTCATTCCGTCTCTGCTTCGAGCTGTTGTAAGATGGGAAAATCCCCGATAATCCTCTACCCTTACCAAGAGAAGAGTTTCTTCGTTTATGACTGTAGCTCCTGGATTAAACACAGCATTTGCTGGATACGGCCAGTCGTTCACTGTGAGTAAAGGATTTTCTTTGTATCGGTGAAATAAATTTCGGCTCCCTATGCCTATATGATTCTTTTGGTTCATGTATTCTCTTCCCTTCTGATATTATTCTTTAGTTTTTATCTTATTTTTTAGGGACAATGATATATTGAAATAAATGATTAGTCAATCAAATTCAACATGGATTTTTGACTGAAAACTCAGTCTCTTTAACTGATTTTAAGGACGGCTGCCATCCTGTTTTTTTGAAATTGATCATAAAAAAATAATGTGCTAATTTGATTTAAAATGATAAAAATAGAGTTAATATAGAGTAAAAATAATTATAATAATTATAAAATGAATGACTTCTCAGCTCAAAATAAAGACAGAATCGTTAAGATTTTCTATCCAACTGATACAGCCAAAAAAAATCAGGCAGTCCACTCAGTAAGGAGCTTCACTTCAAAAATCACAAGTTCAAAAGAAAAGAATATTTATGATACAGTCGATATTTTCAGAGACAAAATTTTTACTGATAACCTATTGATACAGAAGAATTTAATTTTAGAAGTCCCCAAAAACAGAATCCTTTTGAACTCAATCATTAACCTTCACAACACGGATGGGATTAGAGATAGAGACCAAATCAAACAAATGATAGAGAAACTTAACTCAGGAAAAGCTATCACAACTCCAGAGGGCCTGCCCAATATAAAACTAATTAAATCCCTAAAAGATGAATGGGTCTTATTCGACGGGCATCATTCTATGCTCGCCTATATGTTCACTGGAAGAAAATACCTGGATCAAATTCCTCATCTCACAGTTCTTGACAGAGATAACAAAGGGGTCAAAGATAAGGAAATTCATGTTTTTTTTGGCAAACACGCTCCCATGTTAAAAGGAAAAAATTGGCGCTGCTTTGTCATAAACTGGAAAGCATCTGAAAAACACCAGCTTCAAAAACGCCGCCAAAAAAATATGGGAGAACTTTTCCACTCTCTTATGAAAAAATTTTAATTAAAAACCAGTAACACAATACCTTTTTACCTATTTCTATCACTCCCCAGATGCCCGAAAACCAATGATTTGGGGGGATAAATGGCGGTTTTAAGGGGCAAAAAACTGTGGATAAATGAGGCTAACTTATTGATAAAAATGTAAATCCCCGGGCCTGACCCTCCTTCTCTCTTCCTTCCTTCTCTCCTTCTACTATCTTCTCCTCGCTTCTCCTCAAAAAAAAAACTATAAAAGGCATAAAATCAGGTAAAATGAGTAAATTATCATGGTTTTTTAATCTAAATTCTTAGAAAATTGCAATCCCATGAAGTTATTGATAAAATTTTTATATAACTTCTTTCCAAAAAAAAATTCTTAAGAGACATGATATTGGCCAAAATGATTTGGATCCATAAAATCTCTCATAAAAGGGAGATTTTTTTAATTTAGGAGGCAAAGCATGAAAAAAAAGATTTTTATTATTGTCTTTTTATGTATTTGTTTCAGTTTTCTGACAGCCGAAGATTACAAAACTGTTATGGATCTATGGGACGATGTCAAAGTTCCTCAGGCCCCTGAGTTAAAAGCCGTTTCTGTCAATCCTGAAACGACAGCGCTTTTAATTTTAGACCTGCAATCCCGTAACTGCAATGCAGAACGAAGACCTCGGTGTGTGGCCTGTCTGCCTGGAGTGGCTGACTTCCTCAAACAAGCCCGCCAAAAAAATATGGCAGTTGTTTACGCCGGAAGCCGTGAGAATATTCTGCCGGCCGTAGCTCCTATAAAAGATGAACCTGTGGTTCGATCAAGTGTTGATAAATTTTACAATACAGAATTGGAAAACATATTAAGAGACCGAAATATCGAAACGGTCATTGTGATCGGGACTACCGCTGAGGGGGCTGTGCTTCACACTGCCACCGGAGCTTCCCTAAGAGGGTTCAAGGTAATCGTTCCTGTAGATGGAATGCCGGCCAGTGACCTCTATGCCGAGCAGTACACAGCCTGGCACCTGGTTAATGCACCAGGAACCAGGCGAAATACAACCCTGACCACCATCCCT
>CAZRGM010000013.1:0-64006 GCA_964599635.1 uncultured Eubacteriales bacterium | reverse complement strand
TTCAACGAACTGCAGGACTTTTTCAAGAACAATGTCTTGAACATTTTTTCTGTTTGTACTTTAATTTTAATCGCCATTTTTTTACCATTGAGGCAAGCCGATCTCACTGCATCTGCTTCGTTGCAGGGCATTCGTAGTGAAGGACCACGACTTCATGCCCTGCGCCTTGCATCTGCAGCAACCTCGGCATGTGAATAATTCAGGTTCATTAAGAAGTATAAATTATTTTTTGGGGAGGGAATGATGAATTTAAGAAAGAATTTTTTTGCCTTTGTGATATCTTTATTGATTTTTGGGGGAGCTTTTTCTTTGGCAGAAGAAGCAGTCAAAACTCCAGCAGAGATTACAAATTATACTGAGTATACTCAACATCAGGCGTTGGCTTATTTTTTAAGTCAACTGGATATGATTTCTGACAACTTGAATGTCAAAATTGTGGGGAGAACCCTTGCTCGCAGAGAATATGATTCTAAAGATTTGCTGTTGTGCATTATTACGGAAGAAGGCATTTCGTCTCCAAAAGATTTAAACAGGTTTAAACCGACCTTTTATATTGTGGGCGCAAAGCATGGAAATGAACAGTCAGCTAAGGAAGCATCTTTGATGTTCATCCGAGATCTAACTGTAGGAGATCTCAATCCGTTGCTGAAAGAAGTCAATTTTTTGGTTCTGCCTGCGGCTAATCCATATGGGATTTGGTTTGATATCCGCCGAAATGAGCAAAATTTAGATTTAAATCGGGATCAAGTCAAGCTTGAGTCGCCAGAATCTGAGGTGATCCATAAAATATTCAGAGAGTGGATGCCTGAAGTGACAATGGATGTTCATGAAAAAGGTGATGATTATTATCAAGTGTCAATTGGATGTGTATCCAATCCAAACATACACAAGTCTCTACAGGAATTTTCTAGAAATATACTTTTATCTGAAATTGAGAAGAAGCTGAATGATAAAAACATCACTTTCCATGAGTATTTGATTACTCAGAGGATGGGGATTGATTCTTCTGCTGGAGTTAACTATTCGGAAGGGGATAGAGGAAGCCGCGAATTCATGAAAAGGTTCAGCACCACTGATCTCAATGATGGGAGAAACAGCCCTGGGATCTATGAGACTCTTTCCTTTATACAAGAAGGGGCTTCCCGGCATGACCTAGAAACCCTAAAGGAGAGAACCTATTATCAATATTACGGGATTAGATTTATGGCAGAAAGCATTAGGGATCATGGAGAAGAAATCATTTCTTTGGTTCAAAATTTACGTGAAGAATTAATCCAAAAAGCCAGCAGATATTCAGAACAGGATTTAGTCCATCTCAGAATGAAGTATGAGCGGGATCCCAATGAGCCTTCTATTAAAATCAAACAGTTTATAAGAACTGAGAATAGAATCATTGGATTCTTAAGGAGTGATAAAAAAGCAGGTGATTCTTTAGTCTATGAAGATCTCAGGCCGTATTCTTATCCATCGGATAGGAAAATAGAGGAAGTCGTGGTGGAGAATTGGTTTCCTAATATTTTTCCCCTTGTGAGTGTGGCGCGGCCTTTAGGTTATTACATTCCCTCTAAATATGAAGATATTGTCCAAACCCTTTTAAAACATGATATCAGGGTTGAATTTTTTAAGCAGGATTGTTTTGTAGATGTCCAAATCTATGAAGTGGCAGAGATCGTTCCAGCTGAATATGATTATTTAGCTCCCCAAAAGATCCGTGTAGACAAAAAAGAGATAAACACTGTGGTCAAAGAGGGGGGTTTTTACATTTCGTGTATTCAACCCGGAGCTAATCTCATTCCGTGTTTATTAGAACCTGAGTCTCAATTCGGATTGATTCGATACTGGAAATATGACCTGGTGCCAGAAAAAGGAGATATTTTCCCTTTTTATAGAATTGTTAAGAAACAAGATTTACCTTTGGTTCCTTTTATGTCTTTTGAGAAATAGGAATAGCAATTCAGGTGTGGCTTCAGCTCCCTTCAGATTTTTAACCCCATTCCTCTTTGTTTTTCTCGGCGCTTGCGTAACTTCCCCCGTCCGTGGGTCAGACATACTCAGCGTCCAGCTATGCTGGATTCCCTCAAAAAACTCATCAGAAGGCACAATCTTCAATGTCGCTTCAGCCACACCTGAATTGCTATTCCTGGCTGAGGGCTTGTTTGACCATGCCCCCTATATCGGCAGGGGATTTAGCCACTAAGACTCCAGCTTCTTTGAGAGTTTTCATTTTTTCTTCAGCAGTTCCTTTCCCGCCTGAAATAATAGCTCCAGCGTGTCCCATACGACGTCCCGGGGGAGCAGTTTGCCCAGCAATGAAGCTGACCACTGGTTTTGGAAAATCTCTTTTGATGTATTCCGCAGCTTCTTCTTCAGCTGTTCCCCCGATCTCACCAATAAGAATAACGGCTTCTGTTTCATCATCTTCTTTGAAGAGTTTTAGGAGATCGATGAATTTTTGACCGACTATGGGGTCCCCTCCAATACCTACAGCGGTCGATTGACCAAAGCCCTGCAGGGAGACTTGTTGAACCGCTTCATAGGTTAGAGTCCCTGAGCGGGATATGATCCCGACTGAACCTTGGGTATGAATATGGCCGGGCATAATTCCAATTTTACATTTTCCTGGAGATATAATCCCAGGGGTATTAGGTCCAATTAGGCGGCAGCCTTTCTTTGATAAGAATTGTTTGACCTGGATCATGTCAAAGGTTGGGATGCCTTCTGTGATGCACACTATGAGATTCACTCCAGAGTCAGCGGCTTCCATCACAGCATCAGCGGCAAAAAAAGGCGGCACAAATATGGCAGAAGCATTGGCTCTCTGCTTTTGGACCGCTTCTTCGACAGTGTTATAAACAGGGACTCCTAGGTGGGATGTCCCCCCTTTTCCAGGGGTCACTCCCGCCACTACATTTGTTTTGTATTCCAGCATTTTTTGAGTATGGAAAGTCCCTTCACTTCCTGTGATCCCTTGCACCACGACTCTTGTGTTTTCATCTATTAAGATACTCATCATTGCCTCCTTGATTATTTTCTAGCAAGAGGAACAACTAATTCCGCTGCCTCTTTCATGCTTGAAGCTGCCTGAAAAGAAAGTCCTGATTCTTCAAGAATTTTTTTGCCTTTTTCAACATTGGTTCCCTCTAGTCTGACGACCATAGGAATTTTTATATCCAGTTCTTTGGCCGCCTTGATAATTCCATTGGCAACCAGATCGCATCTAACAATTCCTCCGAAAATATTAATCAAGGCTGCTTTGACATCTTTATCAGAAACCAGGATTCTGAAAGCGTTTGTCACGGCTTCCTCTGAAACTCCTCCTCCGACATCAAGGAAATTTGCGGGCATTCCTCCAGTGTGCATGATGATGTCCATGGTGGCCATGGCAAGACCAGCTCCATTGACCATACAGCCGACATTTCCATCCAGTTTGATATAATTTAAATCATATTTTGAAGCTTCCACCTCTATAGGTTCTTCTTCGTCCAGATCTCTCATATCCAATATGTCTGGATGTCGTTTTAGGGCATTGTCATCAAAATTCATCTTTGCATCGAGAGCGATCACGTCACCTTGTTTGGTGATCAGCAGTGGATTGATCTCTGTTAAGGAGGCATCTGTAGAACTGAATGCTTTATAGAGGGCTTGAAAAAAATGGACAGCCTGTTTGAAGGTATCTCCTTTGAGTCCGAGTTTAAAAGCAAGTTTCCTGGCTTGGAATCCCAACAAGCCTGTCGCTGGATTTATGTACTCCTTAAAAATCAGTTCTGGAGTTTCAGACGCAACCTTTTCTATTTCCACACCTCCCTCAGAAGAGGCCATCACAACAGGAGATTCTAAAGCTCTGTCGATCACAATGCCGATGTAGAGTTCTCTATCAAGATCGAGAGCTTCTTCTATCAGGACTTGTTTAACCAGCTTTCCTTCGGGTCCTGTTTGGTGTGTCACCAGATTCATGCCCAGGATATCAGCGGCTGTTTTTTCAGCTTCAGCTGGACTGGAAGCAAGCTTCACTCCTCCACCTTTGCCTCTTCCTCCGGCATGGATTTGTGCTTTGACAACCACCTTCGGCCCGATTTTTTCAGCGATTTCCCGGGCATGGCCGGCGGATTTTGTTACTTCTCCTCTTGGGATTTTGACGCCGAACTTATTGAGTATACTTTTTGCTTGATATTCATGAATTTTCATTTTTTAACCTTTTTATTTTATATTTTTTACAAAGAAATAAACCTGACCTATTTATAAAAAAATGGCGATGTTTTCATGATTAATTTATTTTCAACGATATGCAGGATTTTCTTAGAAAGCAGTAAATTGAAAATGGTACATGGTGAATTGTATCTTTTTACCTTCATTTTTTTTCTTTCTATTTACCATTCACTATTCACAATTAACCCTTCCTTAGTGAAGGACCAAGACATCATGCCCTGTGCCTTGCATCTGCAGCAACCTTGGCTTGTTCATCATCCAGGTAAACAACCATTCGAAAATCATAGACATGACTTCTTTATGAAGATTTCAGACTTATTCAGATTGTGCTTTTATCTGATTATATTTGGTACTTTTTTTTCCCTTCTTCGTAAAGGTCGCCGCCGTGCATATCGTTGATCACGATACAGGGGAATTCCTTGACTTGGATCTTTCTTATGGCTTCAGGCCCTAATTCTGGATAAGCAACGACTTCGGCTTTTTCAACGCTTTTTGAGATGAGCGCTCCGGCACCCCCTACTGCGGCTAAATACACGGCCTTATATTTTTTTAAGGATTCTTTGACTTCATTGTTTCTAGAGCCTTTTCCAATGGTTCCTTTTAAACCCAGTCTATGGAGAGTTGGAGCAAATGAATCCATTCTGTAACTTGTGGTGGGTCCTGCTGAACCAATGCTTTTTCCAGGCCTAGCTGGGGTGGGGCCGACATAGTAAATAAACTGTCCCTTTATATCAATCGGAAGCTGCTCTCCTTTTTCTACCAGATCAATGAGTTTTTTGTGGGCGGAATCCCTTCCTGTGTACAATGTGCCTGTGATATAAATTTGATCACCTGAGCGGAGTTTTTCAATGATTTTATCTGAAACAGGGGTTTTTATATGATGTTCTGCCATTTTTATAACTTTAACGTGTTGACAACGTTACGAACCGCGGTTTCAGATTTTTTTATCGCTTCTTTTTCGTCGTCGTTCAAATCGATTTCTATGATTTCTTCAACTCCATTCGCTCCAAGTTTAACAGGAACTCCAAAATAAATGCCGCTGATTCCATATTCTCCTTCTAGATAGGCTGTACAGGGAAGAATTTTGTTTTTATTTTTAGCTATGGATTCAACCATCTCTGTAATAGACTGAGCAGGGGCATAGTAAGCACTTCCCGTTTTAAGATATTTGACAATCTCACCGCCGCCGCCGGCCGTTCTCTGAACGATTTCATTGAGTCTTTCTTTGGAAATAAAATGAGAAACAGGAATCCCTGAAATGGTGGTATAACGAACAATGGGAACCATGTCGTCTCCATGACCTCCCAATACCAGAGCTTGAATACTTTCCACTGAAATATTCGTTTCCATAGAAATAAAAGTTCTGTATCGGGTGGTGTCAAGAATACCAGCCATCCCTATAACCCGATTTTTCGGAAATCCACTGACTTTTAATGCGGTATAAGCCATGGCATCAAGAGGGTTAGAGACCACTATAAGGATTGCATTAGGTGAGTATTTTGCCACGTTTTCAGTCACAGGTTTGACGATATTAAAGTTGGAATCCACCAGTTCATCTCGGCTCATTCCAGGCTTTCTTGGTTTACCTGCTGTGATAACCACAATGTCGGAATCGGCTGTATCCTGGTATAAATTTGTTCCGAATATTTTTGTATCGTATCTTCCGACCGGTCCTCCTTCTCTGATATCGAGTCCTTTTCCTATGGGCATGTCTTCGATAATGTCAAGCAGAACCACTTCTTCGGCTAATTCTTTTTCAGCTATTCTAAAAGCTGTGACCTCACCGACATGTCCGGCACCAATAACACTTATCTTTTTTTTCATTCGATTCCTCCTTTATATATTATGATAAATATTGATTTCCCCCAAGAGAGAAATTTAAGGGAAATGTCTCTGGTTTTCATTGATTGATATTTATTTTTTTGAAATTTCCTCGTTTCTATAATTTTCCCATTTTTGTTTAAGGTTAGGATCCTTCATGGTCTCCATGAGATATTGAGCGTATTCAGCTCCCGTGCAGCCTGTATCCCGGCCGGTCATCACTAATTTTTTTTCATAATTTCCGCATACGTCTAGAGCCATTTCAAGATTTTTGGCTCTATGGGAGTAACCTATGTGATCAATCAGCATGGCTGCGGCTCGAATCATACTGCATGGATCGGCGTATTTGGCTCTTCCTTCTCTGACCATTCTGGGAGCAGAGCCATGTATGGCTTCAAACATGGCGTATCTTTTTCCAATATTGGCACTTCCGGCAGTGCCCACACCCCCTTGAAATTCAGCAGCTTCGTCTGTGAGGATGTCTCCGTATAAATTAGGGAGCACCAGAACTTTAAACTGGGTTCTTCGTTTGGGGTCCACGAGTTTAGCAGTCATGATGTCGATATACCAATCATCACATTCTATTTCAGGATATTCTTTAGCTATTTGATAGCCCATATCAAGAAATTTCCCATCTGATGTTTTTATGACGTTTGCCTTGGTCACAATAGTAACTTTATTTATGTTGTTCCTTCTTGCATAGTCAAAAGCAAGCCTAATAATTCTTTCTGAACCTTGTGATGTGATGACTTTAAAGTCGACAGCTAAGTCATCGGTGACATTAACGCCTTTACTTCCCATGATGTAAGCCCCTTCGGTATTTTCCCGAAAAAACATCCAATCGATTCCTTCTTTAGGGACCCGGACGGGCCTGACATTAGCAAAAAGGTCGAGATAGCGTCGCATAGAGACATTACAGCTTTCTATATTGGGCCAGGGATCTCCTTTCCGGGGAGTGGTGGTAGGGCCTTTGAGAGTGACATGACATTTTTTTATATCAGCGAGTACATCATCAGGAATAGATTTCATTTGCCTTGAACGATTCTCTATGGTGAGACCTTCAATATTTCTAATTTCTACTTTCCCGCTGTCGATTTCCTCTCTAAGCAGAAATTCAAGGATTTTTCTTGACTCCTCAGCGATATAAGGGCCGATTCCGTCTCCCCCGATAATACCAATGATAATGGGTTTGGTTTTTTTAAAGTCAATCCATTCTTGAGGCTTTTTCATTTCTTCGATTCTTTGAAGCTGTTCCTCTACAATTTGACCAAAATGGGCTTTTGCCTTTTCAATAGCGGCATTATCCATATTCATTCCTCCCGTTAATGATATTTAATCTGGACTATTCATCCAAAATGGCGAAGTTGTTATTATGATTATTTTTAATGATAAAAAACCTTTTTTAAAGGTGATTATTGATTTTTTTTTTCATTCTTAGCTTTAATCGCCATTTTTTCCTTAGCGGAGTCGATGCAAAATCCAAATTTGGTTGAATTTCGTTAAACTTTCTTTAATCTCGACTCGTGAATAATCAAGATTAGAGAAAATATTATAATTTTTTTAAAGCAAAATCAAATAAATCAGAATAAAAATTTTATTGAGTGCGGATTTGAACAAAATTTGAACTTTTGTATTTTCTGTTATATCATCGACCCATAAATAAATATAATAATTTTCAGGAGTTATAATCATGTTAGATTCATATTTCGATCATGAAGAAGAGAGAAGAAAATTAGGGATTCCCCCTCTTCCACTGAATGCACAACAGGTGGAGAAAGTCTGTGAAAATTTGGAGAGGCCTCCAGCAGGCAAGGAAGATTTACTGGATGATTTATTATCCAACCGGGTTGCTCCGGGAGTTGATCCATCAGCCAAAGTCAAGGCAGAGTGGTTGAGTCAAATCGCAGATGGCCAAAGATCTTCTCCTGTTATCGATCGGGGAAAAGCTGTTTTTTTGTTGGGGACGATGTTAGGTGGATATAATATCAGCCCCCTGATTTCTTTTTTGGAAAAGAAACAGCTCGCTTCTGATGCAGCTCAAGCCTTAAGCAACACGGTTTTAATCTATAAATCTTTTGATAAGATTGCTCAACTTGCCAAGACAAATAGATATGCTGAACAGGTCCTTAATTCTTGGGCAGAGGGAGAATGGTTTAAATCAAAACCTGAATTTCCCCAAGAAATAATTTTAAAAGTTTTTAAAGTGGAAGGAGAAATCAACACCGATGATTTTTCCCCTGCACAACATGCCTGGAGCCGGCCGGATATCCCTCTTCATGCCCTCTCAATGGGAGAAACTCGATTCCCGAATGGAATCGAGACCCTAAGGAAATACAAGAGAGAAGGATACAGAGTCGCCTTTGTTGGAGATGTAGTGGGCACGGGTTCATCCCGAAAGTCTGCCACTAATTCGCTCTTGTGGCATATAGGACAGGATATTCCTTATGTTCCAAATAAAAGGAGAGAAGGCATTGTCATAGGAGGTTTGATAGCCCCTATATTTTTCAATACAGTTGAAGATTCTGGGGGTCTTCCTATTATTTGTGATGTTGCCAAGATAAAAAATAGGCAGGTCATTACTCTTCATATGGATTTAGGTGAGATAAGGGATGAGGAGGGTCATAAAATCACGGATTTTAAAATAAAACCTGAAACACTGAGGGATGAATATAGGGCAGGGGGGAGAGTTTTCCTGATTATTGGTCGGTCTTTAACCAACAAAGCGAGAAAAGAACTGGGATTATCTTCTTCAAAGATATTTTTAACCCATGATAATCCTGTGCCCAGGAAAGGTCAGGGTTTTTCACTAGCTCAGAAAATAGTAGGGAAAGCCTGTGGGGTTAAAGGAGTGCTTCCTGATTCTTCCGTAGAACCCAAGATGACTACCGTAGGTTCACAGGACACCACAGGCCCGATGACTGCTGATGAGTTGAAAGAGTTGGCTTGTAGGCAGTTCCAGTCAGACATGTTTCTTCAGACTTTTTGTCACACGGCTGCTTATCCAAAACCTGCGGACGTGGATATGCATGAATCACTGTCAAAATTTGTGACTGAAAGAAAGGGAGTTGCTATCAGACCAGGTGACGGCATTATCCATTCATGGATTAATCGGTTTCTCGTTCCTGATACTATGGGAACCGGTGGAGATTCTCATACCCGCTTTCCATTAGGATTGAGTTTTCCCGCGGGTTCAGGATTGATCGCTTTTGCAGGAACTTTAGGCTTTATGCCTTTAGACATGCCTGAGTCTGTTCTGGTTAAGTTTTCAGGCAAAATGAGAATCGGTATTACTTTGAGAGATGTTGTGAATTCAATTCCTTTTTTTGCCATAAAAAAGGGGCTGTTGACCGTTGAGAAAGAAGGAAAGAAGAATGTTTTTAACGGAAGAATCATCGAGATGGAAGGTCTTCCGGAAATAACAGTGGAACAGGCTTTCGAACTGACCAATGCGACAGCAGAACGTTCTGCTGCAGGAGGGGCCATTGAGCTCAGTGAAGAACAGGTTAAGAGATATCTAAGAAGCAATATAGCTTTGATGGAAAGTATGATACAGGATGGGTATCAGGATGCAGATGCATTAAAAAGGCGGATCAAAGTCTGTCAAGAGTGGTTGAACAATCCGGTTCTTCTGAAAAGAGATCCGAATGCAGAATATGCGGAGGTCCTTGAAATCAATTTGGATGAAATCAAAGAACCTATTCTTGCATGCCCCAATGATCCTGATGATGTTAAACTTCTTTCTGAAGTGGCTGGTGATCAGATCCATGAAGTGTTTATAGGTTCTTGTATGACGAATATTGGTCATTTTAGAGCCGCAGGGAAAATTTTTGAGCATGAGAATTATCTTCAGACCAGAGTCTGGCTGACGCCTCCTACAAAAATGGACAGAGCTCAATTAAAGAAAGAAGGATATTATGCTATCTATTCAAAGGTGGGGGCTCGGACTGAACTTCCGGGATGTTCCTTATGCATGGGGAATCAGGCACGCGTTCGGCCCAAATCCACAGTTTTGTCTACATCTACCCGTAACTTTGATAATCGTATGGGAGACGATACTCGGGTCTATCTTGGTTCTGCCGAACTTGCCGCTGTCACGGCATTGAAAGGAAAGCTGCCTGATCCAGAAATCTATTTCTCAATATTTCGCCAGAGAATAAAGCCTTATGAGAAAGAAATATATAGATATCTCCAATTTGATGAAATGGAAAAATCCAATCTAGAGTATGAGAGGGATATTGTGAAAAGTTAGAGAAGAAAGCATTTTATATTTTGTGAGGAAAGTCCATGATCAATTTAAGCAGAAAAAAAGCTCTTGTAACAGGAGGTTCGCGGGGTATAGGAAGGGCCGTTGCCTTGCTGCTGGCGGAGGCTGGGGCAGATATAGCCGTTAATTATTTTCAAAACAAACAAGCGGCTCTTGATGTTAAATCAGATATAGAGAAAATCAAGAGAAATTGTTTGATCTTTCAAGCAGACCTCTCTCAGAGAGAAAATGCGGAGTCCATGGTTCATAAAATTGAGGAGCGTTGGGGCCATCTGGATATTTTGGTTAATAATGCTGGGATTTGGACCTATGGAGAAATGGGAAAAATGGATTATAGGGTTTGGGAGGAGACCATAAAAATAAATTTAGACAGTGTTTTTTATGTCACAAATTCTGTGATTCCCATAATGAAGAAGGTGACCCAGGGAAATATTGTCAATATATCATCTACCGCAGCGATAAGGGGAGAGCCATTTCATTCCCATTATGCTTCAAGCAAGGGGGCATTGGTGGCTTTAACAAAATCTCTTGCTGTGGAACTGGCTCCTTTCAATATAAGGGTCAATTGTGTGGCCCCTGGTTGGGTGGATACAGATATGTGTTCTGAAGTGTTCAAGGATGAGGATTTTAAAAATAAAGTTAAAGAGAGTATCCCTTTAAAAAGAATTCCTCTTCCGGAAGATATTGCCGGACCTGTGCTTTTTCTCGTATCTGACTATGCACGGCATATCACCGGTGAAGTGCTTAATGTGAATGGAGGTTCTGTCTTGTGTGCTTGAGGTGGTTTGAGAATATATTTTATTTTTGATAATTTAAATAACCTATGCTATTCATAAAAAAGACTGATGTATTATAATAAAATCATTGACCTGAATAAATCAGGCTATTATAAATAACTCAAGTTGAATAAGAAAAGGAGATGATGGCTATTGAAAAAAGAATATGACCAGTGGAAAAAAAATAAATATTTAAAGGGATTGAAAAAGTCACAGCTTGATCAAATACCTCATACCACCATTTCTGGGAAACAGATAAAGGAACTTTATATTCCGGATGACTTGAAAAATCTTGACTACAAAAAGGACCTTTCTTTCCCCGGAGAGTATCCTTATACCCGAGGGATTCATGCCACGATGTATCATGGAAGACAGTGGACTATGAGACAGTTTTCAGGCTTTGGGAGTGCAGAGGATACCAATAAAAGGTACAAATATCTTTTAAAACAAGGACAAACGGGTCTGAGTGTTGCGTTTCACCTTCCCACTCTTATGGGATTTGATTCAGATCATCCCTTAGCTGTTGGAGAAATTGGAAAATGTGGTGTGGCTGTTGATTCTCTGGCTGATATGGAAATTATTTTTAGAGGGATTCCCCTTGATAAGATTACAACGTCGATGACTATTAATCCTCCTGCAGCAGTTCTTTGGGCCATGTACATTGCAGTGGCAGAAAAACAAGGGGTCTCTTCTCAACTGATATCAGGAACCATTCAGAATGATATGCTTAAAGAATATATCGCACAAAAAACTTTTGTTTTTCCTCCTGAACCCTCTATGAAGTTGATTGTAGATACATTTGAATATGGTACTAAAGAAGTCCCCAGATGGAATACTATATCCATATCTGGTTATCACATCAGGGAGGCTGGCTCCACTGCTGTGCAGGAACTGGCTTTTACGATAAGAGATGGAATTGAATATGTCGAATGGGCTTTAAGGAGGGGGTTAGAGATTGATGATTTTTCTCCCAGGCTTTCTTTTTTCTTTAATTCTCATAATGATTTTTTTGAAGAAATCGCTAAATTTAGAGCAGCAAGACGATTATGGGCAAAAATAATGAAAGAGAGATTCGGAGCTAAAAATTCGCGTTCTTGGCTTTGTAGATTCCACACTCAGACTTCGGGTGTATCGCTGATGGCACAGCAACCTTATAATAATGTTGTGAGGGTTGCTGTTCAAGCACTTGCAGCAGTCCTGGGAGGGACTCAATCGCTGCACACCAATTCTTTGGATGAAACTTATGCCCTTCCTTCTGAAGAAGCGGTGACCATTGCCTTGAGGACTCAGCAGATCATTGCTCATGAAAGCGGAGTGATCAATACGATTGATCCTCTAGGGGGATCCTATTTTATCGAAGAATTAACCAATGAAATGGAAAAGGAAGCTGAAAATTATATAAAGAAAATTGATGATATGGGAGGAATGGTGAAAGCTATCGAAATGGGATTTCCTCAAAAAGAAGTCATTGACAGCTCCTATGATTATCAGAGAGCTCTGGAGAAAAAAGAGAAAATAGTCGTCGGAGTCAACGCTTTCCAAAGTGAACATGAGCTCATTCCGATTCTTGAAATAGATGAACAGGTTTCAAATCATCAGCTGCAGAGATTAAGGGAAGTAAAGAAGACTCGAAACAGCACCCAGGTGAAGAACAGTTTAAGAGATTTGAAAAAAGCGGCTCGAGATAGTGAAAATTTGATGCCTTACATATTGGAATGTGTCAAAAAATATGCAACGTTGGGTGAGATTATGGAGACAATGGCGGAAGTTTTTGGGAAATATCAGGAACCGATAACATATTAAATCCCGGTTACCTAAGGAAAGAAAGGAGGACTAAATGGCGGAAACGAAGATAAGAGTTCTGATTGCAAAGCCAGGATTGGATGGTCATGATAGAGGAGCCAAAGTGATCTGTAGAGCCTTGAGAGATGCTGGATTTGAAGTTATTTATACAGGATTAAGAAGGACCCCAGAGGAAATTGTAAGCTCAGCCGTTCAGGAGGATGTGGATGTCATCGGGCTGAGTATTCTTTCTGGGGCTCATGGTATTTTATTCCCTAACATCATGAATTTACTTAAGAAACAAGGGGGAAGTGATATAAAGGTTATTGCAGGAGGGATTATACCTGAGAAAGATATTCCCCTTCTGAAAAAACAGGGAATTTCAGAGGTATTTCTTCCAGGGTCATCCACGAATGACATCGTTGATTGGATAAAGAAAAATTTTAGAAAAAGCGAATCGTGAACCTTATAGGGGCAAACGTGCCTTATTCATAAAAATAAAAATATCGCCATTTTTTGTGAATAGTTCAGAATAATAAGCTTGACATTGAATAGTTATTTTGATACTCAAGGAGTAAATAATGAAGAAAAAGTATTTATCATTAATCATAATACCGCATAGCAAAGGCGACCAGAGGAATTATTCTTTATCTAAAAAAACCATTCAATTCACTGCAGGATTAACAGCGTTTGTATTTATTGTTCTGACGCTTTTTATGGTTGATTATATCCTCATGAATGGAATCCGCCGTAAATACAAGAAATTGGTGGTTGAATATCAAAAAAAAGAAAACACTCTTTTGCTTTATAAAGAGTCTATAGATAGTTTAAATGCAAAAATTCAGGATTTTGAAGCCTATGTTAAAAAATTAAATATCATGGCTGGCTTCAAATCAGAAGACATCATTAAAGGAGAACCGGGGATTGGGGGGAGGAGTGATATTCAGGAACAAGCCATTCAAAATCCCCAAACTGACCTCAGCCTTCTGGGTGAATTAGGAGAGAAAGCGGAAGGAATCAATAATAATCTTGACGTTTTGGATGATTTTTTCGAAAGCCAAAGATTAGAACTGGCTCAAACACCGAGCATCATGCCTACTCAAGGCTATTGGTCATCTCCTTATGGATGGAGAGATGATCCCTTTACAGGGAAAAGGTCTTTTCATCGAGGAGTTGATATTGCCACCCAATACGGAAATCCTATCGTGGCCACTGCGGATGGCATTGTGATCCAGACTAAAAGTGATAAAATAGGGGGGAAAACCATAAAAATAAGTCATCCCAAAACAGGTTATATTACTGTTTACTGTCATCTCAGTAAATATCTTGCAAAGCCAGGGCAGAAAGTGAAAAGAGGGGACACTATTGGATTGATTGGTGATACGGGCAGATCAAGAGGACCCCATGTTCATTATGAAGTCCGGCTTAATGGAAAGTCTTTAAATCCCTGGTATTACATTCTCGATAACTAATCCTTCCTGATTCATTCATAAAATATGGAGGTATTTTTCATGCAAATTTATCATGATTAAAGCTTTAACATTGATAAAATTTCTATTTATTGAAAGGTATCTCCAGGATTTATATGGGCTCCTAATGAAAAAGAAAAGGCGCTCATGGATTTTTTATTTTCAGGTTGAAGTTCTTTGATGAGCAGCAAAGTATTCTGGCCGCAGCAAACAGTGATTCCTTTTTCAGTAATGTTGACAATTTCTCCTGGAGATACAGATGGGTCTATTTTTTGTTTCAGATTTTTTACTTTTATGATTTTAATGCGTTTTTTATGCAGGAAGGTGAAAGATGAGGGCCATGGGAAGAAAGCTCTTATTTGGTTATAAATGGATTCAGCGGTTTTTTCCCAGTTAATTCTCCCGTCTTTTTTCTTTATAAGAGGCGCATAGGTGGCTTCTGTATGATTTTGAGGAACAGGCTTGAGGGTGTTTATATGAGAGAGTGTTTCAACCAGAAACTCGGCTCCAATTTCAGACAGACGTTCTCCCAGTTCCGCGGAGTTTTCTTCCGGAAATATAGCAACCTTTTTCTGGGCTAATATATCTCCCTGGTCCATTTTTTCATTGAGCCGGAAAATTGTGATTCCGGTTTCATTTTCTCCATTTAATAAGGCCCACTGAACTGGAGAGGCCCCTCTGTATTTAGGAAGGGTGGAAAAGTGGATATTGACGGAGTCGTGCTTAGGAAGGTAGATGATTTCAGAAGGAATGATTTGACCATATGCCACGACCACATTTATGTCTGGATTTATATTTTTAAGAGCCTCTAGGCACTTTTTATCGTTTCTGATTTTTTGAGGCTGCTGGACAGGTATTTTATTTTTATCAGCATATTTTTTTATGGGGCAGGGTTTGATATTTTTTCCTCGACCCGAAGGTTTGTCAGGTTGGGTGATAACAAGAGGAACGGAGTGTCCGGCTTTTAAAATGGCTTCTAGGGAAGGGATCGCGATTTTAGGGCTCCCAAAAAAAGCGATTCTCATTATTTTTCAAGCTTTTTTCTTATAATGCTTTTTTTCAGAGGAGAAAGATGATCGATAAAAAGTTTTCCATTTAAATGATCAATTTCGTGGAGGATGACTCTGGCTAAAAGTCCTTCTGCTTCCATTCTTTTTTCCTTTTGGTTCAGGTCATATCCCACACAGTCTGCCCGAAAGGAACGGGATACTTTTTCATTGATTCCTGGTATAGACAAACATCCTTCTTCTAATAAATCTTGTCCTTCTTGACTTATGATTTTTGGATTCACAAGGACAATGAGATCTTCTTTGTTTTCACCGACGGAAAGGTCAACGGTTATAAGCCGGATGCTTTCATTAATTTGTGGGGCTGCCAGCCCTATCCCCGGGGCAGTGTGCATGGCATAAATCATTTTTTCTGCAATTTCTTTGATTTCTCCTGTAATATTATTTATTTCGAGGGCTTTTTTCCTGAGTATAGGATGCCCATATAGAATTATCTCGGTTTTTTTATTGCTTTGGTTTTCCTTTGAGTGGTCCATAATATCTTAATTTTATCACAAACCGTTTTTTATTCAACCTTTTACCTTTTAACCTTATTTCTGTATTGAGCTTCTTTACTGTTATCTAGATGTTGTTTAAATTTAATAAAATTGTTTTTATCAAGGCTCTGTAAGAACAGAGAAATCCGGTCGAGAACAGGCTCTGATTTTTCTCCAAATTTTTCCTTGTGCAATCGGGCAATCTCTCCGACATCTCTTTCTCCATTACAATTTATCCAGAAGAAACTTCCCATTTCATCCAGCTTGACCTTGTAATAAGGACGTTTCATTTTAGGTAAAACATGTTTGCTGAGAAAGGGATTTTTAAATTTTGGTTTGAGGATAATCACATTTCCTTGAGAGTCAGTTTTCCACTTCATGTTTTTCACAGGAATGAGTTCAAGAAGATTTAATTCTCCAGATCTATTTACCATTCACTATTCACGATTTTCTATTTTCTCACTGCTTCTTATTCTTTACTGTTTATTGATTTTTTCACTTCATATTCACCTGATTCAACCAGTTTTTTGTAGGGATAATAGATTAAAATAAATCCTAATAAAGCAAAGATGATGAGTCCTAACCAAGGTTCGCTCAGTGATTTGGGAAGATTGACGTTGGCTCCCTTTAAAGCAGCCGTTATGATTCCCGTAAGGGCTTGGCCAGCTATCAGACCTGATGCCAGCAGGAGTCCGATGTTTTCGATGATTTCTTTCCCTTTTTCATTGGGGTTTTTTTTGTTTGTTAAGCTTTGAACAAAATATTTCAAAACTCCACCAAAGAAGATACAGGCTGTTGAGCGGAAGGGAAGATACATTCCCACAGCGATGAGCATGGGGGAAGGAGAACCAATGAGGATCAGAACCACGGCCAGCAGCATCCCTGCTATGACCAATGGCCAGGCCATTTCTCCTCCGACAATTCCTTTAGCCATGGTGGCCATAAGTCCTGCTTGTGGAGCAGGGAGGGTTTCACTCCCAATCCCGATCGAATTATGAAGAAGTTGAAGGGAAAAGGTAAGAGTGACCGCAGCGGCAATGACTCCAATGATCCCTCCAATTTGCATCCTCCAGGGAGTCCCGCCCAAAATATGGCCTACTTTCCAGTCTTGGATCATATCTCCAGCCACTCCGGCGACACAGCACACCACTGCGGCAACGCCTATGACAGCGGCGATGCCTGCTTTTCCAGTTTGTCCCATGATGAGCATCATGAGGGCCGCTATAAGAAGGGTGGTCAAGGTTAATCCAGAAATAGGATTTGATGAGGAACCAATGATTCCTACTAAATAGCCCGCCACAGCAGCAAATAAAAGTCCCATGACAATCATGACTAAGGCTGAGACTAATGAAGACCCTAGGTTGCTGGTAAATAGATTGTAGAGAAAAACCATGGGTATTATCAGCGCGATGATCATAATGACAACCGAAGGAAAAGGAAGGTCTTTATCAGTGCGAGGAAGCTCAGAAGCGCCTTCAGATTGAGTTCTTTTCACGTCTGCAAAAGAACGCCCAATTCCTGTGGCTAAACTTTTCCTCATTTTAAATAGGGTATAGAAAGCTCCTACCAGCATAGCCCCGACAGCAATGGGTTTTATTTGGGCATTGTATGCTGAGATAGCTATTTCAGACCATGAGCCTAGGTCTTGAGCTACAATGGTTTTAAGTTCTCCACTGATAAAAAGGAGTATAGGCATCAGAAACATCCACCCTAAAACTCCCCCCGAGAATGTAAGTGCTGCCAGTTTTGGGCCGATGATGTATCCGACTCCGGTCAAAGCAGCGTTGGCTGCAGGAGACTCGATGAACATTCGTCCTTTTATGGAAGATGTTTTGAATATTTCCACATTATCATCATTTAAGTAGGTGATACGCGAGAGACCTGGTATCCTGAATACGCTTTTAACAGTGGGCTTTATAACTTGGATTCCATTATCACTGGTAAAAAATTCGATAAGGCCTCCAAGCCCCATAGCCCAGAACATAAATTTTGCATTTGATTTTGCTTCCTGTCCTGTCTTTACCATAGCCGCACAGGCTACACTCTCTGGAAAAGGCAGGGTGGCGTCTTCAACCAGTGTGCGCCTCACCAGGATGATGAGTAAGACACCCAGCACGCCACCGACCAACATAAGCAGCGTGGATTTTAGAATATCAAATTTATCCCATACCCCTGACATAATAAAAGCAGGGATGGTGAAAATAGCCCCGGCTGCCAGAGCTTCACCCACGGCGCCTGTGGTACGGGCAATGTTCTCTTCTAAAATGGTTCCTTTTAATGGGCGAAGAACAGCCATGGAGATCACTGCGGCCGGAAAAGTGGCGGCTACAGTCATTCCTGCCATAAGGCCTAAATAAGCATTGGCTGCACCAAGAACAATAGCCATTATGATTCCCAAAAAAATAGCTTTAAACGATATTTCTTTTATGGATTGGTCTGGAGAAATATAAGGTCTATAGGTGTTTTCGCTCATAATGCCTCCTTCAGATATTGTCTCTATTTTATATAAACCTTGATAGGAAATTGCAAGTATAAATTAATTTGACCTGGATCCATTCTCCATTAACAATTCATTGGCATGAAGGTAGAAAATCAGGACTTCATACCCTGAGACTCGCATCTGAAGCCACCTCGAGTCGTGATTAATCCAGGTTCATAGAACTTTTTTGTTTGCTTGTCGATCAAATTTATGTTAAAAATTCTTATAGAAAGTGATGGAGTTCAATGAGCTTGATAACTTGGTTTAAGGAAAGGCTTTTTTGTGACCTTGCGATAGACTTAGGAACAGCTAATACTTTAGTTTATCTAAGAGGCAAAGGAATTATTGTCCAGGAGCCTTCTTTAGTGGTCGTCAATAGAAGGACAGGCGGAGTCGAGGCAGTGGGATCCAAAGCAAAGGAGATGCTTGGGAAAACTCCCAATAGTGTATTGGTCATAAAGCCGATGCGGGATGGAGTTATCGCTGATTTTGAGATTGCCGAAAAAATGCTTGATTATTTTATAAAAAAGTCGACCAACAGCAGAAGCTTTCTTTTAAGACCGAGAATTGTGATTGGGATTCCAACTGGGATTACTCAGGTAGAAAGGCGTGCGGTTAAAGATGTGGCTTTAAGGGCTAAAGCCTCTGAGGTTTATCTTATCGAACAGCCTATGTCTGCATCCATTGGAGCCGATCTTCCTATTTCAGAGCCGACCGGGAATATGATTGTGGATGTTGGAGGAGGAACCACAGATATCGCTGTGATTTCTATGAATGGGATTGTGTACAATCATTCGATTAGGATTGCAGGGAATGAAATGGATGAAGCTATTATCCAGCACATAAAAAAGAAATACAATCTTCTTATTGGGGAAAAGACAGCTGAGCAGGTTAAGATGCAGATAGGATCTGCTTATCCTTTGGATGAACCCATGACTTTGGAGATAAAAGGAAGGGATCTCAGAGAAGGAATTCCTAAGACTATTGTTGTCGATGACCAGGAGATGAGAGAAGCCATAGAGGATGTGGTGGCGGCTATCATTGAGGCCATAAAAATATCTTTAGAAAAAACACCTCCAGAACTGTCAGCGGATATTATAGATAGAGGAATTATCATCACTGGAGGAGGTTCTTTACTCAAGAATCTCGACAAGCGCGTAAGAGAAGAAACCCAGCTCCCTGTTTTTATAACAGAAGACCCTTTGACAACAGTGGTTCTAGGAGCAGGGAAAATGTTGGATGATTTAGATTTATTAAGAAAGATTTCACTGATATAAGATGCGATCTATATGCCCTCTTTTCTAAAAAAGAATAAAAAGATAACCATACTCCTTTTGCTGATATCTTTCCAAATGATTTTGATATCCATTCAAGTTCCCAAAGGGGAGGAGGGAACTTATTTTGAGAGATTTATATTTACTGTTTTTTCATCCCTGCAAAACGGAGTCATTTCCTTATCTAGGTCTGTGAGTAAGGTTTGGAATGATTATTTATATTTAAGGAGAGTCAATCTTCAGAATCGAAGACTTAACAGAGAGGTTACTCAATTGAGGCAGGAAAATATAGTTCTCAGAAATATGCTTAAGAAGTATGAAAAGGAAAGCGAAGTGAAAGATTTTTTAAATCATATTTCCAAGGATTTGGTGACGGCACGTATTATTGGATTTGATATGTCCAATGTATATAAATCAATCGTCATAAATAAGGGCAGTCAACAGGGTATAAAAAAGGACATGGTTGTTCTTGATGAGAGGGGACATTTGGTGGGGAGAGTGGTTAATCCCATTGCATTTAGTCAAGCTACTGTTCAGTTGATAACGGACAGCAGCTCTGGAGTGAGTATCAAAAAGCAGAACGGAACTTCCATAGGAATACTTTCAGGGAATAATACAGGAATATGTGAGATGAAGTATATTCTTTCCACAGATGAAGAGATCATCCCAGATGATGTTATCGTCACCACAGGACATGATGGTATCTTTATACCTTCTCTAAAGGTAGGTGAAGTTTTGTCCGTAAAAAGGACTCATGAATTGTTTAAGGAGATCAAAGTCACCCCTTATTTCAATGTTTCTCAGCTTCACCTGGTTGTCGTGGTGAGAATTAGCACCAATGAGGTTTTTTAGTGTGGTTTAAATGAAGGATTATGGAAGGATAGTTCTAATCATAGCCGTTGCATTTATCGTTCACCTGTTTTTAGGGAAGATATCCCATAAAATTTTCTTTGCTTTCAATTTATTTACGATCATAGTGATCTATTTCGCTATTTTAAGAGGAGAGATTTTTGGAGCTGTTTCAGGGGCAATCTGTGGACTCATCCAAGATTCTTTTTCTTTAGGGGCATTCGGAGTTTCTGGAATAGCAACGACGCTTATGGGATATTTAGCTGGAATGATCTCAAAAAAATTTTTGCTTACATCATTCTTTAAGAATTTTTTATTTATTTTTTTACTAACCGCGTTTCAAGTGATGGTTTGGAAGTTTATATACACCTTTATTTTTGGGGAGCCTTTTTTTTCAGGCGGCAATATTCTATTTGTTCAACCTTTTTTTAATGCATTGTTAGGCAGTCCTTTATTTCCAATTTTCAGAAAAATTTTTAAGTCTTTTTCTTTGGATGTCCAATGAACAGGGATAACATACATGAAGACCTATCTCTGATTCGAAATAGATCAAAGAGGGTGTCTACTCTTATTAAAATCATTTTTATTTTTTTGGTCATTTATTTTTGGAAGATTCAGATTATTGACCACCAAAAATATTGGGAAAAATCTGAAGCGAATCGAGTCAGAAGGATTCCACTTTCTCCTCAAAGGGGCCTTATCCTTGACAGAAATAACAACATCCTAGCTAAGAATATAGCTTCGTTCAAAATTTCTTTAATCAGGGAAAGATGTCAGGATCTTAAGGAGTCTTATAAAAAAATATCTGAACTGCTTGATATCAATATTCAGGATATTGAAGACAGGATTCAGAAATACAAGAATTTTCAATTATTCCGTCCCATCGTTATCAAAGATAACCTCACACAAAAAGAAGTTGCGATGATAGAGAGCAGGAAAGCTGAGTTTCCTGAACTGGTTCTTCAGGCAGAACCGAAGAGGTTCTATCCTTATCAAACCTTAGCAGCTCATGTCATGGGTTATTTACAGGAGATTTCTCCAGAGGAGCTTAGATCCGAAAAATATAAAGATTGTGAAATAGGAGATCTGATAGGAAAACAGGGAATTGAAAAGGAATATGATGAAATTTTATCCGGAATGAAAGGAATTGCCTTAGAAATTGTAGATAGTGAAGGAAGAATGATAAGTCAATTCAATCAAAAAGAATCCGTAAATGGAAGGGACATCAACTTAACCTTAGATTTGGATATACAGAAAGAAGTCGAGAAAGCTTTGGCGATAAAAGAGGGAGCTATTGTTGTTATGGGAGCAAAGAACGGTGAAATTTTAGCTATGGCCAGCTATCCTAATTTTGACCCAAATAAATTCATAAACAGATTTACCCCTGATCAATGGATGGAATTGGTGCAGGATCCTGCTTATCCATTAGAAAATAGATCCATCAGAGGGCTCTATTCCCCTGGTTCTCTGTTTAAACCATTGGTAGCCGTAGGAGCCTTGGATTCCCATGTCATTTCAGTTCAGAGCACTTTCTTTTGCAGTGGCCAGACTGTAATTTATGGTCACCCGTTTTCATGCTGGTTTAAACCTGGGCACGGATGGGTCAATCTTTACACAGGAATAAAAAATTCCTGTAATATTTATTTTTATAATGTAGGGAAAAACTTGGGTATTCAGAGAATAGCTTCTTATGCCCGGATATTTGGATTTGGTTCAGGGACAGAAATTGATCTTCCAGGTGAAAAATATGGATTGGTTCCGGATCCAGAATGGAAAAGAAGTACCAAAAATGAACTATGGTATCCTGGGGAAACCATTTCAGTATCTATAGGACAAGGGCCTTTGCTGGTAACCCCCATTCAAGTGGCTGTGTATACAGCCATTATTGCGAATAGAGGTAAAAAAGTCATTCCCCATCTTTTTTTCTCTGAATCCAATTCTGAAGCTGAGGGGGGAAACGAGAAGGTTCTGTTTTTAAAGGAAATTTCCCAGGAAATAAAAAAATCAGATTTTGAAAAAGTTATAACAGGATTGTGGATGGCTGTTAATGAAGGGGGAACCGCAGGTGCAGCCTATGTCGAAGATTTTAATGTATGCGGGAAAACAGGTTCCACTCAAGTCGTGAGTGCAGACACTGAAAAGAAGATAGGGAGAGAAATCAAGACTCACTCATGGTTTACAGGGTTTGCCCCGAGAGATAATCCAGAGGTTATCGTCACAATCATTATTGAATATGGAGGGATGGGAGGGGGTATTGCAGCCCCGTTAGCCAAGAATTTATTTAAACTTTATAAGAATAAGTATGTTAGATAGAAGTCATTTTAAGACAATAGACTGGGGACTGATCATTCTCTTACTGCTCAATTCTATTATTGGAGTCTTTATGATTCACAGCAGCTCCCATTATACGAAAGTCAATCATGCAGAGAAACAGTTATTATTTATTTTAGTGGGAATAATCCTCATGTTTGTTTTTATTTCCGTGGATTATAATATTTTTCTTGAATATTCTTTATATATCTATTTAGCTGCAGTGCTGGGACTGGGGGCTATGTTGTTGTTTGGTTCTTTAACCGCAGGGACTAAAAGCTGGATTAAATTCCCTTTATTCCAGATACAACCCTCAGAAATTACAAAGGTCATTTTGATATTGGTTCTAGCCTATTTATTTAGAAAATTTCGAGATTCTTATGTTTCTTTAAAATGGAGTTTACTTTCTTCTGGATTGGTGCTCATTCCATTCTTTTTAGTTGCTTTACAACCTGATTTAGGGACAGCATTGACTTATTTACTGATCTTGCTAGGAGCCCTGCTGTTGGCTGGATTGAACAGAAAAATTGTGGTCTTGCTTCTCCTATTTGGGCTGGTTTTCGGATTCTTAGGATGGAATTTTTTCTTGAAAGATTATCAAAAAGATAGATTAAGGACATTGGTGTTTCCAGAAAAAGATCCTCTTGGAGCAGGCTACCATATTATTCAATCCAGAATTGCTATCGGTTCAGGTGGGCTGTTGGGGAAGGGTTATCAAAGAGGGACTCAGAGTCAACTTAGATTTTTACCTGCGAGACACACGGATTTTATTTTTTCAGTGATTGGAGAGGAATTTGGATTGGCAGGTGTTATAGTAGCCTCATTTTTTTATTTTCTTTTTGTTACCAGACTTTTTCGATCAGTTTTTAAATCCAGAGATAGAGCTGGGGTCTATATTGTTTTTATGGTTTTTTTGATGTTTGTCGGGCAGTTTTTGATTAATGTTCTTATGACAGTGGGGCTTTTCCCTGTAGCAGGGATTCCTCTCCCCCTGTACAGCTATGGAGGATCTTCTCTAATAACGAATTATATTGCTGTCGCTCTCGTATTGAATGTAAAGATGAGAAGGTTTGTTAATGTATGATCTTAAGAGTTTAAAAAGGTTTGAGAGATGATCAGTCAGGTTGATTTTGAAAAAGTATTAGAAACTGTACAAAAACCTGGGCGGTACATTGGTGGTGAATGGAATATAAACAAGAAAGACCCTCGAAAAACAAAAGTCAAGGTGGCCCTGGCTTTTCCTGATACTTACGAAGTGGGAATGTCTTATCTCGGTCATAAAATATTGTATCATATTTTGAATCGTCAACCGTCTATTTTGGCTGAACGGGTTTACGCTCCCTGGATTGATTTTGAAGCCGCTCTCAGAAAGTATAAAATTCCCTTGGTTTCTCTTGAGAATAAGATTCCTATCCATGATTTTGATATACTTGGATTTTCTCTTTCTTATGAATTGAATTATTCCAATGTGCTGACTATTCTTGATTTGAGTCACATTCCTCTCTATTCAAGGCAAAGAGATTTAAGAGTTCCTCTTGTCATCGCAGGAGGTCCTTCCGCAACCAATCCTGAACCAATTTCTGATTTTTTTGACCTTTTTTTAATTGGAGATGGAGAAAAAGCTTTTTTGGAGATCATTGATTGTTATTTATCTTTGAAAAAGAAGACTTCCAGTAAAAAGACTCTCTTAAGGGCCATGACACGAATCAATGGTGTTTATGTGCCGTCGATTTACCAAGCTTACAGTCCTTCTGGGTCAAAACTGCTTGCAGTAAAGGCAGAGAAAGAGGCTCCTTCTCAAATAAAAAAGAATGTTATCCCCGCTTTTGGGCGAGAGGATATTCCTTCCCATATCATTGTTCCTAACATAAGAACAATATTTGATAGAATAAACGTTGAAACTTCAAGAGGTTGCGCTCAAAACTGTCGATTCTGTCAGGCAAGGAGTATTTATTTTCCGATAAGAAACAAGAGTCCCAAAATGGTGATGGATGAGGTCATCAACGGTTTGAATTCAACGGGATATGAAGAGGCTTCTCTTTCAGCTCTTTCTGTGGGCGATTATCCTCAGATGGATAGGATTGTCCATTTGCTGATGAATGAATTTGCTAAAAAGAAGATTTCTCTTTCTCTTTCCGCATTGAGGCCTAAGTTTCTCACGGATCATTTAGCGGAGAGTATCATTAAAGTTAAAAAAACGGGATTCACTATTGTTCCAGAGGCAGGAACTGACAGGCTCAGGAGAGTCATTAATAAAAAGTTAAAGGAAGAAGAGATATTTGAAGCGGCATCTGCGGCCTTTGCTAAAGGATGGAGGAAAATCAAATTGTATTTTATGGTGGGATTGCCTACGGAAAGAAATGAGGACTTGGAGGGAATTGTCGATATTATAGAAAGGCTCGTTCGTTTGGGATATAAAATTTTAAAAAAGGCTCCTCAGATCAATCTCACGATATCTTCTTTCATTCCAAAACCTCACACACCTTTTCAGTGGATTAGAATGAACAGCATTGAAGAGCTGAATGATAAGCATGCTTTTCTTAGGAAAAGGCTTAAAAAGTATAGTTTTGTCTGGTTTAAAGAACACTCTGTTGAAAGTTCTATTCTGGAAGGAATTTTCTCAAGAGGGGATCGAAGGCTAAACTCAGTCCTATTCAGGGCATGGAAAAACGGAGCCCGTTTTGATGGATGGAGTGATTTATTTGATTTTTCAATCTGGGAAAAGTCTTTTGGTGAGGAAAAAGTCAATTATGAGAAATATCTTTCAAGCCTGCCTCAAAATGCAGTCTTGCCTTGGGATCACATAGATATCGGAATAAAAAAGTCATATTTTAGACAAGAATTAAGGGAAGCTTTCGAAGAAAATTGGACGGAGATCTGCGAGAAACGCAACTGTTCAGAATGTCTTAAATGCTCTTTTCCCGGAGCGGCCAATAAGCTTCCTTCCACTGACTTTTCAATGAAACCTCTCGCTGAATATCAGCTTGGGCATCATGCAGAGAGGGTGGTTCGTTATCGGCTTTTTTATAGTAAAATTGGCCCTGCCAAATATTTGTCTCATATTGATTTAAATCAAATCATCCAAAGGAGTTTTAGACGGGCGGGTATCCAAGTTGAATACACCCAGGGATATCACCCTAAGATGAAAATTTCGTTTCCTCCGGCCCTTGCTTTAGGCATGGAAGGAAGAAAGGAAGTGCTTGAGTTCCGTTCCCAATATCTGTTTGAAAGCGATGAGTTTATTTCTCAGTTGAATCAATATTTTCCTGAAGGAATTAAGGCGCTCAAACTTGAAAAACAAAATCATCGCAGTCCTTCCTTAAGCAAAGATATAAGAAGCCTGGTCTATTCCTTTGATTTGAAGCAAAAAATTGTAAGGATGTCTTTGGAACAACAAATAGAGGAAAAAGGGGAGAATATTTCTAAGGTTTTTGAATTCATTGAGAAGAATTTGAAAAGAGAGTCTTTTGATCATTTAAATAGAGTCTATTTGGATAAAAAGAAACAAAGAGTTCTGATTGAGCTCATGTTTTCTCCGGTCAGAGCTGTCAGGATTAAACCTATTATTGAGAAAATGTTAGGAGATGAGTATTCGAATTTTTTATTAACAAGGGAAACCGTTAAACTCAACTCGGCCAATATTGAAAATAATATTATTAAAGCTTGACCTAAGGGAATCTCCATAATATTATCAGGGTTAAATTAATTTGAAGTAAGGAGGAAAAAGTGATTGATTTCAGCTTGACTGATGAGCAAAAAGCCTTAAAAGAGATGGCTAAAGAATTTGCAGAAAAAGAAATGAGACCAAATGCAGCTAAATATGACAGGGGGGAAGAATTTCCCTATGACATTATGCAGAAAGCATTTGAAGTCGGATTTATGTCTTCTGAAATTCCGGAAAAATACGGAGGCGGAGGATTATCTCATGTTGATACAGCTATCCTCTGTGAGGAGCTGGCATGGGGATGTGCGGGAATGTATACCACCATTATGGCTAATGCCCTTGCTGTGACCCCTATTATTCTATTTGGGACTGAAGAACAGAAAAAAAAGTATCTAACTCCATTTACCAAGGAGATGAAATTGGCTTCCTTTTGCCTTACAGAAAGAGAAGTAGGATCAGATGCCGGTGCTGTAAAGACAAGAGCCGTAAAAAAGGGAAATGAGTACATTATCAATGGAGCTAAATGTTTCATCACGAATGGAGGGGTTGCTGATTTATATGTCGTCTTTGCTTCGACGGAACCTGAAAAGAGAGCCCGGGGGATGAGTGCATTTATTGTTCCCAGAGAGACCGAAGGACTCACTATCGGAAAAATAGAAGATAAAATGGGTCATAGAGCTTCTAACACAGCAGAAATATTTTTTGATGATGTTAAAGTTCCTGCTGAGAATCTGTTAGGAAAAGAAGGGATTGGATTTATCATTGCGATGAAAACATTTGAAGGGAGTAGGCCTCCTGTAGGGGCTGGCGGACTTGGAGTCGCTCGGGCAGCGCTTGAATATGCTGTGGACTACTCTAGGACTAGGCAGCAGTTTGGGAAACTTATTGGTATGTTTCAAAATCTGGCTTTTAATGTCGCTCAGATGGCTACAGAAATAGAGGCTGCCCGATTTTTAGTCTGGAATGCAGCCTGGATGTTAGATAAAGGACTTCCTATTGGAAAGTCATCAGCCATGGCCAAGATGTATGGTTCAGATGTCGCCATGAAAGTCACCAGTCAAGCCCTGGAAATATTCGGAGGCTATGGTTATATGAAGGATTATCCTATGGAAAAGTTGATGAGGGATGCTAAACTTTTACAGATTTACGAAGGGACCAATGATATTCAACGGCTGATTATCAGCAGGGAAGTGATAGGGCGTTTAAAATAAGAGAAACCTTTTAAAGAAACAAATATCCTTTTAAATATTTTTTCATTAAGTGATTCGTAAAGAATTGATTCTATGTTTTTAGATGATCCGTCACAAAAGATGGGAAGGAATCAATTAAAGCTTTAATCCTCTTCAAAATACTCAGGAATTATTCCGGTAGCTTCAACTCCTGCCCCTTTGGCTATATCGATAACTTCGATCACTTTGCTGTAGGGAATTGTTGCATTTGCTCTGATAAAGATGTCTTTGTTTTGTCGAGCTTCATAAATTCTTCTTAACTCGCTGTTCAACATATTGAGCTCAACAGCATCTTTATTGATGAGAATGGTTCCATCTTTTTGTAAGGTAAGGACAACAAGTCCCTTTGGAGTTGTACTCGTTTCCTGAGTGGTCTCCGGAAGTTTGACGTCTATTCCTTTTTGAAGAGATGGAGTGAGGACGATAAATATTATCAGTAGTACCAACAAGACATCACATAAGGGAACAACATTCGGTTCTGCCTTTGCAGTCATAAATACCTCCTAATCTACATTGTTAAAACTTATTTTATAGCAATTTGTTGGGATTTGTCAATGCACCATCTAAAAAAAGTGAAATTCAGCTGTGGCTTATGCTTCCTTCAGATTTTTAACGCCATTCCTCTTCGTTTTTCTCGGTGCTTGCGTAACTCCCCCCGTCCATCAAAAAATAGTAAATGGTTAATGGAAAATGGTAAATGTTTTTTTCAATTGACAATTTACCATCCACAATTCACCGTATTTTCTTCAATGTCGCTTCAGCCACACCTGAATTTTAGATTTGACAGTATTTTCTATTAAAATGTATATTAATGCTTATGGAGAGGGAAGAAATACTTAAAAAAATCGAATCCATTCAAAAGAGTCTAGAGCAAGACCAGTTTGAGATCATGACTAAGAAAATATTAGAAAGGGAATTTCATTTGCATCCCTCGAATCGGAATTTCATTTTAAAAAAACTGATTGAGAAATTTAGAATAAGGTTGTTAAATGAAATCGAGCTCATTCTGGGACCTGTACTGGACCAACAAAAGGAGATTAACCTGAGATTTTTAAAAGAAATAAAAAGTTTAAAAGAACAAGTCAGATCAGAAAAGACATTTCCTATAGATAATGAAAAAAAACCTTAGTGATTTTTTCTCAGAAGTGAAAAATAAATTGGGAGTTTTGGAAAGAGAATCTGGGGTGAAAACAATTGTTGTTTGCGCGGCTCAGGTTCCCTTTTTTAGGGGAGGGGCAGAGGCTCATGTGAATGGACTGGTTGAAAAATTAAGGCAGAAAGGATATGAAACAGAGCTTATCAATATTCCTTACAAATGGTATCCTAGAGAACAATTGTTAAAAAGCATTGAAATATGGAAAATGCTGGATTTAACAGAGTCGAATGGAAAAAAGATCGACCTCTTGATATCCACTAAATTTCCTTCTTATTTTGTCAAACATCCTCATAAAGTTATATGGTTGATTCATCAGTACAGACAAGTTTATGATTTATTTGACACTCCTTATTCTGGATTTGATCCCAATAAAAAGCAGGACAGAAAGTTTAGAGATATGATTATTAAGATGGACACAAAAGTGCTGAAAACCTACCGACGAATTTACACAAATTCCCAAAATACAGGAATGAGATTGAAAAAATTCAACCATATCGACTCTATCCCTCTTTATCATCCTCCAAGTTTAGCTGGCCAATATTTTTGCTCCCAATATGGAGATTATGTTCTTTCGGTGGGACGATTGGACAAGCTTAAAAGGGTCGATGTTTTGATAAGGGCCTTGAAATACTGTGATCCAAGAGTCCAGTGTAAGATTGCAGGCACCGGACCTGAGCTGAATGATTTAAAGAGTTTAGCTCAGAGCCTAGGAGTCTCTGAGAGAGTCGAATTTTTAGGGTATGTGAGCGAAGAAAAGCTTTTGAAGTTGTATTCAGAGTGTGGACTGGTTTATTTTGCTCCCAGGGATGAAGATTATGGATATATCACATTAGAAGCCTTTCTCTCAAAAAAACCAGTCATCACTTCATCTGATTCGGGGGGTCCTTTAGAATTTGTTGAAAACGAGAAAAATGGAATCATATTTGAATTATCTGATGAAAAGGAGTTGGGGCGGAAGATCGAAGAACTGTTTTTTGATAAATCCAAATGCCAAGTTTTAGGTGAGAAGGGGTATGAAAAAGTTAAAGATATCAGTTGGGAAAATGTGATCAATACCTTGATTCCAGGAGAGTGAGATGAGAATTGCCTATTTTTCCCCCTTGAATCCAGTAAAATCTGGCATTTCTGATTATTCAGAAGAGATTATTCCTTTCCTTTCGGAATATTTTGATATAGACCTTTTTATCGATCCTTCTTGGGAGCCTGCAAACAGGGAACTGAAGAGGAGATTCAATATTATTCCGTTTGATGCCAAAGATTTCGATCTGTCTCAATATAATGAAATCATTTACCATATGGGAAATGACTATAAAGCCCATAAATTTATTTATGAAAGCTTAAAGAGATACCCAGGGATTGTGGTTCTTCATGATCTTGTGTTACAAGGATTTTATGCAGAACGATATGATGAGACAGGTGATTTTGATTCATATAAAGATCTGCTGATTCAATATTATGGAGAAGAAGGGAGACAAATAGCTGAAAGGATCAGACTTAAGTTGCCTAACCAAATATGGGAATCTGAGAGGGCCGTGGACTATCCTTTGAATGAGGAGATCTTAGAAGCAGCTAAGGCTTTCATTGTTCATTCCAATTTTGTTAAAGACAAGGTGAGTGTTAAGACAAATAAGCCTTTAGTAAAGATCCATCATCACGGTCATATCCAGAAAGAATTTGATAAGGAAAAGGTCAGAAAAGATCTTGATATCAAAGATGATGAAATTCTTATTTTATCAGCGGGCTTTATCAACAAGAATAAAAGATATCAAAGCATTTTATCAGCTTTGGCAGAGATTAAGGAGTTCAAGTTTAAATATTTAATAGCTGGAAAGGACAGAGCAGGACTTTTGAAGAATTATTTGGAAGGCCATGAGCTCAGTATTATCAAATTAGGACATCTCCCCATTGAAAAGCTTGAAGAGGTCATTAGTGCTTCAGATATCTGTATTAATCTAAGATATCCGACCATGGGAGAAAGTTCAGGTTCGTTGTTAAGAATGATGGGTTATGGAAAACCAACTTTAGTCACTGACTATGGTTCGTATGTTGAATTTCCTGATTACTGCACCCTCAAAGTTTCTCCTGATATGGATGAGAAAGAGATGATCAAAAGGATGATTCTGGCGATAGCTCTAGATAAAGATTTTAGGATATCTTTAGGAAGGGAGGCTAAGAATTTTGTAGAGAGAGAATGTAGTATAAAAAGATGTGCACAGGAATATGCAGGATTTATTAAATCTTTACAAAATAAGATAAATTGAAAGCCATGGCAAAAAGTTCTGAGAAATTAAAGCAGGGGATTAAGGAATTGAGAAACAGACTGGATAAAGAAAAGGAGAATATTCAAGAAGTTCAATTTCTTGTCAATCACAAAGTAGAAAGAGAGCCTGGTATATGGGAGTATGATTTTGACGAGTTGGAATCTGAAATATGGAATAGATATTCGATCTTAGAGAAGAGAATTAGGTTATTAAAGAGGATATCAGAGGAGATTTCTGAATATTCAGGAAGAAAACCCAGAGATATATTTAAATTTTTTAAAAAATTAAAGGGGAATATAATTAAGCAGAATGAAGTGAATCAAGAAGAGCTACCTTTTTATCTAGCTGTCATGCTGAGTTTGCAAAAAATGAAAGACCGTCTCAACACTCTTGAATATGAAGTTAAAAAAATAAAAAGAGAAAAAGACGATTTGATAAGTGAAATCGAGGAATATAAATTTAAATTGATAAAGAAAAAGTAGATGAGTGATTTCAAAAAAGTAATGAGTCTTATTGACAAAAATTTTCCTGAACAAAGTTTGATTAAAATTTCTGAGAGCCTTGAAGAAATCAAACAGAATCGGGGGATACAGGCCTCTTATAATATTTTATTAAGGCTTGAAGTCGCATTAGGCTTCAGAAAGCCCAGGGTAGCCGTTTATGATAACGCCCTTCATTTTATCGGCGGAGCGCAGAAATACGGATGCACTTTGGCTCAGGCCCTCCAGGAAGATTTTGATGTGACTCTGATAGCAAACAAAAAAATATCTTTAAATCAGCTTCAAGATTGGTATGGTTTGGATTTGAAAAGTTGCCAGACAAAAGTCATCCCAATTCCTTATTTTGAGAATCGAAAAGAAGGCCCCAGCACTTTTGATGCAGGAGAAGTGGACCTCCGAGGGGATAATCCTTTTCATGTCATAAGTCTGGAGAGCGGCGAATATGATATTTTTATAAACAACTGCATGTTGGAGATGATTTATCCTTTATCAAATATATCTGAATTTATATGTCATTTTCCGGAGAGAGAAAGGTCACGCTTTTTTCATGTTGACAAATACACTCATATTATCTGTAACAGTCAATATACGGGGGAATGGATAAAAAAGAAATGGGGTTTAGAACCGAATAAGGTTCTCTATCCTCCTGTGGATATGATGGATTTTTCTCAAAAATTCGATAAGGAAAAAATAATCCTTTCGGTTTCGCGATTTGAGCCGAGCGGGAAGAAACAGCAGTTGGAAATGGTCAAGATATTTAAGAGGATGATAACAAAGTATCCTCAAAAGACTGAGGGATGGAAAATTGTGCTGGCGGGGGGAAATGTCGATAAAAATCCTTATTTTGAAAAAGTGAGAAAAGCTTCTCAGTCCCTTCCCCCAGGAAGGGTAGATTTGGAAGTTGATATTTCTTTAGATGAGCTCAGAAAGTTATACAAGAAAGCAAGTATTTTTTGGCATTTGACCGGCTTTGAGCAGATAGAGCCGGAAAGGGCTGAACATTTCGGGATGACCACAGTTGAAGCCATGCAGAATAGATGTGTCCCTATAACGCATAAGGGAGGAGGTCAGAAGGAAATTATAGAGGACAAAATAAATGGCTTTTTCTTTGAGACAAGGGATGAATTGATGGAAAAAACCATTAAACTCATCCATTCAAGAGAACTCATGAAAAAGATAGGGGAATCAGCCTATAAGAGGGCAAGGGAATTTACAAAAGAATCTTTCCAAGATAGAGTGAAAAAACATTTCAAAGAAATATTTATTGAATACTCCGCCGTTTAGATGGATTTATTCTAATGTTTCCAGAGCTTTTTTGTTATTAGTGGTTTTAAAAACAAGCACTGCTTTTCCCAATCCAGCCGATGTGCCATAGCAGTAGTCGATATCAATGACAGCGTTACCTAAGAGAGCTCCTATTTCAGCCCCAGCCCCAATCCGGTCGTCTATAAAAACAGTCACTACGTCGTTAAGGATCACTTCATATCCGATGACTTCCAAACACTTTTTTGCCTTTTCATGATCAGAGGTGACGAGGAGGAATGTTCCCTTATTGTTTTCAGCGTAAGCGCAGAGAGCCTTTAGATTAATCCCTGCGTTAGCAAGGGTCCCAAGAACACGCCCCAGAATTCCTGGATCGTTTGGAGTGGTCACAGTCAACTCTTTTTCTAGTCTCACGTTATGCACTTTTCTGTCTCCTTTTTATAAAAATTGATTATACCAGAATAATATGGTTAAACACAACCAGATTCTGGGCATTCATAAAATATAAAAGATATCATTGATATAACTATTGGTTATCCATATAATTAAAAAAAACGATTATCGTTTTTCCTTGACAAAGAGGATGTAAATCATTAAAAATGATATTAAAGGGACGTAAAAATAATATTTATTGATTTAAGGAGGACAAAATGAAAGTAAAAAGAGTATTCGTTGTAACCACCCTGATGCTTTTTCTTATAACATCTTTATTTTTTGCAGAGACAAAAAAGTTAGATCAAATAGGGCGCTATACTTTTGTTCGGATAAAAGGAGATGTTCCTACCCAAGAAGTTATGAAGATATTACTGGAAGAGTATAAGGGTGATATCAAATACGGATTTGACTCCGCTGGCTATGGCGATCTCTATTTTCCATTTTTAGAGCAGCTGGAAACTCAATCTTTTGAAGAGGCCGACCTTCCTGTGGGTCAAAAATTTATGTGGATGTTATTCCGGTCTCATGGAAAAGTAAAAGTTGTGGAAGATCTTGAGTGGGCAGGAGAAGAGCCGCTTCCCGTTTTTGTGTTTAATGTCGTCAGAGACCATAAACAGTATATGTTTATTATGCCCAGGCCTTGTGGAAATATTTCTTTGGTCAAGGTTGAGAGAGCCAAGGAAGTTCCTATTTGTGATATCGTGGTTGACCCAGAAAAGGCTAATATCAATGATCCCATCACTGTAGATATGAGTGGATCTAAAAATGCTGAAAAGATGGTTATTGATATTTATAGTTCCGAGGGAAGTAAGTTAAGTACACAGACACTTACCAAGGATAATCCAAAGTGGCAGACGAAATTCAGTGAACCCGGAAAATATGATTTTAAACCTGTGGTTTATAATTATTATGATGAAGCGTCATCTAACCCCTGTGAAGCAACTGTTTACATAAACTTTCCTCCCACCTGTATGCTGGAGGTTAGTCCGGAAGTTATCAAAGAAGGAGAAATGATGACCTTCGATGCTTCTGGTTCCAAAGATCCTGATGGTGCCTTGGAAAAAGCAGTCCTTGAGATATCCGATGAAGTCAGCAATGTGATAGCAGAAACTACATTAACAGAAGAACCTTACATTTGGGAATACACAATGGAAGAAGCTGGGATCTATTCGGCGACAGTAGCTGTTTATGATGATTTTGGTGCTGTTTCCGGCCCCTGCGATGCCAGCTTTGAGGTCAAAAAGCAAAAGTTATTCTTTTTAGCTGAGGCTGGAGGTTTGCTTGCCCATGGGACCTATACTGGATATGCCTTTGGAAGGCTTGGACTTATGTACAAATTTGTTCCTGATAAGTTTAGTTTTATTTTATCTGCAGGACCTGCTATTCCTCTTGCCAATACACATGTATTCAAAACATTCTTTACGGCTAATGCACTAGTGAATGCTCATATGTCCCCTGCGTTTATTGGAGCCGGATTGGGCTACAGTTCAAAAGAACAAGATTCCAGAGGATCTGGGCTTGATTTAGTGGGGAATATTGGAGTGGATGTGTTTCCCAGCGGTTCGATCTTTTTCGAGGGCAGAATTCCTGTAGGCGGTGAAAACAGAGAAATATCTGAAACCCATAAATTTCTGCTTGGATTTAGATTATTATTCTAACTAGAAAAAAAAGATAGTAAGACATTAAAAAAGGCCGAGGTCAATCCCCCTCGGCCTTTTTTATTAATTGTTTTCTTTGTATTTAATATTTTACGGGGTTGATTTTGTTGTATATATCATCAGGGAGTGGAGTGACTTTAGCGGACTTATTGGTGGTTACATGAACCGTATATCCTTCGGCGGCTAGTTGTTTTTTAGGAATTGAAAAGATTTGATAATCAAAGATAAATTTTTTAGGAGAGGACTCTCTCAGATAAATCCGTATCGCGATTTCTTCATCATATCTAAGAGGTTTTTTGTATTTACAAAAAGATTCAGCGACCACCAGAAAATAACCTTTTTTTTCGATATCTTGGTAAGAAATCCCATTTTTTCTGCAGAATTCAGTTCTCCCGATTTCAAACCATTCAAAGTATTGTTTATTATGCGCCACTCCCATCTGATCTGTCTCAGAATAGCGAACTCTCTCCTGGATTTCCACATAAGGAGTATTTTTTGAGAAAATCGGGTTTCCGCTAGAAGCTTGTCCCGAGCTTAGTGATTTCATCTTTGTAATATTTACGGAACAGTATTTCCCATTCTCGGCTATCTTCCTTGATAGTCTTTTTTTGGGATTCTATTTTTTTTATCGCTTTTTTTTCTAATAATCCGTAGAGTTTGAGTTCGTTTTCAATGCTTTTGACAATGGAGAGCCGAATTTCATTAGGCTCCTCTAAAAAATCCACATGGTCGTCTTCGAAAATAGATTCCATAATGACACGGGATAGATAATTTATTTTTTCTCTAGATAATCTTACACTCATAAGACTATATTCTTTTCCTTAGCTAATTTGCTTTTAATCATGCGGAACATGGTTTGATATTCAATGTTTTCGCTTCGTATTTTTTCTCTATGTTGATTAAGTATCTGCCTTACTTCCTGGTCAAGTTTCTCTTCAATTTGGAATTCATCGAATATGAGCTGCTGCACATATTCAACAAGTGAATTTTTATCCTTTATTTTAATTTTATTTTCTTTAATCAGATTTTTTACAATGGAAAATCCCATATGATCTATTTCATTTTTACTCAATCTCATAACTTAACAAAGATACAATATATCAGGTTAAAATTCAAGGCATTTGATGATAAAATTCAAAAAGTTGGATTTATGGGGATAAATATATTTTAGCCTGAACTATTCATAAAAAAATGGAGATGTTTTCATTATTAATTTTGTTTCAGCGAACTACAAGATTTTTTCCAAGAATTATTATCTGAACAATTTTCATATTCTTGTTTTCAATTTTAATCGCCATTTTTTCACCTTCCAGGCGAGCCAAATCTTGCTACATCTGCTTCGTACCAGGGCATTCCCAGTGAAAGACCACGTGCGCCTCGCATCTGTAGAAACCTCGGCTCGTGAATAATCCAGGTTAGTTAAAGGCATTTTTATTTTCAGCGTTTTTTGGAAGGTTTGTTCTCTTTGGAGGAGAAAAAAAGGGAAAAAATAAATCCGCCTAAACAAACTCCAAAAATAATGATCATAAAAATAAAAGCTTCAATTTTCATTTTTTTGTGAAAGTTTTTTTGCAATGATTTTATTAAAACTAAGAAAGACAATGATCGCAACGGCCCATTGAAAAAGGACTGTTCCTAGTGTGGTTTGAGAAAACACTTTAGTCCAATTTCCAGGGTCCTTTGAGTAGCTGTCCCAGAACCACCATCCGAGCATAGCGATGAGCTGAATGGGGAGGATGAATTTAACCAAGAAATCAAATCCTTTTCCAAGCTTAAAACGGCTTTCTGTTGAGGGAATGATTTTTTCCCGAAATTTTTGAGGTCCGGTTTTGAGAACAAGAAAGATAAAGAAAGCTCCGCTGATAATGAGGCCCATTCCCCACACCCAGTCTTGATTGTTAAAAAAGCCAATGCTAATGGCTGAAGGTAATCCGAGAATAAAGCAGCTGATCCCGACTATAAAGACCGCTTTTTTTCTGGTCATCCCAGAATCTATAAAGATACGGGTTATGAGTTCGAGTTGGGATATGAGAGAAGAAAAAGCAGCAAAGCAAAGAGCCAGAAAGAAAAGAGCCAGGAAAAAAGAGCCAGATGGTATTTTGGAGAAAAGGTTAGGGATCCAAATAAAGGTGAGGCCTACATTGTCTGTTTTCATGACATCTAGAACCTTTTCCTGGGCCAGATTTTGCCCTGAGAAAAATGAAAACACAGTAGGTATGATCGTCACGGCAGCCAAGAGAGAAGCAAAATAGTCTCCGAAACCTAAAGTGGCTGATGTCAGAATTGGATTTTCTTTTTTCCGGCTGTAGACACCATAGGTCAGCAGGAGTCCCCATCCTGCTCCAGTGGACCAGGCAGCTTGACTTAAAGCATTGATCCATATTTTAAGGTCTCCGAGTTTAGATAGGTTTGGCGTGAAAAGGAAATTGAGTCCTTTAAAGGCTCCAGGTAATGTTAAAGCCCTGACGCAAGCGACGATCAAAAGAACGAATAAGGAAGGGATCATAATCTTATTGGCTCTTTCTATCCCTTTTGTCACTCCAAAAAAAATGATTAAAGCTCCGATGAGAATAGCCAGAAAATGGAAACCTACGGGCTCCCATGAAGAAGAAAAATTATGCCAGAAATTTAGTGGCTTTTTATGGATAAGCCCCTGAAAGCAGGTGGCAAAAAAATACTTGATGCACCATCCAGTCACAACCGTGTAATAAAAAGTAATCGCGGCTGTGACAAAGGCAACAAAAGTTCCCATCCATGCAAAATTTTTACCTATCATATCCATAAAAGAGCCGACAACACCTCTTCTTGTTTTTTTCCCAATCGAGAGTTCTATAATGAGCAAGGGCATGGCCCAAATAAAAAGAAATAAAATCCAAGCTATCATAAAGGCGCCGCTTCCGTATTGAGCGACGATTCTGGGAAAACGCCATAAATTTCCTGTTCCTACAGCCATTCCTAAGCCTGCAAATATGATTCCCCAGCGAGAAAATGACTCTCTATTTTGCATGATATTCTCCTTTGCTTGTTGAAATTTTGGGCTCAGTTTCCAGAACAGTAAACGGATAGATATTTTCTTTTCCCTGTTTCTTCCGAGCTAAAGCGATAAGTTTTCCTTCTGGAGAAAAAAGACGAAAAATTTGTTTGTTTTCAAGAGAATCATTTTTTTTCTCTGCACTAATTTCTGATTTAATATTTAGTATGTCATCGGTTTTTAAGGCGGTTCCATTTCTGGCTTTAGAAGCTCCTGTTTCTGAGAGAGTGATTTTAGGAAATTGAGGAAGTAATTTTTCAAGAGGGGATAAGAATTCATTGACCTTATTTTTACGAACCATTGAGGAAATTTGTTCAACAGTAAAGCTTTCATTTATATGGAAGTCATCAATATCTGTTCTTTCTAAAGCGGATAAATGCCCTCCACATTCTGCTTTTTTCCCGATCTCATGAGCCAGACTTCTGATATAAGTCCCAGAGGAGCATTTTGTTACAAAGTCAATATAAGGAGGGTGATATTTCAAGACAGTGAAGTTGTATATTCTGATTTGTGTTGACGGCAGTTTTATCTTTTTGTTTTTTCTTGCCAGCTTATATAAAGGTTTCCCTTTATATTTTTTTGCGGAGTAAGGAGGAGGGATTTGAGAGATATGGCCCTCAAACATTTTTATTATTTCATGTATTTTTTTTTCAGAAGGAAATACGTTTTTATTTTCAGTAGTCGGTTTCCCATAAGAGTCGTATGTATCTGTTGAATATCCCAGTTTTATCTGACCTTTATAGATTTTTGTCAATTTTGAGTAAAAAGGAAAAAGCCTGGTAGCTTTTCCTATTCCTATAAGAATCAAGCCTGTTGCCATAGGGTCTAGAGTACCAAAGTGACCTACTTTACTTTCATTTAATAGGATTCTCATTTTTTTTACAATATCGTGGGAGGTAAAATCTTTGGGTTTATTGATGAGAATGAGTCCGTCCATAAGATCTAAAGGGTCATTTTATGTTGAGGATTGACCCGCGTCAATGATTTTTTTAATCCTTATTCTGGAGTCAGGTCTTGATTGTTAAATTTTATCTAAAAAATGGGAAAGTTAAGGTTTCAGTATCTGCCTCCAGAATCCTAGAAGCCAGGATGATGTCCTGGGCTGCTATTCCCACTGATTTGAAGAGAGTGATCTCATTCTCACTCCTCCTGCCGGGTTTTTTGCCGGAGGCTACTTCCCCGATTTCGGCTAAGATGTGATCATCCCCAAAGTGTCCCTCATGTAGAGGGATAAGAAGATCCCCAGCTTCCTCTAAGGCCATATTTTTCTGGTCTACAAACACTCTGGCCCGGGTCATGGTAGCCGAAGGAATTTCCCGTTCCTGAGGTTTATAAGAGCCAACGGCGTTTATGTGAACGCCCGATTTTAGGTCGCTGTTGTCGAAGACAGGAGTTTTGGATGTGGTCACTGTGCAGATAATGTCAGCATCAGCCACAGCTTCTCGGGGGGAGCTGGCTGCTTGGGCAGAAAGAGAGAAAGAAGCTGCTGTTTCTTCAACAAAAGAAGCCAATCGGATTGTGTCCGGGTCATAAATCTGGACTTTTTTGATCTGGCGGACAGCTAAGATGGCTTTGAGCTGGTACTTTGCTTGGAAACCTGCCCCGAAAACAGCAAGATTGTGAGCATCCGCGCGGCTTAAAAGATCAGTGGCTATTCCGGATGCGGCTCCGGTCCGAAGGCCCGTTAGCGTCCCGGCTTCAAGGAGACCCAAAGGGGAGCCGGTGGCAGAATCAAAGACAATCATCAGGGCTTGACTGATGGGAAGATTGAGGCTGCGATTTTCCTCAAATAAGTTTATTATCTTCACCCCGAACCGTTGGATTTTAGGAATATAAGAAGGCATAATCAGAGATGTCCCCTGGTGAGCCGCAATATCCATATGAATCCGCGGCGGGGCTTGGATCTCTCCTTCCGAGGCCAGGACAAATGCTTCTTTGACAGCTTCAATAGCTTCTTTCATCGAAATGACACGAGTGATGTCCGAAGAAGAGAATAGAGGAACCCCTTTTTTATCTTTCATTTTTTTTCTTCAGCCTTAATGCGGAAGGACAGACTGCCAAGCCGCCGAGAGAGGTAACCCTTAATTCCATGGGCATTGTTTTCCCCACTTCCATGACAGCATCGAGGGTCTCATCAAGGGGAATAGTATTTTTATAGCTGCCGAGGATGAGATCAGCATTGACGAAAGCACTCGCGGCTGCTGCGGCGTTGCGTGTATGGCAGGGTATTTCGCAGATACCTTGAACCAGATCGCAGACTAAACCCATGTTGTTCTGAAAAGAAATAGCCGCTGCGTCACAGGCCTGCTGAACATTACCTCCGTGCACTTCGATTATGGCTGCTGAGGCCATTGCCTCTGCGGCTCCTATTTCAACCTGGCAGCCAGCAACCTCAGCTGCAAATGTGGCTCGTCTGGCCACAATGACCCCAATCGCTCCAGCTGCCATAAGTCCGAAGAGGACCTTTTCCTTGGTTATTTTTAGATCTTCTAAGAGGGTCAGTAGGACACCGGGAATAGTTCCTGCTGAGCCTCCTGTAGGAGCTGCACAGGTCACTCCGGTTGATGCGGTGGTATGCTGGGCGGCTAGGGCCCGCGCTGCCGCTCGAGTGTGAAGTCCTCCGGTCAACCGTCCGTCAGCTTCGGCCTGCATAATCTTGCTGGCTGTCGGCTCGAGCAGTTGCATATGCAGAGCCGATGAATCAAATCCCTGTTTGACGGCATTGATCATTATATTAAGACGTTTTTCTATTTCATTAAGAACATCGGCTTTTTTGAGACAAAGAATCCGTGATTCATATTCAAGGCCCATCTGACCAAGTGAATACTTTTTGTCTGCGGCCAGTGAGATCATTTCTTCTGCTGAATTGAAGATGGTTTCTCCCGAAACAACATGCATCAAAGGATCAGCCTTCCATATCTCAATTCCAGAGAGCTCTTTCAGTTTTTTCTGTTGCTCATTTGAAAGAGGTTTGCTGCGGCTGATGTGAACGAGGATCCGATCTCCGATTGAACGCACCTTCATTTTTGCAACGGAATCAGATCCCTTTCCCAGAATATTTTTTATAAGATTTTTTTGGTCTTTGGATGCTTCAGCCAGAATCTCATGATAATGTCCATTTAAAAGAATGGGCCAGTCGTTGAGTTGAGTGACTTCAATAGCCCCTCCCCCCACTGATTTGGCAAGTATTCTCATAACTTTTCCAGACTTTGATTTCAAATGAAGGCTGACCGTGTTCGGGTGATCGGCCTTCGGAATAGACTCAACTGCAAAGAGGAAATGGAAGCCCTTGCGAGCGGCTATTTCAAGAGAGCTGATAAAACGGCTGTCAGTTATATCCCAACCCATGAGACCTGTAACAAAAGCACGGTCGGAGCTCTGCCCATGGTATACTCGGCCATAGGATCCATTAGGATCAAATATTATATTGGCAGAGATAAGTTCTTCATTGAATAATGATCTTGCTATGCGTCCTATGCGGTAAGATGCTGCGGTGTGCGAAGAAGAAGGACCGCGCATGATGGGTCCAATAACATCATTTAAAATGGAAATTTTTTCCATTAACGTTTTATATTATCTGTTGTGTGCTTTGTTTTTTGGGTCCTCTTCATTAAGAATGTTGTTTACCGTAGAGGGGATTTCTTTTATTAATTTTTTATAATTTCCCTTTACTGTGAATCCAGCCGCATGCATATGACCTCCACCTGAAAATCTTTCAGCAATTTTCATGGCATTGGCATTCCCTTTTGTTCTGATACTGACTCTGAAGGTATCTTTTTTTATTTCTTTAAGAAAAAGCACGACTTTTACATCCTTAATCGAGCGGGCACAGGTCATGATATCTTCTGTTTCGATTTGTTTGATTTTGAGATTGTTGAGAAATCTCGAGAACATTGTGATTGTTGCGATGTTGTCATGGTGGGTCATTTGAAGAGTGGCCAGCACTTTGCCTAAAAGTTTTACTTTTTCAGGGGGGTTGTTGTTGAATAACATATCCGTGACTTTATGAGGAACGACTCCATGGTTGACGAGATCATAGCAGGTCTTAAAGGCATGAGCTCTTGTATTGGAGAATTGAAAGGATCCTGTATCAGAGACAATGGCGCTGTAAAGCATGGTCGCTATTTGAGAATCAAACTGTATATTCATCCTTTTCCCTAATTCATAAACCATACAGGCAACCGCAGCTGCTTCTGGATCAACCCAGTTGATGTCTGCATAGAAGTCATTCGTGTGGTGATGGTCAATGTTTATTTTATAACAGTCATCAATAGACTTCTGACCCGATCGTCTCACATTAGCACATTCCAAAAGAAGCACAACGTCAAAGTCATCCGCGTTTATCTGGCCTTTATTGACCTTTTCAACCTCTGGAAAATTGTTGAAAGGGAAGGGAATTTCATCCTTTATAAAAATAGAAACATTTTTCCCCATCTGTTTTCCCATCAAATAAAGGGCAATACTGGTACATACTGAATCTCCATCAGGTCTTAAATGGGATGTGACAGCGATATTTTGGCTTTTTTTTATTTTTTCACTAATCCGAAGTATAGGATCCTCATTCATTTTCATCTAGTTTATTGAACAGTTCTTCCACTCTTTCATTATATTCCAGTAAGGGTTCCACCTTAAAAATAAGCATGGGATTATACTTTAATTTTGTTCTTGAAGCAACTGCTTTTCTAAAAAAATTGTGTTTAGAATTTAAGAAGTCTATCATTTCTTTTTGTTTTGTCTTGTCGAGTACACTTATATAGACATGTGCGGTCAGGAGGTCTCTTCCTATCTCTATTCTAGTTATGCTTATTAAAGTGGAATGATCGCTCTGGACAGCTTCAGGGATTAAACGGCTTAATGTATTTTTTAAAAGACTTTCAACTTTTTTTTGTCTTCTTGATTTTTTGTCTTTCATTTTTTTTTATGAATAGGTCAAATTTGGAAAATTTTGGATATTATCTGAAATAATCAGTTTCTTTACAGATGATTTCTCCTTCAATGTTTTCCTCAGCTTCTTTGATAATTTGGTTAAATGTTTTTTCTATTAAGGACTGCTTATTATTGATAACAACAATCCCGATTTTGGTTCTCTGCCATTTAGTTTGATAATCAAGTTCTGCAAATGAAACATTGAAATATTTTTTTAATCGATCCTGATAGCTTTTCAGCATTTTCCTTTTCTCTTTAAGGGAGTGCGAATAAGGTAGGTAGATTTCTATCCCTAGGTAACCTATAATCATTTAAAACTTCATCAATTTATTTGGAAGGAATTTTCTCAATCGTGTAAGCTTCGATAATGTCTCCTTCCCGGATTTCTTTAAAATCTTGTATGTTAATTCCACATTCATATCCCTTTTTCATTTCAGTTACATCTTTTTTTGAGTGTTTAAAAGAAGCTATCTTTCCCTCATGAATGATCTCACCGTTCCTGATTAATTTGATGTTTGAATTTCGATTGATGATTCCATCCTGGACAAGACAACCTGCAATGATTCCGGCTCCTCGGATCTTAAATATCCGTTTGACTTCTGCTTTTCCCTGATAGATTTCTTTTTTGACGGGTTCAAGCATTCCTTCTAAAGCTTTTTTAATATCATCTGTGAGCTCATAGATAACCTTATAGTTTCTAATTTCTACATTTTCCGCAGAAGCGAGTTCCTGAGTCTTTTTATCTGGTTTTGTGTTGTAACCTAGAATGACAGCGTTTGATGTTAAAGCCAGATTCACATCAGACTCGCTTATTTTCCCAGTTGAGGAATGAATAATGTTTATTTTAACTTTATCTGTACTGAGGCTAGGGAGTATGTGGTTAAGGACTTCCGCAGAGCCTTGAACATCTGTTTTGATAATTAAGGGAAGGGTCTTGGTTTCTTCTTCTTCCATATCTTTAAAAAGCTGGTCAAGAGTCGGTCTCTCTTCTTTTGTCTCTTTTCTTTCTTTAATTTGAGAGGCTCTAAAATTTGAAATTCTTTTAGCCATATCTATGTTGGGCATGACTTGAAAGAAGTCTCCTGCAAGAGGAACATCAGAAAAACCCAGTATTTCTACGGGCATTGATACTCCGGCTTCTTTGATGGTTTGGCCATTCTCATTAAACATAGCTCGAGCTTTGCCAAAGGTAGTGCCGCAAATAAATGCATCTCCTCGGGTCAATTTTCCTTGTTTAATGATGATTGTTGCAATCGGACCTTTAGATGGGTCTAACCTGGCTTCGAGCACAATGCCTTGAGCAGGTACTTTGGGGTTTGCTTTGAGTTCCATCATTTCGCTGAGCAGAAGGATCATCTCCAGCAGTTCATCAAGATTTGTCTTTTCTTTAGCAGAAATTTCAACACAGATGGTATCTCCTCCCCAGTCTTCCACTAACAGGCTTTGTTTTGAAAGTTGCTGCTTGGTGCGGTCTATATCTGCCTGGGGTCTATCTATTTTATTAATAGCTACAATGATGGGGACATTTGCGGCTCTGGCATGGCTGATAGCTTCCTTCGTTTGAGGCATCACTCCATCGTCAGCAGCAACGACCAACACCACAATATTTGTTACTTTGGCTCCTCTAGATCTGAGCTGAGTGAATGCTTCGTGGCCAGGTGTATCCACAAAGGTAATAGCCTTATTTTTATGTGATATTCTGTAGGCCCCTATGTGTTGGGTGATTCCGCCTGATTCTTTATTGATCAAATTTGATTTCCGTATCGCATCTAAAAGGGTTGTTTTCCCGTGATCAACATGGCCCATGATAGAGACAACAGGGGGTTTAGGTTCCAGATATTCTGCTTGACTTTCCGCTTTCATTTGCATCATTTTTTCAATAGAAACGATTTCAAGATTTATATCGGTCATGTTTGATATTTCTTTGGCAAGGGATTCTGTGATTTCGTCACTGACTCCGATAGTCAAGCCTTTCTTGTTTAATTTTTCAATAAGTTCTTTAGCTTTAATCTGTAAAAGATCAGCGATTTCTTTTAAACTAGTCCCTTCTTGAACGATTTTTGTGGGTTGATTTTTTTTATTTTGCTTCTCTTCAGTTCTTTCTTTTTTTGTCATAATTTACCTTAAATTCCTGATTTATGTGTTTATTAAATTATTTTTAATGTCTATTTTCCATCCGACAAGTTTTGAAGCCAATCTGACATTCAAGCCTTTTTTGCCGATAGCAAGGGACAGTTGGTCTTCAGGAACAACAGCATTCAATATTTTGTTTTTTTTATCAACAATTTTTATAGTCTCCGCCTTTGCGGGACTCAGGGCGGATATCGCGTATTCTTCCGGGTTTTCAGACCATCGAATCACATCGATTTTTTCTCCATTGAGCTCCTTACTGATAGACAGAATCCTGTTTCCTTTGACTCCTATGCAGGCTCCGATGGGATCAATGTCTTTTTCTGTAGTGCTTACAGAGACTTTAGATCGTTCTCCAGGTATGCGTACAATTTTCTCAATTTTGATATTTTCATTAGAAATCTCAGGGACTTCTATTTCCAGTAGCTTTTTTAAAAACTGATTGTCAGTTCTTGATAAGATGACTTGCGGTCCTTTGGTTTCTTTAAGGACATGAGTGATAACTCCCTTTATCCGGTCACCTCTCCTGAATTTTTCATTAGGGATTTTTTCTCTTTCCGGAAGAATTGCTTCCGCTTTTTTAACTTCAAGAATCATATTTCTTTTGGAATCAAAGCGTCTTAAGACACCTGTGATGATATTTCCTATTAGGGGAGCAAAGGTGTTATAAACCTTTTCTTGCTCGGCATCTCTGACTTTTTGAAAGATGACCTGTTTGGCCGCCTGGGCAGCGATTCGACCTAAAGTATCAGAAGGGAGATCTATTTCAATATAATTTCCCTCATTGGCTGTTACGTCCATTTTTTTTGCCTCTTCCAGTGAAATTTGAGAGGCCGGGTCCGTCACTCTTTTAGTGATCTTTTTTATAGAATAGACTCTCAGTTCTCCTTTTTCAGGTATAAACTTGATATGCGCTGTCTCGTTTTGATTAAAGTAGTTTGATGCAGCCACTTTTAAGGATTCCTTAATGGCATTAATGATCACTTGTTTGTCTACATCTCTTTCTTTACTGAGCTGTAGTATTGTATTCCATACGTTGACTTTCATCATTTAAGCCTTCTGTAGATAAAAAGAACAGAAATCTTTGGATTGGGAAATTATAACTGAAATTTTTTGAATTATCAAATATCAAAGTCAAGTTTACAGGCTGGGGTTAAACAAAGCCTTACAAAATTCATGGTTGGCTTGTGCTCGTTAAAACCTTTTGTAAGGGAAAGGCAAGGGATTTGTAACCCGTTCGATTCCCCCGCGAGGAATCTCACTCCCGCTCGGGCTTCGCTCTCCTCTAAAGAGAAACCCTGCCCGCTCAGCCCTCACAGGGGATTCCTCATCCCTTGCCCTTTCTCTCTGAAGCAATCTTGAATCGTGATTAGATATTCTATAAATTGACAACGCAAAGCCTTACAAAACTCATGGTTGGCTGAAGCGATATTGAAGGTTGTGCCTTCTGAGGACATGAATTAACCAGAAATTACATGATGAGCGGAGCAAAGACCAAACTGACAACGGCCATAAGCTTAATAAGAATGTTCATAGAGGGACCCGATGTGTCTTTGAGGGGATCTCCAATTGTATCGCCTATAATGGATGCGGCATGAACTTCAGTTCCTTTGCCTCCTAAATGGCCATCCTCGATCCATTTTTTTGCGTTATCCCAGGAGGCTCCTGAGTTTGCCATAAAAATACCTAGAAGAACACCGGTTGCTGTGGCCCCTGCAAGAAACCCGCCTAAAGATTCGGCCCCAATAAAAAAACCAACAGCCAGGGGAGAAATAATGGCCAAGATTCCTGGGAAAATCATTTCTATAAGAGCACTTTTTGTGACGATATCCACACATCGGTCTGAGTCTGGCTTTGCTTTTCCTTCCAGGAGTCCTTTAATTCGCTGAAACTGATCTCTTATTTCCAAAACCATTTTATTTGCGGCTCGTCCCACAGCTTTGAGTGTTAAGGAAGCTATGATAAACGGCATCAAAGCTCCCAGCAGCAGACCAATGACTGTTTTGACGTTTGTTAAACTGATAACATCAAGACCAATTGTTTTTTGGTAAGCAGAAAATAAGGCCAAAGCGGTCAGCGCAGCTGAACCGATAGCAAAACCTTTTCCAATAGCGGCGGTTGTATTCCCACAGGCGTCCAGTTTGTCAGTGATTTTTCTTATGGATTCCCCTGCATTTGACATTTCACTTATACCCCCCGCGTTATCTGCGATAGGACCGTAAGAGTCAGTAGACATAACGATTCCGATGGTTGCCAGCATCCCGACTGCGGATATGGCAATCCCATAAAGGCCGGCCAGGCTATATGAAATAAAAATAGTGAGAGCAATGGTCAGAAGAGGGAGGATAACACTTTGAAAACCGATGGCCAGACCCGTAATCACAACGGTTGCACTTCCTGTCTGTGCGGCCTTAGCAATGGATCGGATAGGAGGACCCGCTGTAAAGTATTCGCTCTCCAAGCCGATAAGGATGCCGCTGGCCATCCCGCATAGAACAGCCCAGAAGACATTTAAATCAGATAAGATTAATTTAACGGATAGGAAGGCTCCCATGAGGAATATGAGAGCACTGATATATGTGGAATTTCTTAGGGCGGATTGAGGATTGAAATTTTTTAAGATACTTATAGATAAAACTCCAATCCAGGAGCTTATGAGACCAATGGCAATGAGTATTATGGGAAGAGAGATATAATTGATAACCGGGGTCATTGTGGCGCCTATGGCAATGGAGGCAATGACAGAACCGGCGTAGGATTCAAAGAGATCAGCTCCCATTCCGGCTGTATCCCCTACGTTATCCCCCACATTATCAGCAATGACTCCCGGGTTTCTGGGGTCATCTTCTGGAATGTGTGCTTCAACTTTTCCCACCAGATCAGCTCCTACGTCAGCGCTTTTGGTAAATATTCCTCCACCGACACGGGCAAATAAAGCCACAGAACTGGCGCCCATAGCAAATCCATTGATAATCAGAGGATCTTTTGTGAAAAAATAAATCAGTCCAATACCAGTCAGTCCCAATGCAGCGACAGAGATTCCCATGACTGATCCACCCTGGAATGCAACTGATAAGGCTTTTGACATTCCTCCTTGTATGGCTCCTTGGGTGGCTCTGACTGAGGAACGGGTCGAAGCTTTCATGCCAATAAATCCTGCCAGCATGGAACAAAAAGCTCCAGTTATAAAGGATAGTCCTGTATATAAATTGAACAGCTGCCAGAGCAGGATGAATACGGCTGAGACAAAAATTGAAATGTAGGTATATTCTCTTTTAATAAAAGTCATAGCCCCAGAATGGATGGATTCTGCGATTTCTTTCATGAGTTCTGATCCCTGGGGGAGTTTTTTGAGAAGAAAATATAAACCCAAGGCAAAAAGTAATGAAATAAGACCTAAGGTAAAGGCGTAGGGAGTAAGATGTATTAGGAACATAGAATGACCTCTTTCAACAATAGATTTTTTATATGACCTATTGCATATAGCATAATTCATCCTTATTTTCAAATAAAAATCTGGGGATGACTTTTATTAAGGATTCGGACAGATTTTTCCTCTGAGACTGTAGGGCCCATAATCTGTTATTTCAACAGTCACATAGTTTCCGATCACATCGGTCTCGGATTGAAAGTTTACGACCTGATAAGCTTCATTTCTTCCGCTATAAGAGTTAGGATCTTTTTTGCTTTTTCCCATACATAAGACTTTCATCTTTTTCCCTATCAGAGATTGATTAAATTTGAGTTGAATGCTTTTTTGAGTTTCTTGAAGTTTTATCAATCTCTCCTTTTTAATTTCAATGGGGACGCTGTCTTCGTATTTTGAGGCAGCTGTATAAGGCCTTTTAGAATAATGAAAGGAAAAAATATTAGTGAAGCGTACTCTTTTTAAGAGTTCAATGGTGTTTTGGAAATCTTTTTCTGTTTCTCCTGGGAAGCCTACAATGATATCCGTACTTAAACTGATGTCCGGCATTAGTTTTTTGAGGAGTTTTATTTTTTCGAGATATTCCTCTCTGGTGTATCCTCTTCTCATGGTTTTAAGAATGGAATCCGAACCTGATTGAACAGGAAGATGAAGTTGATGACACACTTTATCCAATTCTGCCATGGTATGAATTATCTTTTGGGTAAAATTTTTTGGATTTGAAGTGATAAAACGAACCCATTCAGTTCCGTTGATTTGATTGACTTCTTTGAGAAGGTCAGCAAAATCTTTCCCTGTATTTGGGTCTTTATAGGAATTGACGTTTTGCCCAAGGAGCTGAATTTCTTTATACCTTTTTTCAACGAGGCCCCTTATTTCTTTTTTTATATTTTCAAGCGGTCTGTATTTTTCTCGTCCTTTGGCAAAAGGTACAATGCAGAAAGTGCAAAAATTGTCACATCCTTTCATGATAGGCACATAAGCACTTATATGGTTTTTTCTGGATATAGACTGGATTTCTCGCCAGTTTCTATTTCTGGAAGTCTGAATAATAGGGCTGTCTCTATCTGATAAAGAGTCTATGACTTCAGGGATTTTCCATAAATTGTCCGGGCCTATAACAAAATCCACAGCTCTATTTTTTTGTAAAAATTCGTTTTTGAAAAGTTGGGCAACACATCCGGCAACTCCTATTTGGGCATTATTTTTTTGTTTAATATTTTTCATCCGTCCCAAGAGGGAGAAAAGCTTTTCAACAGGTTTTTCCCGGACGGCACAGGTATTGATGATGATGATATCACTGTTTTCTGGCTTTTCGCATGGTTGGGCTCCATGAGATTCAAGTATTCCAGCCATCTGCTCAGACTCGTTTTCATTCATTTGACAGCCAAAAGTTTTTATAGTGAATTTTTTGTTTTTGAGTTTTTGAATGTGTCTCATGTTCGTTTTATTATAGCTTTTGTTGTTTGGGATTGAAAAGAGTTGACTTTATTGGGAAAGGTTTTTTTCAAGCATTTCTCTAGCGTTTTGTAGAGAGGCTTCAGTAATATGAGAGCCAGCTAAAAGGCGGGCGATTTCTTCGACCCTCTCTTGTTTATTAAGTTTCTTTATTTTTGTATAGGTTCTATTTTTCGTGACTTCCTTTTCTATTTTGTAGTGGTGAGCAGCAAAGGAAGCTATCTGGGGGAGGTGTGTGATGCAGATCACTTGATTCTGTGAGGCTAAGCCGCTTAATTTTTGACCGACAAGTTCTGCTGTTTTTCCACCAATTCCCGAGTCAATTTCGTCAAATATGAGTGTTTTGAATTGTTCTGGATCTTTACTTATAGTCTTGAGAACCAGCATAATGCGGGATAATTCTCCTCCTGATGCTATTTTTCTCAGGGGTCTGGGTTTTTCTCCAGGATTTGGACTGAGCATGAATTCAATTTCTTCTGAACCAAGGTCTTTCCGATTTTCCAGGTTTTCGAATGACGGGGGATGGGAAATAAATTTTATTTTAAATTGTGCTTTTTCCATTCCCAAAGATTTAATATCTTCTTCGATCTGTTTTTCAAGTTTTTTGGCTCCTTTTCTTCTCAATTCTGAGAGTTGATTTGATAGTTTTTGAAAATCTTCATAATCTGTTTTAAGCTGTTCACTGAGTTGAGAAATCTTTTCATGAGATGAAGTGAGTTCCGACCGTTCTTCTTTGGCTTTTTTAAGGGTGTCCAATATATCTTTTGTTGTTTTTCCGTATTTCCTTTTGAGATTTTCAATCTGACTGAGCCTCTCTTCAATTTTTTCAAGCTTTTCAGAAGCGCCTGTATAATTCTCTTTAAATTTCAATAAATCATCAGTAAATTCTTTCATGGAGATCGAAAACTGGTTTATATTTTCACTTATGGGTTGAAAGTCCGGATGAAAATCTGTGAGAATTTTTACGTCCTTTTCCAGACTTGAAAGTAACCCAGAAAGAGAATCTTCTTTTTCATAGGTAATATAGAGAGCATTTTCAATACAGGAACTTATTTTTTCAGCATTCTTGATAAGGTCTCTTTCTCCTCGGAGCTCTTCTTCTTCACCGAGCTGTAAGTGGGATTTTTCGATTTCATTGATCTGGTATTCAAGGTAGTCCATTTTTTGTTCTCTCTGCTTCTTTTTCTCTTCGATTTCATTGATTTCTATTTGTGATTTTTTGATATGACGAGCCAATTGATTCACTTTTTTTCTCAAGGGTAGTGTTTCAGAATAATAGTCAAGATAGTTCAATTGATATTCATTGTTTCGAAGAAATACATGGTCATTCTGGCCAAGAATATCCACCGTGTTCTCTTTGATCTGTTTGAATTTTCTGATAGGGACCAAGATGCCGTTTATATAACCTTTTCCTGTTCCTTCCTTGAAAATTTTTCTCTGCAGGAAGATCTCTCTGCTTTTATCCCATTCAATATCTTTCAAACTACTGAACCCTTGAGAAACCTTAAAGATTGTTTCAATAGAAGTTTCGTTTTTACCTGTTCGGATGATATCTACAGATGCTTTTTCTCCTAGTATCAGACGGATGCTGTCGATAATGATTGATTTCCCGGCTCCTGTTTCTCCTGTAAGTATGGAAAAGCCGTCTTTAAGTTCAATTTCAAGGTTTTCGATCGTGGCTAAATTTTTAATTCGAAGAGATTTTATCATTTATGCTGTTAAAATATTCAAAACATAGGCATTATAATTATAACTCAATGCCGTATTTTTATAATTCCGACTCCCGACTTTTTATTCATTTGTTTTTGTTCTATGATTAAGGGGACCAGGGCATTTTCCATGTTGATACGCCCGTATCCAATATAAATATCTTTTCCTGGATTGTTTTCTTCGTTAACATCATCAGCCGAGTATTTGATCACACCCATGACTTCATCGGCACTCATCCAAGGTTTTATACTGATGATTAGGGCAGCCAGGCCAGAGACAAAAGAAGTAGAAAGTGAAGTTCCGTCGGCAAATCCATACGGGAAAGAACCTGGGGGAAAGTACCAGGTCGGGACTGTGCTTATGATCCGTCTGCCGGGAGCAGCGATGTCTATTTCAGCTCCATAGTTAGACCAGGTCATCCTTTGATCATTGTAGTCCGTGGCCGCAACAGCTAAGCAGGTGTCTGTATAAGCTGCGGGATAAAGCACTGAACTTTCTTCATTTCCAGCAGCAGCAGCGACCACTACATCGTTTTGATGAGCATACTGAACCGCATTTTCAAGAGAAGAAGAATCTGCGTCTCCTCCAAGGCTCAGGTTTATGACCGCTGCTTCTTGATCTACAGCCCAAATGATTCCTTCAATGATCCAGCTGTAATAGCCCTCTCCAATATCATCCAGGACTTTTACGGGAAGCAGTTTGCAGTTCCAAGCCACTCCGGCGATCCCTTCACTGTTATTTGTTTCAGCAGCCGCAATTCCGGCTACAAAAGTTCCATGTCCTTCGTCATCGTTTGCTTCGAAATCGTTATTCACAAAATCACGTCCACTGGATTCGATTTTGTTTTGAAGGTCAGGATGATAGAGATCAATCCCAGTATCAACAATAGCGATCACAGTCTCTTCAGTCCCTTTAGTCTCTTCCCAAGCTGATGTCGCTTTAATATCTGCACTGGATTGACCCTGGGGACTTCCTGGAGGGCCGATGTACTGTCCAGAGTTAAAAAGCGCATATTGATAGTTAAAGAAATTATCATTTGGAGTGACCGCTTTATAGGCGATGAAGTCAGGTTCGGCATATTCCACATATTGATGCTGTTTCATCAGATACAGCATTTCCTGGGCACTTGAAAATTCAGGGATTTGTATCTTAAACACATTGATTCTTGGAATCACTTCATACTTTTTAACCTGAAAGGAATGGATTGTTGCCTTGACGTATTCATCTGGAATCAGAGATTTAAATTTAACTAGAATGTGGTTCCTGGAATAGAAAATTTTGGATCGAGAAGGAGGTGATTTTTGTCTTATCGTTTGAGAGAGTCTTAGATTTTTCTGAAAATCTAAAACTGATTTTTGTTTATGATTTTGAAGGGCTGATAGATTCGCGGTACTGAATATAAATAATACCAAAAAACAGTGACTGAGTATTTTTATTTTTTTCATAATGACCTCCTCAATTGGTTAGAATGAGACCATAACCCCTATGAGTAACTTTAAGCCAATTTGCTCTTCTAAGGGAAGGAGTGTGGCTTCAGCTTTTAGATCAACTCGATCTATAATCTCATACAAAGTTCCGATTGAAAGATTGAGATTGCTTTTTGACTCTATTTTCATCTCTTGTTCTCCTGAAAGTTCTTCAATTTTCTGATTCATTTTAAATTTTCCCCATAATATATCATAATAGACAGCTAAATAAGGCCTGAGATAATCATTGACATGAAATGAGAAATTCGGTCCTGCTGTTAATTGAGCCCAGGAAGGATTCCCAGTTGCTGTACCCTCAACATTGAGCCCGGGTATTTCCCAATCTTCTTTAAAGCCTAAATAATAAATAAACTGTCCTGTTGCACTGAGGGTGAAACGAGAGAAATTTCCGATCCGGACCTCAGCTTCTCCACCTAAAACGACTCCGTCTATATTTCCGGTATTGAGCTCTAAGGAGAAAGGGAGCTTCCGAAAAATCATCTCATCAAAATTAGAGAGAGAATATCCTAAAACGGCGCTTATCCTTGTTCCCTCCATCAGTTCGTAACCCGGTTTTAATAGAAACATTAAGTTTTTCATGGAGGATGTCTCGTTTTGATCTTCACCCCATGTAATGGTGCGTTCGAAGAAAGCGACATCGAATCCTAACCTTATCTGTTGAGTTGAAAACCCTTGTTTGTAAAAAGGCTGTGCGGAAAAAAGGGGTGTGATCATTAAAATGATGCTTATAACCGGCAGGAAAGTTTTTTTTACCATGTTGGTACCTCCAAATAAATTAACCTGGACTCTTCAAGAAAAAAGTCTGATATGTCCCATTCAACAAAGCCGATGAATAACTTAAAATACCTTGTTTTATGCTTGAGAATAAAATAAGTTTCTTTGATTTTTTCATTCGTGTTTATTTTATGTTAGCTTTTTTTGATGGCTTCCTGTTTTTCTTCATATTCCTCTATCCTTTTTATTGCTTTTTTTATGAATTTGCTGTCCGGGTAGTCTGATATCAGTTTTCTAAAGTAGGGGAGGGCTTCTTCTTCTCGTTTACTTTGGTAAAAGGAATCAGCTAAATAAAAATAGAGTTTATCCATTTCTGAAAAATCAGGATATTGAGTGAGAATTTCCTGTAGACGGTCTATAGAGGCATTGTATGCTTTGACCTTATAGTAATGTTTTGCGATGATGAAAGAATGCTTTGCCAGTTTTTCTTCGCATTTTCGTATTTTCTCATAGGATTGTTCAGCTTCTTCGCTATTCGGATATTTAGTGACTAATTTTTTGAATTCTGCCAGAGCATTTTTGGTTTTTGTTTGATCTCTCCCAGGTTTAAGTGATTTGGTGTAATAAGTCATGGAAATACGGTATTGAGCGTAGGGAACAGAAGGGCTATAAGGAAATCGAGATATAAATTCTCGATATTCTGACGCGGCTATGATCATATTGCTTTCATCGCCTTTGTCATAATAAGAATCAGCAATAGCCAGCATAGCTCTCTGCGCATAAAAACTTTTGGGGAAGGAATCAATGACCTGTCTGAGATAGAGACGTCCTTTTTCAGGATTTTTTTTGATGGATTTCTGCCCCATCTCAAAAAGAGCCTGTTCGTTTGAAGCAATTTCAGGATCGATCTCTAATTCCTTGCTTTTACAGTTGAATCCAATAATGACCGAAATGATAATGATGAATATCAGGCTATTCCTTCTCATAATTTTTTTCCTTTATAGTGTCTATCATTTGAAAGAGTATATATTTTTAATCCATGACCATTCTCTCTCCAGTCCTTCTTGAAGCTTCATCTGAGGATGGTAACTAAGGTCTTTTTGAGCTTTAAAAATACTTGCATAGGTATGTCTGACATCTCCTTTCTGCATCTCTGTTTTTTTTATTTTAACTTTTCTCCGGCAGATTTTGTTGAGGAGAGGGAATATATCAGACAATTTTTGTGGATCTCCTCCTCCAAGATTATAGATTTCTCCTGGTTTTCCTTTCTCTGCTGCTGAAATATTGGCATTCACGATGTCATCGACATAAGTGAAGTCCCTCGTTTGATCTCCTGTCCCGTATATTTCTATGGGCTTGTTCTCTCCAATGGCTTTTAAGAATTTATGAAAAGCCATGTCAGGCCTCTGTCTAGGCCCATAAACAGTAAAATATCTTAAAGAGACAACGGGGAGTCCATAGTTTTCATGATAAAGAGAGCAGAGATTTTCTGCAGCCAGTTTGGTGACTCCATATGGGGAATAAGGAACCAGCCGGCTTGTCTCTTTCATGGGCAGGTCTGGTGTGTTTCCGTATACAGACGAGGAAGAGGCGTATATGAACTTTTTTGGTTTGTATTTTTTGCAGGTTTCAAGGATTTTTTGGGTGGAGTCAATATTGTTTTGCGTATAGCTCGAAAAATTATTTCCCCAGCTTGTTCTGACACCAGCCTGTGCAGCAAGGTGGAATATATAATCACTTTGTTTTATAAATTTTTTCAGGTCTAAGCGGTTTATATCGCCCCTGACAAACTCGAACTGCTGTTTTTTTAATAGAAAGGCAAGATTATTTTTCTTAATCTCTTTAGAATAGTAGTCTGTCAGCGAGTCGATTCCTATGACAGAAAAGCCGGAATTTAAAAGGCTTTCACAGAGATGTGATCCGATGAAACCGGCCGCTCCCGTGACTAAACATTTCATTTTTGGTTATATTTTTTTAGATTTATTTTTATCTGGCTGAGTGTTTCCAGGGGATTTTGACTATCATATATGGCTGAACCTATGACGAGGATATCTGCCCCACTTTTTACTATTTTTTCCATATTCTCAAGTTTAACTCCTCCATCGACTTCGATTTGAGTGTCAAGGTTTTGTTCTTGAATCATACTTTTAAGTTGAGATATTTTGTTAAGACTTGTCTCAATAAAATCTTGGCCGCCCCATCCTGGATTGACTGACATAATAAGGACATAGTCCGCTTCTCTTATAATCTCAGTCAGTATATATAGGGGGGTGGCTGGGTTTAAAACCACTCCTGCTTTTTTCCCGAGCTCTTTGATCATGGTTATGTCTTTATGGGCGTGAACGGTGGCTTCAATTTGGAAAGAGATCCAATCAGCCCCAGCTTCACTAAATTTTGGTATGAATTCTCTGGGATGATCCACCATAAGATGCACATCGAGAGGAAGATCCGTTATTTTTTTTAGGTCTGAAATAAGTTTTGGCCCGAATGTCAGATTGGGAACAAAATGGCCGTCCATGATGTCGATATGGATTAAGTCAGCTTTTCCTCTATCTGCAATCTTTACAGCTTTCCCTAGATTGGAGTAATCCGTGGAAAGAATGGATGGAGCGATTTGTATCATTATAGACTGACCTCCAGTGATATGATATTTCTTTTTCTTATCTGAGTTCCTTGACTCGGATTTTGATTGATGATGATTCCACTTTTAAGCCCGGGATAATAGGAACGCCTAATGTCTCCTATCTGAAACCCGAGATCTTTTAATTTCCGGATAATTACGGATGCCTCTTTTCCTAATAGATCCGGCATTAAATATCTTTCTTCTGAGCTTCCCTGGCTTACCAATAAACTAACCTGGGAGCTTACCGGAACTTCGGATTGCTCTGGAGGATATTGACTGATGATTCTTCCGGCTGGAAAACGGGAGGTATGAACGTGTGATATGTTTCCCTTAATGAGGCCTGTCTCCTGAAATGTTTTATCTACAGATAAAAGATTTTGGCCTGTTAATGGCGGAACTTTAACTTTTTCTATCCCGGCACTCAAAGTGACTTTAACTATTTTATTGAGTTTGACTCTTGATTTAGGAGGTGGATACTGAGCAATTATTTTTCCTCTCTCAAAGTGTTTGCTTAACTCCACACCGGTTTTAACAATGGAAAGTTTTTTTTCCTGAAGTATTTTCCTGGCTTCCTCAAGTGAAATCCCGCTCAGGTCAGGAACATTGGTCATTTCTCCAGCTACAGTCATTTTATAGGCTAATGTCGCAGAGAGAAAAAATAGATCTAAAAAAATAAGGGTTATCACCAGTATTTTGTAGTATTTATTTATCATTTTATTTCTAACCAGGGGTCAAATTTATCTATACCATAGATTGATAACCAAGTAAACAGGAAAAGAGTTGCTGCCAATCATCCAGGTAAAGAAACAAACTTTCTTATGAGAGTAAAGATGTTTTTATTGAAAGTTTAAATTTGAAAGTTTAAAGTATAAATAAGCCAGAAAATTATGATTATCCAGGAGCCGTTTTTTTAGATGAACAAGGAGGAGTGCTCATGAAAAAATTTTCGGATTTTCGTTCAGATACTGTCACCCAACCCACTCCAGAGATGCGAAAAGCTATGGCAGAGGCTGTGGTGGGGGATGATGTTTTGGGAGATGATCCTACCGTAAAGAGACTGGAATCTTTATCATCTGAGATCATAGGGAAAGAAGCTTCACTGTTTGTCCCTTCAGGAACCATGGGAAATTCGATTGCCATAAAGGCCTGGACGAGTGAATTGGATGAGGTAATCATAGAGGCTCGCTCTCACATTTATAACATGGAATCCACGCACATGACTTTTATTTCGCGAGTTTCTCCCAGAGTGCTGCATTCCCAAAGGGGTGCTCTGGATCCAGAGGAGGTCGAAAAAAACATAAAAAAGCCATCAGTCCAGATCCCAAGGACTTCTTTAATCTGCATAGAAAATACCCATAATAATTGGGGAGGAGCCGTAGTCCCTTTGGAGAATATGAAAACCATAAGAAAAGTAGCGGAACAACATGGGGTTAAGGTTCATCTGGACGGTGCCCGGATATTCAATGCCAGTGTGGCTTCTGGAATTTCGGTTAAAGATTATGCTGAGACTGCGGATTCCGTTATGTTCTGTCTTTCAAAAGGGTTATCTGCTCCTATTGGTTCCATTCTGGCAGGGCCCAGAGATTTTATTGATTACAGCCGAAGGATCAGAAAAGCTTTGGGAGGGGGAATGAGGCAGGCCGGTGTTATCGCAGCTCCGGGTATTTTGGCATTGGAAAATATGGTGGACCGGTTGAGAGAGGATCATGAAAGGGCTAAAAAACTGGCTCTCGGCATCTATCAACTCCCTGGAATAAAGCTAAATCCAGAAGAGGTTGAAACAGATATCATTATTTTTGGCTTTGAACATCCGGATTTGTCTGTCCCCGATCTCTTGGAAAGATTGAAACAGAAAAAGATCCTGGCTCTTCCTGTCCCTCAGGGGATTCGTTTCGTCACCAATAGAGGAATTGATGACAGCGACATAGAACAGGCTGTCGCCGCTTTTCATCAGATCCTTGGCCGTTCATAAAATAGACTATTCGAATAGGGCTTGAATTTTAGCCTCTAATCCAGACATTCAGCCACCAATTGAGTGATGTCTTTGATTTGGATATCTTCAATCTCTTTATCACCCATGGCATCTTGGAGCATAGTCAGACAAAAGGGACAGGAAGTGGCCGCTATTTTTGCGTGAGAGTCTATGATTTCCTGAGCTCTCATATGGTTAATCCTCTCTCCAATAGATTCTTCAGCCCACATCAGTCCTCCCCCGGCTCCGCAGCAGAAGCTGTGTTCTTTGTTATTCTTAAGTTCTGTTAGCTTCTGTGCACCTAATGAATTTAGTATTTCTCTTGGTTCATTGATGATGTTGTTGTGACGGCCCAGATAACAGGAATCATGATAGGTTAATTTTTGTTCTATTTTATGGTTCAGAGGGAGACGGTTTTCTTTGATGAGTTTGTTGATCAGATGGACATCATGGATGAATTCGATTTTTTTGAAATGCTCCGCTGAATCTTTCTTAATTTCCGGGACTATATCCAGAAGTTTGGGATAATCATTTTTAAAGGTGTTAAAACCATGAGGACACATGGTGATTACTTTTTTGATTCCATATTTATGAAATAGATTGATGACTTCTGCAGCCAGCATCTGAAAGAGATATTCATTTCCCAGCCTTTTTGAGGAGTCCCCGCAGCATTTTTCTTCAGTGCCTAAAATACCAAAGTCAATGCCTGCTTTATTTAAAATTTTGACCATTGAATGAGTAATTTTTTTACCCCGTTCATCAAAAGAACCCGCACATCCCGCCCAGAGAAGATACTCTGCATCTGGGTTGTCCTGGATTAATTTCACATTCATACCCTCTGCCCAGTCCGCTCTTTCTGAAAATCCAATACCCCAGGGATTGCTGTTTGTTTCCATATTTTTGAAGAATTGATTGAGCTCTGGCGGGAATTTGCTCTCCATAAGCACCTGACCCTGCCTTAAACCCACTATTTTGGGGATGTGTTCGATCTCTACAGGGCACACATGCATACAGGCCCCGCATGTGGTGCAGGTCCAGATTTCATCGTCAGTGAAAGTTCCTTTCATTAAAGGGTCTATTTGGTCTTGTTTATTGGCAATATATTTTTTCCCATTTTCCAATAAATGTTTTTTCAGATTGAAAATGATCATTTTGGGAGACAGTGGTTTTCCCGATAGAAAAGCAGGGCAAACATCCTGACATCTCCCGCATTCCGTGCAGGCAAATGTATCTAACAGGTCTTTCCATGTATAATCGGTAGCTTTTTCCACACCAAACACTTCTGAATGTTCGATGTCAATAGCTTCCAAAGCTCCCATTGGGTCGCTTCTTCTGACTAAAACATTAAACGACCCGGCAAACATGTGAAAGTATTTTGAATGAGGGACATAGGCAATAAATCCAAATACAATCAGAATATGAAGCCACCATGAAAAATGAAAATGAAATGAAATAGACGAAGCGGTGAGCCCTGAACGGCTCACCATTTGGGCTAGAGGAGTCCCTATAAATGAAAGTCTTTCTGTCCCAGGGAGATGGGCGATGGAAAAGGTTTCAAAATAAAGATAACTTAAGGTAACAATAGTCAGAAGGATATAGATCACAGCCGAATCCAGAGGAGTGGTGTTATAAGCTTTGGGTTTGATGATAAATCTTCTTATGGACATATAAATGACAGCTACTATCACCAAAACAGCGAATAAATTAACGAGGAAAGAGAAGAAAAGGCCGAAGTTCCCCTTCCCAAAAAGATAAAAGTGGGGAATATACCCCTCTAGAATATGATTGACAGACATGGTATCGAAAGTCAAAGCTCCATAGAAGATGAAGACATGGATGAGTCCTGTCCATATGCGTTCATTTCTTAATGTGCATCTCTGAAGAAATATCTTTGTCAGGGCATCCCAAATTCTTTTAAGTATGTGATTAAACCGTTTATCTTTTTTTCCTTTAAGAATGATTCGGATTCGATAGACAACAGGAATCATAAATGCCAAAAAAGTGGCCACGATAATTAAGCTAAAAATGATTTTTCCTGCAGTGGAAAGCATTATTCCTCCTTTCCTAGCCTGGGACTTTCATTATTCATGGTTTGTGCTCATTTTATGGTATTTCGGCCGATTGTCAAAATATTTTTTCATGATTCCCTATAAATCAACCTAAAACTTCACGAGTCAAACTGAAATTCGGGTGTGGTTTGCGCTCCAAAAAACTTTATGAGAGGAAAAGGCAAGGGATTCATCACCCGTTCGATTCCCCAGCGAGGAATCTCACTCCCGCTCGGTCTTCGCTCTCCTCTAAAGAGGAACCCTGCCCGCTCAGCCCTTACAGGGGATTCCTCATCCCTTGCCTTTCTCCTCTAAGCCATCTCGACTCGTGAATAATTAAGGCTAGATATTCTATATAATATTGATAACGCAAACTCCAGGAAATTTGGGTGTTGATAAAGCGGCATTAAAGATTTAGCCTTCTGAGGGCTGTGTTTGAGGGAACTCAGCAAAGCTGAACTGGGAGCATGTTTGACCCACGGACGGGGGGAGTTGCGCAGCAGCCGAAAACGCAGTGCAAGGAATGGCGTAAAAAATCTTTAGTAAGCAAAAGCAATACCCAAATTTCAACATTCGTTTATGAATAATCAGATTAAAATTCATAGGATATTCCCAATCGAAAAACTCTAGGGGATTGAATTTCAGTGGCATACCGGAGAGGAAATTCAGGGCCTGTCCATTCATTCTCTTGGGTGGCCAGTCCCATGTTGAGCACATTAAATCCATCCAGCATGAGTCTTAATCTTGAGTTTCCAAAAGGGAATCTTTTTTCCAGTCTTAAATCTACAGTGCTGTTGAATTCATATCTGGAAACACCACTGGGATGAGCCTGGATGATAAAGGGCCCTTGGTTGAGTCCCTTGATGATGATTTTTCTCGAGAACGGCTGTCCATCGTAGTATTTGACGATTCCGGAGAGAAGAAAACCAAAGGGAGCTGAATATTTGAATCCCAATCTGGCGGTATAACCTCGATCAAAACAGGGCCTTCCTTCTGTATTGATCATGGCATTGGGGTTGTCAAATAAAGAGCCGATAACTCCGATATCATTTTCAAGAGCAGTGTTTCCTGGATTTGTGGTGCCTACGGTATTTGTAGCCGTAAAAGAGAAGAAAATTGAAAAGTCATCATTGAAATTTTTGACAAGATTTACATCTAATCCATAGTAGAAGGCAGCCCTGGTATCAGCCTCAATATTGGAGAGGAGATAAAAATCCTTTCCCAGGCTTTCTTTTTTTTGGTTGTAGAGGGTAAAAATAAGGTCATCGTCATTGGTTGGAATTTGATCATCTCCTGAGTCAATATAATAGAGAGGATCATATTCAGAGAAGGGGACTCCACCATTTTTTGTGTTTACAGCCAGTTGGAATTTTCTGTAAAATCCTGAGAGAGCTAAACGCCAGGTAGATTTAAAATTTATTTTATAAGAGATAATAGCCTCATCAGCATAAGGTCTCTGGATATGAGGATCTATGGAGGAATAAAGAGGGCCTTCCCGTCTTAGAAGTTCTCCTTGTTCGTTTTCTTGAAACATTAGATCATGATTTTTATCATCCCAGGCATAAATCAATGAACCCAAAGCATCCGCGTTTCCGTAGGATAGGTATTTTAATGGAAGAGTGTTGAAATATCGGGCATAAGACAGCTTCAGGACAGAGGTTTTGGCCCTGGATAAAGGAATGATGAGTCCCAAACGCGGTGAAATGTTCAGCCAGTTGATTTTATTTTGATCTTCCTGTGTGTCTGGAACCCATGCCCTTGCTGAAGAGAGATGAGCCCCGATATAAAAAGAAAATAAGTTTGAGAAAGTCAGAGTGTCCTGCAAATAGAGATTAAGATGGGATCCTTTTTCTTCATGGGATACCGGGGTGTTGTATCGGGCTGTTTGGATGGGTTGACCTTCAAAGAAAAGAAGATGGATGTTGTCCATAACGTCAATATCCTGAGAAGAAGAGGATATTTGTATATTCAAGCCGTAGCGCAGGGTATGGTTGAATCCTAAGAATTTTGAAAAAATCGATTCCCCATTAAACAGGAATATGAATTTTTTGTTTAAATTTTCTTCCGCAAACGGAGCCGCACCCCCGAGGGAGGTGTTATATAAAATTTCCCGAGAGTAGGGGAGTGTAGTCTTTTCCTGAAAGTCATAGTCATTCTCTGCTTGGACATATCCCATAGCAGCCCTGAATTGATGTTGATGGTTTATGTGACTGTCCCATAACGCCTGAATGACATTGAAATGTTGTGAGGTTATATGAGTGGATGAGAAGGGTATCTCTCTCCCTGCTCCGAGAGAGGAATGGTTTAAAGATTGACCTGTCCAGAGCAAGCGGAATGTGCTTTTTGGCGACAGCTGATATCTGAGGCTTAAGAGGCCTGAGAGAAGAGAACTTTTGTTTTCGCCATCAAACTCGGCCAGGTCGCGGGAAAGGTCAAATCCTGTCACTGAAGTGAAAAAGGATAATTTTTCTGAAATCAGGGGTCCTGAAAAGCTGAAATTTCCTTCTGTAAAAAAATCGAAGGTATGATTTTCATCGATTCCTTCATTTTGAAGCGATTTGGTGATATTGGAATTTTGTAAGGAGTGATGGATATAAAAACCTGAGAGGGAGCCGTGATAGTCATTGGTTCCCCCCCTGGTGACGAGATTCAGATATCCTCCCGGATGAATATACTCTGGGGGATGGCCTGCATTGGTCAGACGGGTATGATCCAGGGAAAAGATATCCGCATACAGGAGAGGCGTTCCTCCTTGATAGGGATCTGTAATATCCATCCCGTTGAGTAAAAATATATTTTGTGTCCAGGAGCTTGCTCCTCTGGCGCTGAAGAGGGCGGGAATCCCGCTCCATAACCCACCCACATCAATCCGGTCTGTCACGGCGGATAGGTCCTGATTTTCAATCAAAGACCCTGTGTTATGACCTGAAGGCATCTCTTTGATCTGCTGGCTGTTGATCAGGGTGTCTTGTGATGCGCTGGAATAATTTATGTGGACCACGCGGCATTCTGAATTTCCTTTCTTGTCTTCTCTCACTAAGGTAATCTTCAATAAAAGGTATTCTCCCGGATTTAAAAATAATTTCTCTTCCCTGAAACTTTTATACTCAGGATTTCCAAGTTTTACTGTATATTTTCCAGGTGAAAAACCGGATGCTTTGATGAGTCCCTTATTATTTGTCATGAATTTGCTTTCTTGGGTGCCTTGTTCTGTTGAAATCACTAGGGTCACGTCCTTTAGAGGATTTTGACTTGAATCAAGGACCTGAGCCCAAATGGTTCCACTCTCTAAAGGATAAGTCAGATGAGAGAATAGAATGACAGTCAGAATTATAGATAGGAATAAGTTGAGGTATCCTTTTCTCACTTGTTTTTTCTCTAAATCGGGTTTTAACCTGGACACTTCATAAAAAAATGGCGATGTTTTCATGATTAACTTATTTTCAACGAACTGCAGGACTTTTTCAAGAACAATGTCTTGAACATTTTTTCTGTTTGTACTTTAATTTTAATCGCCATTTTTTTACCATTGAGGCAAGCC
>CAZRGM010000012.1:0-107971 GCA_964599635.1 uncultured Eubacteriales bacterium | reverse complement strand
AGACATACTCACCGTCCAGCTCCGCTGGATTCCCTCAAAAAACTCATCAGAAGGCTGAATCTTCAAAGTCGCTTCAGCCACACCTGAATTTCATTAAGCCAGCAACCTCAACTCGTGAATAATTCAGGTTTATTACATTTCGAGACTAATTTTTTAAGCGGGTATTGTCAAGTAAAATAAAATACTAAACTTGTTTTAATGTCAAAATCATGTTGACCCCATCAAACCTCTATGTTATTTCTTATAGCTAAGATGAATAATTTTATAAAATGCATTCTTGATCATTTTCAATTGACTGCACATTGTAAAATAAAAATAAAAATATAAAAGGAGGATATTCATGAAAAATTCATATGTCAAAATACTTGTTTTATTGGTAGGATCCTTTCTAATTTTCAATCTCAATATCTCAGCCCAAATCGATCCTGAACTTTTGCCTGCATTAAAAGCCAGGAGCATTGGCCCTTCAAACATGAGCGGACGAATTGGAGCCGTGGCTTCAGTCGCCTCAAATCCAGAAATTATTTATGTCGGAGCAGCCACTGGGGGAGTGTGGAAATCTACAGATGCAGGTTTGACATGGGAACCGGTATTCGATGATCAGCCGGTCTCTTCCATTGGAGCCATTGCTGTCAATCAATCCAATCCCAGTATTGTTTGGGTAGGAACAGGAGAAGCAGCTCCCCGAAACAGCTGCGGTGTCGGGCGGGGTGTTTATCTCAGTTTGGATGGGGGTAAAAGTTGGAATCTCATGGGGCTTGAGAAAACAGAAAAAATTTCAAAAATACTTTTAGATCCCAATAACCCGGACACAGTCTATGTTGGAGCCATGGGCACTACTTGGGGAGAAAATCCTGAGCGGGGTGTTTTCAGGAGTACGGATAGGGGAAAAACATGGGAAAAAATCCTTTTCGTGAATGAAAAAACAGGGGCTTGTGATTTGGCTATGGCTCCTGATAATCCCAATAAAATTATAGCTGCTATGTGGGAGCACAGACGGTGGCCCTGGTTTTTTAAGTCAGGAGGGCCTGGAAGCGGTCTCTATATGACTTTTAATGGAGGAAAAGACTGGACAAAACTAACTGATAAAGACGGACTCCCTAAGGGAGAACTGGGTCGAATCGGACTCGCTTTTTCAACCAATAAACCCCGCATAGTCTATGCTCTGGTTGAAGCCAAAAAGAATGTCCTGCTTCGTTCTGAAAACGGAGGTTACAGCTGGAACGTGGTCAACAATAAGGAAGAAGTATCAAATCGTCCCTTTTATTATCAAAGGATCTGGTCCAATCCAGTCAATGAAAATATTGTTTATATGCTTCACTCCAGAATGATGGTCAGTGAGGACGGAGGAAAAAATTTTATAAACCTTCCTACTTTTTCACAGGCCCATTCAGATTTCCATGCCCTATGGATTCATCCTGATGGAGAGAGGATGATTGTGGGAAATGATGGAGGAGTCGTCATCAGCACGAACCGAGGAAAAACCTGGCGCTTTATTGAAAATCTTCCTTTTGGTCAATTTTACCATGTCAGTTTCGACATGGAAATCCCTTATAATCTCTATGGGGGTCTTCAGGATAATGGATCATGGATGGGCCAGGGATATGTCCTTAAGGAACGAGGCATATACCATTATTTATGGAAAACTGTAGGTGGGGGTGATGGGTTTGATACAGAACCAGATCCAGAAAAACCTGGGGCAGGTTATGGGATGTCTCAGGGAGGAAATCTTTATTATTTTGACACCACCACTGGAACAAGCCGTAGTATTGTCCCCACTGAATCCGACGTCAAGCACCGCTACAACTGGAACGCTGGATTTGCAGTGGATCCTTTTGACCCCAAAACCATCTATTTAGGAAGCCAGTTTGTTCACAGAAGTCAAGATAAAGGACAAACTTGGGAAATCATAAGCCCAGATCTTACCACCAATAATCCTGAAAAACAAAAACAGTCAGAAAGCGGAGGATTGACTCTGGATGTCACCAATGCCGAAAATCACTGTACCATTATGTGCATTGCTCCCAGCCCCGTAAAAGAAGGTGTGATTTGGGTGGGAACAGACGATGGGAATCTCCAGCTAACCCAGGATGGGGGAAAAACATGGAAACTTGTATCGGAAGAGCTCACTTCAGGGAAAAAAGGCATGGTCCCACCTTATACCTGGATCCCACATGTCGAAGCCTCTAAATTTGATGAGTCCAGAGCTTATGTAGTGTTTGATGACCACAGAAGGTCCAACTGGAATACCTATGTTTATGTTACGGACGACTTCGGAGAGACCTGGAAAAGTCTTTCCGCTCCAGAAATAGATGGATTCTGTCATGTCATCGAAGAAGATTCGGTCAAAGAAAATCTGCTCTTTTTAGGAACGGAATTTGGATTGTACATAAGTTTGGATAAAGGGAAAAGCTGGACAAAATGGACTCAGGGCCTTCCCACTGTCCCAGTGAGAGATCTTGCCGTTCACCCTAGAGAGAATGACCTCATCATTGCCACTCACGGACGTTCTCTCTACATTATAGACGACATTTCTCCCCTTAGAGAGGTATCACAATCATTGCTTGAGAAAAAACTTCATCTTTTTGAAGTCCCGGATGCCATTCAGTTTCAGACAGGAAACTTAACCTCCTATATGTGCCCTGGCGATACACCTTTTATAGGAGAAAATAAAAGATTCGGGGCCAGAATATCATATTATTTAATTCCCAGCGATAAGAAAAAACGAGATATCCAGGACAAACCTGAACAAAACCCCACGCAGAGAAGAATCCCAGAAAGATTCGGAAGAAGCAACTCTAATGTCAATATCATCATTCAAGATAGCAAAGGCAATAAAGTAGCTGAAATTAAAGGGACTGAAGAAAAAGGAATCAACCGGGTGTACTGGAATTTCAGGGAAACCACGGAAGATGATTCAGAACAATCAAGCCGTTCCCGATACGGAAGATTCGGTATGGAAGTCCTCCCTGGTGAATATGAAGTCAAAATAAAATATGGAGAACAAGAAGAAACCGATTCTTTTCAAATTAAAACAGACCCTCGCCTTGATATAGACCTGGATCTCCTCAAAGAAAATTATCTTATGGGCAAAAAAGTCCAAAATCTTCTCAAAATTACATCTCAAGCCAATGACAGAATTGGGGAAACTCAAAAAGCTCTCATAACAATCAAACAGAGCATCCAGTCCTCCAAAAATAATAATAAAAAAGAGCTGTTGGAGAAGGTAAATAATCTAGAGAAAAAGCTTAAAGAGCTGTCAGAAAGCCTTGATCCCACACCTCCCAAGCAGGGCATAGCTGACCGCTCCGCAGGAATCATGAGTCAGGTCAGAAGTGCCGTTTGGGGAATCATGGGTTCAAGATACCTGCCTATCACTCAAGCAGCCAGAGTTAAGGTTGAAAAAATTGAAACAAAGCTCAGTGAATTTTTGGGAAAATTCAATATTGTTTTTCAAAAAGATTTAGAGAATTTTAAAAAGCTTCTTTCTGAATCAGACTTTTCCCTCCTAAAAAGCTATGAAATTCTCCAGATAAAGGAGGAAGGAAAACCTTAAACCGCAAATTGTGATTTGAAATTGGCGATTGATACATAGGAGACAACGAACAATTTCTTGAAATTGGCGTATTGATCAACCTCATCGCTAAAGGATATGGGAGCATCAGCTGGGGATTTTTTGCTGTCTTTATCTTCCCTCTCCTTACTCTAGGGGTTTATAAAATCGTAAAATCTAAATCCTAATGCTTTATAAAACCAGAATCACTCCCTTAATAAACCACAAGTTTTGAAATGATAATCATGTTAAATTTTTATGGAGATGCATACCTATTTCATGAATGACAGGTTAAGGCACCCTAGCACAGGGAGGAAGGTCTTTCATGCACTTTAATCCTGGAGAAGCGAGTAAAGCCTTTGGGATGGAATTGACGGTTACCGCCACGGCTCCTATGTCTCCGTGCACACCCCCTATGATTTTCTGATGAATATTAGGGACCCCATGTATAAATATTTCATCATATTCTTCCTTAACACCAGCATGAGCCTTAAACACCAGAGTTATAACTTTTTTCTCTTTTACCTTACCGTAAGCGGAACTGGAGAGCCCGATCACTTTTCCCGCTTGAACCATCCCTAATCCCGTAGAAACCATCTTTTTATTCACCACTGGGGCCGGAAGATTCTCTACCACCTCATCTAAATCCCACCCCAACCCTTCAGCAATCATATATATGGATTCCAACAATCCCACATGTCCAGTTATTTCTTGATTCTCAATCTTTTCATCAAATTCTTTTCGGGTTAGTCCTGTTCCCACTTTAATTTGAAAAGGAATCCTTCTTTTTGAAGAATCAAGCCTCCTGACTATCCGAATGCTTCTAACTTCCAAACAGGGTGTGGTTAAAATTAGGGGAAGTGTATCCATTAAGAAACCAGGGTTGATTCCTGTCCCGACTACTGTTACTCCCCTCCTTTTTGCTAGTTTATTGATCTTTTCTGCTTTTTCAGGATCAGCCTTCCAGGGGAAAGAAAGCTCCTCACATATCGAGACGACATTTAACCCAGCCTCAACACATTGGATTATCTGATCCAAAACATCTTTTAAATATGATTTCGTGGCTAAAATCACTACTTGAGCTTTAGTCTTCGATAAAATTTTATCTGCATCTTTTTCTATAATGATTCCAATTTTTTTGGGATCAGGAAAAAACTCACCCAAATCTTTTCCCCATAATTCAGAGGAGATATCCACAGCTCCCATGACTTCGAAAGTCTTTTTTCTATATAGAGTGTAAGCAATTCTCCTTCCAATAACTCCATAACCATAAATGATAACACCGATTTTTTTCATCCCGGCCACCCTTCCATTCTTTAATGACTCATAATAAATCCTGAATATGATCCTGATTCCACTTCCGAGCTATTCTTTCCACCGCGTCCAGAGATGCTTGAATCTCTTCTTCTTGATGAGACGCTGAAACCGCCCCAAATCCATGAAAAACATGATATCCTTCCATCATCATGGCAAGCTTAAATACATTCTCCCTTAATTCAACATCATTGATTTCAGGATTCCAAACCTGTTCTGGAGAAGTCACCTTCTCCAGTTTTTTCCGCAAAAACTGGACTCCAATAAGAGAACTGTTTTGAGCAATAAGGCCGCCCCCTCCTGTGCATTTCACATTAAATCCATAAGAAGAAAATATTTCCTCGATCCCCTTTCTTATCAAGGCTCCCCATTTCCCTATTCTGGGATATATCTCCGATTCATGATCAATAAGATATTGAAGATAAGTCAATCCAGCTAACATAGATGCAGGATGACCAGAAAAAGTTCCTCCTTCAAACTTCACTCGATCCCCCTTTTTTGCCTCTGGACTGCAGAGAAATAATAAATCATTGAGCCCAGCTACAGCACTGACCGGCATTCCTCCTCCAATAGTCTTCCCAAATACTGTCAAATCAGGTTTGATCCCATATAGACTCTGCACAGGTCCCGCATGAAACCTGAATCCAGAAACAACTTCATCAAAAATCAGTACCACACCGTATTTTTTGGTCAATTCTCTCACCCTCTGAAGATAATCTTTAGAGGCAAATATAAACCCTCCTGCTCCAATAAAAGGCTCTAGGATAAAACACGCCATCTGTTCTCCATAAATTGCAAACATCCTTTCAAGTTCTTCTATATCATTGAATCGAGTCACCAGCATCATTGAATCGGCTAAAGGAGGAAGCCCGGCTGATTCAACCTGGTCCAATCTATTCTGGTAAGTTGAAATTCCCTTTAAAAGATAAGGGTTCGCTCCATGCCAGCCCCCTTCAACTTTTAAGACTTTTTCTTTTTTTGTATAGGCTTTTGCGAGCATCACAGCATACATGGAAGCTAATGTTCCGCTGGTGGTGAAACGGATTCTCTCTGCTTTTATTCGATCCAGGATAAGTTCAGCGAGTTTTCTCTGATTTTTTTCAGGGAAACCGATTTCGAGTCCCTGTCTTTGATTAAAAAAATCCCGAAGTTTATCAATCACTATCTCCGGATTGTGTCCTAAAATATTCGCAAAATGCCCCTGCCAGAAATCTACATAAACATTCCCATCTTCATCCCATATTTTAGACCCTTTACACTTGGCTGCATAAATGGGAAAAGGAGAAAAAAGTCTGAGGGTATGACTTCCTCCTCTGATTTGATATTGGGAAGCCTCTTCAAAAATCTGTTTTGATCTCTTGTTTTTAAAGGAATATTCCTTTATTAATTTTTCTATAAACTCTTTCCGATTCATTGAATTCTTTCTCATCCAGTTTAAAGTTTATACTCTAGGGGTTTGAAACATTATACTACAATTTTTATTTATAACCTTATGAAAGCTTACTCAAAGCAGGGTTCTCATGCAATCCAGTTTATTTACCAAAAAATAATATACAAAACAACTGTGACGGCTATAACACTGAGCCCCAGCCACAATACAGAAGGAGTTGGTTTCATATCAAACTCTTTGCGGATAGGCATGACTTTGGGTTCTTTTAAAGGCTTTTTTAGCGAAAGAAAACCCATAACAGCAATAATGATCACAAAAGTGATCGCCATTCGGTTCAAAAAAGCTAGGGATCCTAGGGTCAACCCCAAATCATTAAACAAGGGAAGATTGCCGAAAAATATCAGAAGAACAGCATAGATAACTGGATTTAAAATCAAAGCCCAAACCGCAGCTGATTCCGGAGCCCGTTTAAAAATCAGACCGAATGCAAAAGCTGCCAGAATACCCGGTGAAATAAATCCCTGAAATTCTTGGATATAAGTGAAAATCCCCTGGAGACTGGGATGATCCAAAACAGGAGCTATCGCACAGCCAATGACCACAAAAAGCATAGTCATGACCCGGCCCGTCAAGATCAAAGTTTTTTCCGAAGCGTCTTTCTTCCAGCGCCGCTTAAAAAGATCCATTGTGAAAATCGTTGAAGCTGAATTCAGCATGGAGGCAAGAGAGCTGATAACGGCTCCTGCTATCGCAGCAAAAATAAATCCTCGGATACCCAAGGGGATAAGATTTTTTATAAGCAAAGGATAAGCAGCATCCGTAGTGGCACCAGGTGCCGTGAGCTGTTCTGTATACAACTGATAGGCCATAATTCCAGGAAATATGATAATGAAAGGAATGATTAATTTAAGTCCAGCTGCAAAGATCACTCCTAACTGACCCTGGCGCAGATTCTTAGCAGCCAGTGTCCTCTGGCATATATATTGATTGAGCCCCCAATAATAAAAATTTGGAATCCACAAACCAATAACGAGTGCTGTCCAAGGAAGAACAGGATGATCTCTGGGAAGGATCACATGAAGTTTGTCAGCATTAGCGTTCAAAAAATTTCCAAGTCCTCCCACTGCACGAAGTCCTAGAAAAAGAGTGATGGCACCTCCTAATATAAGTGCTGTCCCCTGAAAAAGGTCTGCCCAGGCAACAGCTTTAAGCCCTCCCCAGGTTGTGTAAAGCGCAGCAATACCTCCAATAAGCCAGACTGCATGCATCATCTTAAGCCCAAAAATAGTATGAAGAGTCAAGCCTCCTGAATAAATGACCGCAGATATGGTAACAAAAACATAAATCAGCATGGTATAAAAAGCCATAATTCCCCTTGCCGTCGCATTATAACGGTACTCCAAATATTCAGGAATGGTGAATATCCCGCTTTTTAGAAACTTGGGAAGAAAAAATAAACCCACCAAAACGATGCAGATGGCAGCCATCCATTCATAACTGGCTACGGCCATTCCTGCAATTCCAGCTCCCTGCCCGGACATTCCTACAAAATGCTCCGTTGATATGTTGGCTGCAATTAATGAAAGACCTATAAACGGCCACAGAAGTCCACGGCTTGCTAAAAAAAAGTCCTCTCCTGTCTTTCTCTTTCGGCTTTTATAAACACTGACCCCAACCACAACCGCAAAGAACAGAAGAAACAAACCAATGTCCAAAAAAGTAAGGTTCATTTTATCTCCCTTTAATAGTTTCTATCTATTTCCAATGATTCATCACTGCTCTTTCCAAGGGGCTTTTATCTATTTGTTGACTGTTTAATTTAATCTGTTAAAGACTAAAAATCAAATTTTTTATTCCTTGCTAAATGATTTTTGAGAATGTATATTTTAGTACTCAAGAATATTTATATATAAAAATAAAAAAATTTATATTGAGATAGGCTTAATACTATCAATATGAAAACCGTCGTCATACTTTCGATGCCTCGGAGTGGATCTTCCCTTCTCTCTGGAGTTCTCTACCGTCTAGGCGTTTGGATGGGCAATGAAGATAACATGAGAGTAGGAAAACATCTCAACAAATACGGCTGCTATGAAAACCAAGACTTTATTGGATTCAATGAATACATGCTCTACAAATCAAAAAGACTCTTAAATCAAGCGAGGCGGCTCGATAACAGCGACGGACTTGTAGAAAAAGCTGTCAAAGAGCATGAAGACCGCATCATAGAAATCATTCGAAAAAATAAAAAGGAACTCTGGGGATTCAAAAATCCCACCATGATTTATACCCTCCCTTACTTTCACCAACATCTTGAAAATCCCTATTATATACGCTTAAAAAGAGATCCCGAAAGCATTGCAGACTCTCTAAAAAGAGCGGCTAGATTTGAAAATTGGCTGCCTGAGATAAGGCATGAATTTTTATACTTTTCTCCCTTAGAACGTCTGACCATCATCCTTCGTTTCTTGAAGGTCTTTTTTACAAAAGGCTTTATATTTCGAAATGAAGACATCAATGAAAAAATCGCTAGAGACGGTTATCAAAGAATAGACCATTTCCTTGAAGGTAAAAAACATATTGACCTAAAGCTGGTTGATCTTTTGGAGAATTCCGAGAACACTATCCGGAAAATCATCGATTTTCTTGATATCTCGCCTACTGATGAACAGATTAAGGATGCCTTGAATTTCATAAGGCCTGATTTGATAAACTGTAAAAACCTAAACTGTCCGCGGAATAATAAACATGGATTAAATCTTCTATGAAATATTTGAATAGAGTCTTTTTTATTATTAAAAATGAGAACCAGGGGAAAGCTCTTTTTGAATATTTTTATTGTTTTCACTTCAAGACCTTGACTGTTTACTCCTTTTCATGCTAATAAGATAGTAATAGAGATTATTAACCTGGATGATGAACAAGCCGAGGTTGCTGCAGATGCAAGGCGCAGGGGATGAAGTCGTGGTCCTTCACTACGAATGCCCTGGTACGAAGCAGATGCAATGAGATCGGCTTGCCTCAATGGTAAAAAAATGGCGATTAAAATTAAAATACAAACAGAAAAAATGTTCAAGACATTGTTCTTGAAAAAGTCCTGCATATCGTTGAAAATAAATGAATCATGAAAACATCGCCATTTTTTTATGAATAGGTCAGGCTAAATAAGGAGGGATAAATGAAGTTTATTAAAGTTTTTTGCATCATTGGATTATTGTTATTTGCTTTCGGATGTCAAGAAAAGGCTGAGGAGGAGCAGCCCGCTGCCGTGGAAGAAGCTGCAGAAGCTGTTGAAGAAGTTTTTTCTGTAGAGGACATAGAGGCATTTGATTATGTTTGTCTTCCCATGAAAGGCAGTTATGAAAACCATGAGAAAGCGATTAATGACCTTATGGCTTTGGTTCAGGAACAGGGCATCACCCCTTCAGGTCCTATGATCGGTGTTTATTATGACGACCCTGAAGTCACTCCTGAAGAAGAATTGAAATGGGGAGTGGGTTTCCAAGCCGCAGAAGGAACCGAAGTTCAGGAACCACTGGTGATTAAAAAATGGGAGTTCACCAAAGTGGTCAAAGCCGTACACACGGGCCCTTATGAAGAAGTAGCCAATCTGTATCCTGAGATCTTTAAATTCATAGAGGAAAAAGGACTGACTCAAGCTGGACCCATGATGGAGCGGTTCTTGAACAATCCGGAGGAAGTGACTCCTGAAGAACTTCAAACCGAAATCTGGATTCCTGTTTCACCAACTGTTGAAGAGGAAGAAGAAAAGTAAAACCAAGAGAGTTTTTTAAAAAAAACTCTTATTTTCCTTCGTGTTTTTACTTAGCTATTTGTTCTTAACGTACTGTTCAAACCAGTCAAGCATCTCAGCCAGTACATGAAGCACGGATTCTTTTGCCATGTAGCCGTGGCTCTCATGGGGAAGCATCACTAATCTGACTGTAGCCCCATGGCCTTTAAGGGCATGGAACAGGCGCTGTGATTGGATGGGAAAGGTTCCTGAGTTATTGTCTTTTTCCCCGTGAATAAGAAGGACGGGTTCATTAATCTTATGTGCATGCATAAATGGAGATATCTTGAAGTATATTTCCGGGGCTTCCCAGAGAGTGCGTCGTTCACTCTGAAAACCAAAAGGAGTTAGAGTCCGGTTGTAAGCTCCGCTTCGGGCAACACCCGCAGCAAAAAGGTCGCAGTGGGCCAGAAAATTAGCGGTCATAAAAGCTCCGTAACTGTGACCCCCCACCCCCACTCGTTCAGGATCAATGATACCCTGGGCATCCAGGTAATCAATAGCTGCCTCCGCTCCCATAACAATCTGCTCAATAAAAGTATCGTTCATGGTCTTAGAATCTCCCACAATCGGCAGTTGAGCTCCATCCAGAACCGCATATCCTTGAGTGACAAAGAAAAGCTGGGATGTGCCTCTGAAAAATGTGAATCGGTTGGGCGAGCTTCGGACCTGTCCGGCCACGCTGGGATCACTGTATTCCAGAGGATATGCCCAGAAAACAAGAGGAAGCCTCTCCCCTTCCTCATAATCAGGGGGAAGGTAAAGAGTGCCGCTGAGGTCAACTCCATCTTCTCTTTTATATTTGACTAGCTTTTTGATCATCCCGGTCATCTGCGGAGCGGGATCTTCATAGTCAGTCAAAGCTCTGCGCTCGTCATTTTTTAAATTCACCACATAATAATTAGGCGGTTCTGTTTTAGACTGATAGCTGATGATGATCTGATCCCTGAAATCTCCCACGAAATCAACAAAAGACTCATAGCAGTTCTCTCCTGATTGGAATAGATGTTCTTTTTCCATAGTTTTGAGGTTAAATTTATCCAGAAAAGGGCGTTCTCCTTGGGGATTAGCTCCACTCCCGCTGAGATAAATCCAATCATCATCTTGAAGGATAACCGCTTCTCCATTGGAAGTGGTGGTGGTTACTGGGGATCCTGGGTCATTATAGCGGTCATGAATGCTGAGATCGATAATCTTTTTGGGTTCCTGAGGGGGATCCTCCACATCAATCAGATAGGTGGTCCTCCAGCGCCTCTTCCAGTCATATTCGGTCAGAAAGGCCATCCCCGGATTCTCCAGCCAGCTTATTCCTGAATAGCGGTGTGTAATCTTCAAAACTTCCTGGGGTTCTTCGGTGAATGGACAGGACAAAGTCATCATTTTGTCCCGATGAGGCACTTCTTTTTCAGGATCTCCTTCATCCAGAGCTTCTACCCAGATAAGAGTGGCTGGTTCAAGAGCCCGCCAATCTACAGAACGGATGCCTTTTGGCTCTCCGCGCATAGGAACATCATCCGCCAAAGGAACTTCAGCCAGCAAATGGACCAATTGACCATCCATATCCCAAATCTCAAGGTTGTGGGTGAAATAATAATAGGGAACACTGTATGAATAGGGCTTTTTGACCTTGTGAACTAAAAGCAGTTTTCCGTCTGGAGAAGGAGAAGCGCCGGCATATACTCCGGGTTCACCCAATTTCTCAGTCTCTCCTGAGAACACATCGATCTTCACCATCTGGGAAGTGGCATAATAAGTGAACAATTTCTCGTCATAAGGCGTTTCCAGAAGGTCCTGATAGGTCCATACTTTGGCGAATTTTCCGGAAACTTCCTGAATATGGGGTCCCACAGGCATTTTGGGTTCCTCAGGGAGCTCTCCCCTGCCTTCAGGCACCCTATAAGCCAGAATATGCTGATTGTCCGGAAGCCATGTAAAACCGGAACTTAGCACAGCATTAATATGAGGGCTGCTGAGTTTTTTCACTTTTCCTGTTTTGGCCTCCACAGCCCATAACTCCACCCCATTTTCCAGATAATGGGTGAGGGCAAACCAAGAGCCGTCGTTTGACCAGCGGGGAAAACCAAACTTAGCATCCCCAGGAAGCTCCACGGGAATGACGGTGTCGTCCTGTATAGATTTTATGGTCAAAGAGGTCATGAAATAGGTCTGCTGTCGGGCATTATTTAAAGGAGTGATGCGAATTCCGGCTAACCTCAGCAGAGGCTGCGCCATATACGCAATAGACGGCATAGTCTCATAAGTAAACAGAAGCGCCGTATCTCCGTCCGGACTTAAAGAGGCCTGGGGAGGCGGGGGTGCCTCTAGGATATCGATCACTTCTTGAGGCGGCTTTTTATAGGGCTCCTGGCCCTGTAAAATCAGACCGCTCATAAAAACAAAAAGACATAAAAATACACACCATTTCTTTTTCATGTTCATGATATTCCCTTCCAAATTGATATCATTTTAAACTCTAAATATAACCCATCATAGTACAAAAATATAGAGAATCCAATCTTTTTTATACAAGATAAAAAGAACTATTTCTAACTTTTTATTGCCTGCTTCAATTTCATCAACCTGTCAACAGCCCGGTCCATCAAACGGGCACCAGAGGTGGGGATCCGCAAGGTAGTGGGTGCCACCCGGACCCAGCGTGTATCAAGAGTCCCTGCGGAAACAAAATGAAAATTGGGACCATAAACGGAAGCTCAACTTTTTGGGGATCGATTCCAACTTTCTTTCCCAGTATCAAATTGAACTGGTGGCTGGACGGATGCTGGACGCTGATTTTCTGATGTTCCCCCCTTTCTGTAGATTTTTTGTTGACCTGACATATTTTTTCTATGCATGAGGGCGATAAAGCTGCTTAGAGGTCGGAAATTTAATGAAATGGAGGGAAAATCAACAACAACAGAAAAACCAAATTTCTATATTTAAAACCGGTGCTATTATCATGCCGCTTTCATCTTGAACTTCCCAAAATATTTTTGTGAAGTATGGCTAATCTAGAACATTAATTCCTATACCTATGATTTTATGAGGGGGATCGGATTGAAGGTCTAAGGAGATCTGAAAAATCTTGCCGTTTTGTTCGGATTTCACTTTAAGTCTCACAGAATAGTCTCCGGTTTTCATGGCATCGACAAGTTCGAATTTTCCTATTTCTTCCTGAATTTTTTGAAATTGACGCAGATGCCCTTCCAGGGAAAATTCTTCCAGAAAATCAGGAGCCAGGTTATTCTTGATAAATTCTCGGGATATTTCCAAATCTTGACTGTCTAAAGCACTCAATAAGGCGGCAGAGCGGTTTCCGGTGATGGAGTCAGGGAGACCCCAGGGTTCAGTTGTTTTCGGTTTCAGTTCCATGGGCTCTGGTTTTTTCGGGAGAGTGTAATCATAACCGAAGACGACCTGAGCCAGGGCTTCGCTTATTTTCCAGGCCCGATAGGAGTTGGTGTTAGCCAGGGCTATGATCACCACATCTTCGTCGATATACCGGAGAAAATCAGCAGAAAAATAAGGATTCCCGCCGTTATGAGCGATGAGTTGGGTGTTCCTTGGAGTGGTGAACAGAGCCCATCCATACCCGTAAAAAGAATCTGCTCCTTCCCCTTCCCGGACATGGGGATGATAATAGAGTTCCTTTTCCTCTTCCCCAAGAACTAGGTCTCCTTCCAAAGCTTTGTGCCATTTGTACAGATCCTTGACTGTGGAGAGAATCCCTCCGTTCCCTCTGAGATGCCATCCGGGCCCGTCTTCAAGCCAGGGATGGTCCAGAAGAGTTCCCCAGTCATTATCTCCTCTGGTGCCGTGAGCGAGATTATCTTTATCCCAGTCAGGAATCAAATAGCCTGTATGGGTCAGACCCGCAGGCTTGAAAAAATTTTGGTGAAGAAATTGCTCATAGGATTTTCCGGACACCAGCTCAATAATAATCCCCAATAGACTGTATCCCACGTTGGAGTATTCATACAGAGTGCCGGGTTTTCGTTTAAGAGGGGTTCCCATGGCCAGTTTGATGAATTCTTCCCTTGTGATGGGATCAAAATCAGGGCCTAGTGCGCCAGGGAATCCTGCGGTGTGGGTGAGAAGATGATGAAGGGTGATCTCCTTTTTATCGTCAGGGACATTTGGAAAATATTTGGTGATGGGATCTTTGACGCTGAGTTTTCCCATCATCCGGAGCTTTAAGATCCCGGCCCCGGTGAACTGTTTGGTGATAGAACCTATGGTGGAGACTGTTTCAGCAGTAAAGGGAATCCCTTTGTTTTTATCAGCCATTCCATATCCTTTGGCAAGAAGGATTTGATTATCTTTGGCCACAAGAACAGAGCCTGAAAATCCAGCCTTTTCCGCATGGATCATGTATTCTTCAAGTTTGGATGTGAGGTTATTTTTTTGAGTGCAGCTAAGAGCGGCAAGAGACAGAACTAGGATGATCAAAAGAATTATTTTTAACTTCATAGGACATCTCCTTTTCGTTTCGGATTTGCGTTTATGCTTTTTTTATAGATAGTGTAATCCATTTGTTCATTTTCTAAAACCTTTGAATCCAAATTTAGTTGCGAGTTATCTAAAGTCGGCTTATTTTTCATTGACTTGTATACAGGGTCATATATATTATTTCAGTGTAAAAATTAAATCTGGGGGAAAAAAGATGAAATTCAGGAAAAGTGGATGAGGCTTTGGTCTATTCAAGAGAAAATCCAAAATCTTATATTGTCTTGATGACGTTTTCACGGCACGGAGACAGGATTTTCTTAATATCTGGATCATTTAAAAGAAGACTTTGAAGGCCTTCCAGTTAACTTTGACTGCCTGACCCTGGAAGCTGATCAGCATTCATGTATTCCTGGAGGATCGAGGCGAAAAATAGGTTAATGGGTATAACGGTACTGTTTATACTGGAGCTGATGCTTGTATAAACCTATCCTCCCATCACTTTTTTGGTGTTTAAGTTGAATCGGTCTCCCGGTTTTAGGATATGCATGCTCATCCCATGAACGCTCAAATGACCTGAGGATAAAATTTCTCTTTTTGCTTTAGAAGCATCGTAGACAATGACATTGCTTTCCCCTATGACTTCAAAAGTATTGTCTGGCTTGACAGCAACAGCTGTTGATTCATCAATTCCAATCCCTAATAAATGAGGATGTTCAGCCACTAAACTGAGCAGACGGTTGTGCCTATTGCGGGAGATAAAATGCTGGTCGATGATTGCTGACTTTATGAAGCCAAATCCTTGGATGGTAACAATATTATCCTCTTCTATGGAAGAGAATGAAGGAGCATCCTCTTTTTTTCTTTTTTCATCCCCTGTGATCATCATCTCGCTCATCACCGCGGCTCCGGCACTGGTCCCTCCGATCACAGCCCCGTTTCTGTAAGCCTGAATAAGCTTTTTATGCACAGGAGTGTCCCGAAGAACATCTGTTAGGCGACTTTGAACTCCTCCTGAAAAGAACACACCACCCACATCATCTAAAATAGATGTTGATTCTTCATTTAGAGCCTGTTCTCGGGTCAAAATATGATATTCTACTGTATGAGCCCCTAAATTTTTCAGTTCCTGAGCTTGTTCAGGCCCTACCTCCTCTGGAACACTGCTGGCCATAGGAAAAACAACAATCTTTCCGCTCTTGACTTTCTCTGCGATCTGGATAAATTTTTTCATCATCTCTGGAGGGCGCTTCCCATCTCCGATAATGAATAAATGTCCCTGGGAATAGCAAAGCAAAGGGATCCAAAGAAGTAAAACAAAGATCAATGAATTTTTTAATATTTTCTTCATTTTCCTCTCTCTCGGCTCATGATAAAAGATTATATTTTAATGAATCTCTGTATTCAAATTAAAATTTTTATAAAAAATAAGGCTACTGCGGTATGAGTGATTCGTTCCTCTCTGCCAATACCCACAGAGGCCTGCCCCTTCATAGACAGGGGAAAGATATTCTTTCTTTTTTATGGGTTACTTATTGACCGGACGTGTTTTTTGTGTATATTAAGGTTGATAGAGTCACTTATAGGAGGGAGATTTGATGAAATCAAAGAAAAATCATCAGCCCATAAAAACATCCACTCTGAATATTCTTCTTCCCATAAAAATCATCTTGAAGATCTTTTTATTGATGTGTGTTCTCTATTGGTCAATGAGTTGTGTGGCCAATCCGGTCACAGGCAAAAAAGAGCTGATGCTTTTTTCAGAAGAAAAAGAAATTGCCATAGGGAAGGAAACCGATCAGCAGATACGCAAGCAGTATGGTTTATATCCTGATGCCAGATTAACTGACTATGTCCGAACAGTAGGGATGACCATGGTCCCACACACCCACAGACTCCAGCTTGAGTATCACTTTTCCATTCTGGATACACCGGTAGCCAATGCTTTTGCTGTTCCCGGAGGCTATATTTATGTAACTCGGGGCTTATTGGCTATGATGAATTCAGAAGCTGAACTCGCCGTTGTATTGGGTCATGAACTCGGGCATGTCAATGCCAGGCACAGCATGCGGAAGATGAGTCAGCTGATGTTGGTTCAAGGCAGTTTGGCTGTAGGAAGTGCGCTCAGCGAAACAATGGCAGATCTTTCAGGACTGGCATCCGTAGGAATTCAACTACTTTTTTTAAAGTTCAGCAGAAATGATGAACAACAGGCAGATCAGCTGGGAGTGGAATATTCACGGGCTGGAAACTACAATCCGGCTAAAATGATCGATTTTTTCCAAACCCTAAAAGGAGTGGGAGACCTATCTGATGGACAAAGCCTGCCTGGTTTTCTCTCCACTCATCCTTTGTACAGAGAACGAATTAAAAACACACAGGATCTATTATTAAACACAGATTCTAGCCTGGTGGTCAAAGAGGTTCCTTACCTTAGAAAAGTCGAAGGCCTTGTTTTTGGGACTGACCCAAGACAAGGATATGTAGAGAAAGGGGCCTTTTATCATCCGAAAATGCGCTTTTCATTCAATTTTCCCAAAGAATGGGCTGTTCAAAACACACCCACTCAGGTGACTTTGGTCTCCCAGGATAAAAACGCCGTTGTGATTCTGCAGGCTGAGAAAAGCTCATCCGGACTTAAAGAATATGCGGACAAAAAGACTTCAAACCTGTCAGGACGCCAGCTTTTGAATCAATCCGCCTTGACCATTAACGGACTTTCTTCACTGCAGCGCATTTATCATGTCGAACAGGAGAAAGAGCAGGACCTTAAAGCCCAAATAACCTTTATTCGCAAGGATCCTTACATTTACTCCTTTACATCTTTCAGCACCGCGGAAAATTTTAACTCCTATTCGTCCCGATTTCAGTCCATTGCTCAATCGTTTTCGAACCTGAGGGATCCTCAATATATAAATCGTTCTCCACGACAAATCAGATTAGTGAGGGCTTCGGGCCGAGAAACTCTGGAAAACATCTTTAATCGGGCTGGCATGGATCAAGGAATTTGGCCAATGTTTGCTATTCTAAACGGCATGCAAGCGGGACAGACACCTGAAAAAGGACGCCTGATCAAAGTGGTGCGTTAAGTTCGCCAGAGTCAATAATTTGGGTCGAATTTTTCCTCTGTGCCTTTTTGATCCTCAGGCTTTAGGCTTTCAATGTCTGCAAATGAATTCATTCACACTAATTCACGGGGAAAAACCCAAATAGGTTCATTAATTTTTATAAAAAATGTTATATTGATAGGACAGATGTCTGTATCAGGCTACAAAAAAACCAGTCATAACTCAATCCACAAGAGAAATAAAAATGGCATATTTACTGCTGCTTGAAAAACAAAAAGATAAGTCTAAAAATTCATAAAAGACGGTGGATATGAGTCTAAAAAAAAATTTACTTATAGCCTTTTTAATCCCGGCCTTTTTGGGATTTGCGTCTATCCAGGCAGAATTATCCGATGGGGATGAAGAGGCCTCTGTTTATTCTGAGTTAGATCAAATCTTGGCTGAGACTTTCCGGATCGATATTAAAGAAATATTTGTGACTTTTGATTATTATCCTGATGATTATTATGCTCAAGGACAAGCCTATCTCACCTTTTATATGCGGCCGGGACAGACTGTTCCCCTGATACATTTTGACCCGGCTCTCCGCTACGACTCTATTATCGAGATCAAACTGAATGGAGAGATGCTGAACTTCTATAACTCAGCGGATATTCAGGAAATCGTGTTTGAAGGCTCCACCCAGAAAGCGATCGAATTCCAGAGAAGCCTTCCGGAAGGCATTGAACACACGCTGGAAATGACCTATAGCCTTTTCCTTCCTCCAGAATACCCCCGGTTTTCCACAGTTGTTCATGATTTAAAAGGAATAGGGAATGAGGAACGATTTCCCACCCTGAACAGCCCTGAAGAGCTGTGCCGTCATGTCCTGGATTTTCGTGTTCACAGCCAGAAGCCCTACCTTTTTCTGGGTTCCAGTATGATAGAGAAAATAGATTCTTCTTCCACCCAACACTGGCGGCTGGATACAAAAAGGGAAATATCATCCTACACAGTCATGTTTATTTTGGTTCCGGAGGAAGACTTTAATTTTGAAGAGCGGGAAATCAATGGATTACCGGTGCGCATCGCTGCCTATAAGGATGGAACTTCCACTGCTTCTATAGACGATGCTTTTCTGGATCTGGGAGACTGGCTTCCAGAATTGGAGAGGAATCTGGGTCCTTTCCCTATGCCCAGTCTGGATGTTTTTCTCTCCTCAATTTATGGCGGAATGGAATATTATGGTGCGGTTATTGCTTCTCTGGAAGCCCTCAGACATGAGGTATTTCATCAGTATTTCGGCTGCAGCACTGTGGCCAAAACCTACCGGGATACCTGGATGGATGAAGCTATTAATGAATGGTATGAGTATTCAAATGGACCCAATTTCTACCCCATTAGTAACTATTATAGATCAAACTGGGTGGGAGGAAGATCCCCCATATCCGTAGGATTTGATATCCGGGCTTATTATGAAGGGAGCCGCATCATGCAGGCCGTTGCGCAACAACTCGGCGGCAGGGAGGAGATGCTCGCTTTTCTCAGCTATCTTCACCTAAATTATTCTTTCGCTCCTTTTTCAACCTTTGATTTCCTCGACTATCTCAAAATCTATTCAGGCATAGATATGACCCCTAGTTTTAGACAATGGCTCTACGGAATAAACATTTACTCTTATCAAGAATTATTAAATAAGTCGGAAACAAAGACCCTTAGCAGGATGAAGAAAGAAAGTCTTGAGAAAAGGTGAAAGAATGAACATTTTAATAAAAAATAGTAAGGGTTTTTTAAAAATAAAATATTCTTTGGTATTGATTCCGATTCTTGTTATGATCCTCTTGATCGGGGTCAATTCTGTTTTTGCAAATGAATATTCCCAAGAAAATAATGTTTATAAACAGCATAACCTTAAACACCAGATAAAATCCGAAAAAAAAAAGAGGACAACAATAACACTCGAATTTTATGGAGGATACACCACTCTCAATCTATCTGACCTCAATTCAGGAGCACAATATTATGAAAAATACTATTACTGGTACTATGGAGATTATTATCGGAATTTAAGCTCAATCTACAGTGATTATTTCCATTTTTCCGAATCAAAAGAGGGGAAATTTCAGAAGATAAAAAACGGTCTCCCTCTTGGCTTAAGAATTAAATATCATGCGACACCGCGACTGGCTTTTTCCCTAGGATTCCAATATATAAATAGAGAAAAAACATCTGATATCAGTTTACGGTATGATGTCTACTCAGCCATTCCTGATATGCTTCATTTTGCCGAGGATTTTACTCAAACCATAAAACTATCACCTTTATCAATATCTGTGAAAGGATACATCCCTCTCCTTGGGATTCATTATAGGATTCCTTTGTTCCAATCCCTGTCTCTGGAAACCTTTGTAACGGGAGGACCTTTGTTTGTTCAATCCGAATTTCTTGAAACAGTAACCCGAACAGAAGTGGATAATTATTACGATTACTGGGAGGAATACACGAATGGATATGACTATAAAGGAAAAGGAATCGGGTATTCTTTAGGAGCGGGAGTCAGGGCTGAATGGCTGGCTGTGCGAGATATCGGTTTTTTTGTAGAATGTGGATATTCTTTTCAAAAGGCGGGGAAAATTCATGGTCCAGCCAGCACCGATCGCTGCATTGAAACCATCAATGCCCCAGAAATCTGCGATACTCCTAAAAAACAGTCAAACTATTGGGGATTATATTCAATTGAACACGGTGAAAATTATTATAATAGAGGATCCGCCTTTTCAGCCAAACTTTTATATGTTGGTTCCGTGGATAATTTCCACCTGGACATGTCCGGTTTTCAACTCAGGATAGGGCTGAGTTTTCACTTTCGATAATACAAACTTCTTTTAATTTCCATTCTTATGCTTTAAATAAAGAGTCAGGGTTGTTTTTCGGGTCTGTCAGGAAATCCCCAATAAAGACCAGTTTGTTTTCTAGGTTCTTTGATTTTTTTAATTCACAATGTTTATGGGATGGCTAACAAATACTTGTCAAGCTTTGTGCGTATCCAGAAAGACCGCGATCATCAGGTGAGCCAGAGCGGACCCTACTGTTTTGTCCGGCACCCATTGTATATCAGTGATATATTATTCTACCCTCTTGCTTCTCTCTTCTTAGGTTCTCTCTTGGCTCTGGTACCGGCTGCCTTGATAATGGCTGTATTTGTTATCCAAACTTATCTTGAAGATACCACATTGAAAAAAGAGCTTGATGGCTATCTCGAATACTCAAAAAAAGTAAAGTACCAAGAATATGAAGAAATATGGAACGCCGCACCCTATGCCATGGACCTTCAAGAAGGAATTCATTTTGAATTCGGGTTTACTCAGAACTCCGCGTTTGTTATTGAAACAAAAGGGAGGTATGCTAAGTTCACAGATCTTTCCGGTACTCTTGAGTATGAAAGCAGAGGATCTGTTATTAATACTTCCGGAACTGAGGAAGATGCTTTGCTCTGGTACGGAATCTGGCATAGATCGGGAGGTGAATACCCGGAAGTCCTTATCAGCGAGAGCGGAGAGAACTGGATTTGGTCAACCGAACGTAAAGGGGAGGTCAACCTCAACAGTATTGTTTTCCAGGCCGGATTAAAACTTACTTTCTAGAAACATTATTTTATTTAAAGAGGCTTATCAATAAGACCGATATCATGGATATATTCCATAAAATCTTCCTTACTTGAACGAATTTAAGATTCACGTTTCTCTCTATAAAATTTATGGTGTTAGGCCCCATACAGCTTCCAGAAAGGGATCTCGCTTTTCCCTGTAATCCCGGAAGGAAAACTCAACCTGGATTTCCGGTATAAAAGATGCGGTATCCTCTGTAGAATGGGTGAAATATTTGGTGGAATAAGTAACCACTTTATGGGTGTTGGGAAGTTTTAGTGTTTTTATCTCTCCGAAATGATTGGGTTTGCCTCCTGTGGGTTCTCCCACCTGGATGGCGTTGGTTTTGTTTTTGAGATCAATAGCATTTAATATGGCCGAAGAAAAGGTCTGACGCCCGATAATAACGAACAGGATGCCTTCCTTATTTATTTTTTTATTTTGCGCCAGCTCTTCAACGAAAGGATTCATTATACCTGAATTGCCACCGCTGTTGTTCCGCAGATCAATAACCATCTTGTCCACCGGATTGTCCTGGATTGCTGAGAGCAGCTTCTGGGAAAATTTGCTGAACGGCTCTGAAGATTGATCCCGGCAGGAATTGTATTTGAAATACACGGTCTTTTTATCCTCAAGAACCTCAAACCAGTAGAATTTTCCGCGGTTTTTTCTGTAAATAGGGTCATCTTCAGAATAGCTCATATCAACGATCCCTTTAAACACTCCTATAAAGGGAATGGCTTTCATTTCCACAGTCATTGATTTTCCCTGTTCATTTTCTGCGGTAAGGTCCATGAAATTTTTGTTCGGAATGATGTTCAGACCATTAAGATGCTGGGCTGAAGCCGTGATCTGAGGGATGATGTTTTTAAGCTGAGCCTTGTTTTCATGGGATATTATCTCGCTGAAGGCTTTAATCACTTCTTCAATAGGCCGGTGGTGGACTTTGGTGATTCGACCGTATAGGATCTTCTTATATTCAGGAAGAGTGTTGATCACATAAATCCTCTCTTTAAACCAATAGAGCATGAGCGGGGATGCATGAGTGATTCGAGGACGGAGTGATGTATGGGAGTCGCCCACAGCAGCGACAAGCCGGGAAAGCCCGATTTGGAATTCATTCTCATTAAGCTCAGGAAGGCTCTGTTTGAACTGCACGGCTATTTCATTGAATTCTTCTTGGGATATTCTGAAAAACAGGTTTTTGTGGAGTTCAGGTAGTTTTTCAACCAAAAAATCCACATCCGCTGCCCATTTTTCATAGGCCGGCTCCTTCTGAAAAAAAGGGGCAATGATATGAAATACAGCTCCTTTGTGACCCATAGTTCTAAAAAGGTTAAGACAATAGCCTTGACAGTAAAAAATCAGAGCGGTATAAAGCAAATAGATCTCAATAAAAAATACTTTTTTAAAGATTTAAAAATGTTCAGGGGGCCAACAAAATGAAAAAACTGCCTTTTTATCCCGTACTTTTTGTGGGACTGTCTTTGATCCTCCTTTATTCCTGTCAAAGCCAGAAAGATGAATGGAAAGGAGAAATCGTAGAAAAAGACGGAGCGACTGTGGTTAAAAATCCTAAAACTCCTCTTTACGAGGGAGAAATTTTTCATTTGGAACAAGACCTTGTCATCGGAGAAAATGAAGGACAAGGAGAGGTCCTCTTTTCCGAAGTGAGCGATATGGATGTGGATTCAGACGAAAATATCTATATCCTGGATCCTAAGGAAACCCACATTAAAGTTTTTAATAAACAAGGAGCTTATTTGAGAACCATCGGCAAAAAAGGACAGGGACCGGGCGAAATGCAGAGCCTTGATAACCTATCCATCACTCCCAACCATGAAATCATGGTCAATGACTGGAGTGCCAGAGCCCTTCACTTTTTTACTTTGGACGGGACGTATCTAAAATCAATAAACCTTAAAGGCATGATTTTTTTCTCGCATCCTGTAGCCGATTCTCAAAATCATATCCTAGCCGGTTATACGGTTATGGATCAAACCGTTACCAATTATCTAAAAATATTCAATCCGGATATGACTGAAAAAAAGACCATCTATTCCTATAAGGCAGGCCAATACCCGGTCATTAATCCATTTTATCCCCGTTGTTATTGGCAAATAGATAAGCACGACTATATTATCTGGGGTTATAATGACATCTATGAGATCCAGTTTCTGAAACCGGACGGAAGCCTTTTTATGAAAATCTCAAAAGATTACGATCCAGTGAAGATCACAGAACAAGAAAAGCAGCAATTTATAAAATCAAACTATGGAGAAGAAATTCCCCCCGGAATTGAATTATCCTGGGATACTCATCACCATCCTTTTATCTATCTAAGTGTGGATGATGAAGGCCGAGTGTTCGTGCGCACCTATGAAAAAGCTCCCAACGGTCACTATTATTATGATGTTTTCAATTCACAGGGAAAATACATCGCAAAAATCCCATTGGAATACCGCCCCCGTGTCTGGAAAAATAACAAGCTCTATGTCATATCCCAAGACGAGCAGGGCTACCATCGAGTCAGACGATACAAAATGAGTTTGTATTTTAACTAAACAAAGCTTGAATAAGAATTCTTTAGAATTTCCCTGAAACAGCTGTCATCCCTGATGATTTTTAAGCTCTTCTTAAAATTTCAAGGCGATTTAAACCCTTTATATGATTGATAAATTCCTTGCCGCAGACCAGAAGAAGAGAGGATATTTTAATGCCCGCCGCCTAAGATCATTTCCTTCCCGTGCTCAAGCACAGGAACAAGAAGTTTGGTGCATAGAGTCACGGCTTTCACAGAACCCGGCAGATTGATGATGATGGCCCTATCTTTAATGCCGCTGAATCCCCGTGAAAATACAGCGTTTTTGGTCTCTTTTATAGACTCCTGCCTGAGGTATTCACTGATACCCGGTACTTCCTTATCACACACTTCCCGGGTTACATCCGGCGTGATATCCCGGGGAGAAATCCCGGTCCCTCCTGTTGTCAGAATATAGTCTTTGTCTAAATTTCCTATTAATGCCTTTTTGATGGCCTCCCTTTCATCAGGAACCACACTCAGACTCATCATAACCTTAATTCCGCTTTTTTCAATGACTTGTTTTATTTGGGGTCCGGAAAGATCCTCATATTCTCCTCTATAAGCCCTATCTGATACGGTAATGACCGCGACTTCCAGCATGGATCATCCCTCCTTTTAATACTCTGGCAAAAACTCCTTTTTCAAGCATGATAGATTCTCCCACTTTATCATATATTTCCTGGGGTGTGGGGCCTTCCTTACCTATTTGAGTGACTTCCATTTCTGCTTCCCCGATCACAACTTTTCCCCCAATTTCTACCTTGCTCCAGTCTATCCCACGAGTGACGATATTCTCAGCAAAATCTCCTGGCTTGAGATCAATTCCCTCTTCTTTCTTTTTCTCGATATCCTCAGCCGCCAAAAATGAGACCTGTCTTTTCTCATGGCCGGCATGAGCATCCCCTTTGATACCAAAATTTTTGAGAAGCTCAATTCTTTCAATAGGTTTTTTCGGCTCTCCTCTTTTTTCAGAAATACACGCGGCTTCAACCTTGAATCTCACTTTTTGTTTTCTCCTTGAGTTTTATGTCAGTGATTCTCATCTCTTTATCCACCGCCTTACACATGTCATAAATGGTCAACGCCGCCACAGAAACAGCGGTTAATGCTTCCATTTCAATCCCTGTCTTCCAGTCACATGAAGCTAAAGCGGTGATATCAATCCACTCATGTTTTATTTCAAAATCAACATCAATCTGATTGATGGGGATATTATGGCACAAGGGGATCAGCTCAAAAGTTCTTTTTGCAGCACTGATCCCAGCAATACGGGAGACAGCAAGCACTTCTCCTTTTTTTATTTCCTGTTTTTGAATCAATTGGACAGTCTCTGGCCTGAGATAAATTCTTCCTTGAGCTACAGCTCTCCTGTGCTCAACTCCTTTTTGACTTATATCGACCATTTTGGCTTTTCCTTTATTAGAAACATGAGTGAGTTTCATCTTACCCTCCGATTTCCCAGTTTCCCCTTTTCGTTTCAATCTGTCCGTAAGCCGGTTTGCTTTTGACAGCCAAACGAATGCTGGATTCGATATCATTAAAGTCAACCGGGATTTCTTGATTTGAGAAAAGACATGGCTTGAGCATCCCATCAGCCGTTAACCTTATTCGATTGCATAACCCACAATCTTGAGGACGCTCCGCCTCATATTTATAGTCTTTCTTTAGGCCCGATTTTAGGGAGTAATGATTAATTCTCTGAAGGATCAGGCCATTTTCTTTGCAGAAGGCAAACATCTGATCGACTTCATTGGTATTGAATCCAGGAATTAAAACCATGTTAATCTTGGTGTTTTGAAATCCTGCTTTTTGGGCAGCTTCGATTCCCGCAAAAACCTTTCGAATATCCCCTCCTCGGGTAATATTCCTGTACTTCTCGGCATCCAATGTATCTAAAGAAATATTCACTCTCGCTATGCCTCCTTCTTTAAGTTCCTTGGCTAAAGGAGCTAGGAGCACTCCGTTTGTGGAAAGACACAATTCCTTTATCCCCTTAATTTTACTCAGCATCCTCACAAGATGAGTGACCCCTCTTCTAACCAGAGGCTCTCCTCCCGTTAGCCTTACTTTCCATATCCCCAATCTAGAGGCGACTTGACAGATTTCAACGATTTCCTCAAAAGTGAGTATCTCATCATGAGTTTTTAATTTTACACCCTGAGCAGGCATACAGTATTTGCATCTGAGATTGCATCTGTCCGTTACAGAAACCCGCAAATAGGTGATCTCCCGATTAAATCTGTCTAACATTGACCCAGCTTCCCTTCTCAATTTCTTTCACTCCTCTAGGAATGCATAAAATGGCATTGGCCCGTGTTAACGCATGGATATGAGCTGAACCATGATAAGGGAGGACTTTAATGAATCCTTCTCTGTATTCAACCGGTATATAAAAAGCCCTTTTGGTCTTTTTTCTTTCAATGCGCTCTTCTAAAATACCAGAGCTCATGAAAGGCTTGTATGAATGTCCCATCATCCGAAGCAAAAAAGGCCTTATAAAAAGTTCAAAAACCACAAAAGTGGAGACTGGATTTCCTGGAACACCAAATACATATTGATCCTGTTTTGTCCCGAATACCGTAGGCTTTCCAGGTTTGACAGCCACTTTTTCAAAATGAAGTGTAAATCCCAAATTCTTAAGAATAGAGGGAACATAATCATAGTCTCCCATGGAAACCCCTCCAGATATAAGAAGAACATCACAGAGACCCAAAAAATCTGAAACGTACTTTTTGATTTTATCCGGTTCATCTAAAACCATCTTATGACCAAGCAATTGAGCTCCAGTTCTTAGAACTTGAGCGGATAAAGAATAAGAATTGCTGTCATAGATCTGACTCTGGCTTATGTTTTTCCCAGGAAGGACAAGCTCTGAACCCGTGGAAATAACGCTCACTTTAGGCTTTTTATAAACCTTGACTTGATCCAGTCCCATAGAAGCCATGACGCCCAATTCTTGAGGCCTTATGTGAGTGCCCATCATTAAAACCTTATCTCCTCTTTTGATATCCTCTCCAGCGATACAAATATTTTTATTCTCCTCCTCTCCCAAAACCTTTATGTATCCATTTTCCTCTATTGTGAGCTCTTTGATGATGACTCTGTCTGCAGAATCAGGAACAATTCCTCCTGTCATGACTTTCGCACATTCTCCCGGGTGGACTTTTTTCTGAGGGATGACCCCAGCCGGGACGGTCTCAATGACTTTGAACCTCTTTGATTTGTCATTTGATATCACCGCATATCCGTCCATAGCTGATTTATTAAAAGGGGGCATGTTTATCCTCGAAATGATGTCCTGAGCTAGAATCCGGCCTAATGCTTGACCCAAATTCACTGTTTCACTGTCAAGCTTGACAGGAACATTATTTAGTATCTTCTCTGCCTGCTCAGCTAAAATCATAATCTCCTCCTCAATGCGAAAACACTTTCACCGAAGATGTTTTAAAAGTGGCCCAAATTGGGGTACCTGGTTGAAGGTGCATCTCGCTATAAGACTGATAGGTGATATCCACATAAAGCCATACCCCGATATCCACGATAACTTCTACGTGATTAGTCCTTTTGATCCCTCTAACGACCCGACCGAGAAAATAATTCCGGGCTGATGATTCCAATTTCTTTTTAGAAAGGATGATATCATTTGACCTCACGGCAATGGTGGCTTTTTCTGCATATTCCTCAGGAGTCATGATATGGATACCGTTGATATGTATCCAATATCCCTTAATCTCCCCTGAAAAAACATTTTTATAGCCTAAAAAATCAGCTGCCTTTTTTGATACAGGGTTGTTAAAAACTTTTTCCGGTGTGTCATTCTGCACCATTGACCCAGAAAAAAGAAGCCCAATTCTGTCACCCATGGCTAAAGCTTCCTCAAAATCATGGGTCACATGGATGACCGTGGGATTATTCTTTTTATGAAGTCCGAGAATCAGCCGCTGTATTTGAGACTTGGTGCTCAAGTCTAGAGCAGCTGTGGGCTCATCTAAAAGATAAACTTCAGGCTGCATGACCATAGCCCGAGCAATAGCCGTTCTTTGTTTTTCTCCTCCTGAAAGATTGTGGATTTCACGCTTGAGAAGGCTGCCTATCCCCAACTGTTCACTCACGGCTTCAACCTGATCTATAATTTTCTGCTTTTTCTCTTTTCTGATAATCAGTCCATAGGCAATGTTTTGAAACACATCCAAATGAGGAAAGAGCATATAATCCTGGTAGATCAGTCCGACTCGTTTCCCCTCTAAACCCATGATCCTTCCTGAATCCGGAACTTCCAATCCAGCCATCATCTCCAGAAGCAGTGTCTTTCCCGCTCCACTGGGACCAAGAATCACAAAATATTCTCCAGATTCGACTTCCAGCGAAAGGTCTTTTATCTGAAAATCCCCGAAGCTTTTATACACCTTATCCAGTTTGATCACTTTTTATCTCCGACTGCTCTTAAAGCCACAAATATCACCAGAGTGACCAAAATCAGGACCACAGTGGCTGGAGCCGCATAATCCAGACCAAAATTCTGGAAGCGCTCGAAAATCAAAACAGGAGCTGTCATGGGATGATAAGCCAGAATCACGACGGCTCCAAATTCAGAAATCCCCCTTGCCCACATCATGATAGAACCAGAAACGATCGACTTCCTGGCCATAGGGAGACTCACTGAAGTGAATGCTTTCCAGGAAGAAGCACCCAGCGAAACCGCTGTTTTTTCATAACGAACATCTATCATTTTAAATCCTTCCTTGGCACTGTTCACCAGAAAAGGAAGAGAGACAAACAGCATCCCTATGGAAATAGCGGCCTCTGTGCCCGGGATAGAAATTCCTGTGATTTTGGTAAAAACAGATTCTCTCCCCCACACCATCAGAAGTGCGATGCCCGCGGCAGTATGAGGAATGACCACAGGAACATCAATGAGCCCTTCAATTATTTTTTTGCCGAAAAAACGATGTCTAGCCAGGATAAAGCTCAGAGGAATCCCCGAAACCAAGGCAATCAGGGTAGCCCATAAAGAAGCTCTTAAAGTCAAGAATATGGAGCCGATGAGCTCTTTTTCCACAAGAGCCCTTCCGGCTTCTTGAGGACTTACTGAAAAAATCATCCGCAATAGGGGGACCATGACAAAAAGGATCAATAAGGTACCTAAAAAATAAAAAACGGGTTTAGTTTTCATTTTATTGCTGATTAAAAAAAACTTTCAATTCCAAAGGGAGCTTCTCAAAATGATCCACCTGAGGAGGAATAATCTCTGGCTGTCCGTTTTCTTTCATAATTTCCCTTCCTTTTTCCCCTAAGATGAAGGAGATAAATTTCACCCCCAATTCAGGATGAGCTGCTGTTTTAGGGACCGTCATTCCATAGATCATGGAAGCCCCCCTCCGGATAAGGATCTCCCCTGGTTTTTTCCCCGTAAGTTCCACACTTACCTGCTGATAAAAAGGTTCCATCTCCGAAGATTTCAGGTTGATCTCATCTGGAAGCAAAAGAAATTTCCCTTTGTGCTGTTCAGCCACACTGCGGTAAATAAAAATATAATCCAACTCCCCACTTTCAAGAAGAGCCAATAAATCGACTTCCTTAGGCCGAATATTTTTCTCCGGGCAATTCTCAACAAGTTCTTTAAAAAGACCGGGTTTTTCATAATGCTTTTCTGCCAGTTTCCAGCAAAGCATCGTCCGATAACCACAAGGATCGGCATTGGGTTCAGAACGTCCGTACCACACATCCTTCCTTAACAAGACTTCATACCAATTATCTGCATTAATCTTATCTGAATAACGACTCTTCTCTCTGTACATAATGACCATCTCATTGGTGGCGAAATCAACACAGTAATCCGCATATTCTGGCATAAGGAGGGTTTTTATCACTTCTGAATCTGCAGAGGCCATCACGTCCGCGCGACTGTTGAGCTCAATGATCTTCCGAGCACAGGTTCGGCTTCCCGCAGACTCCCTTTTAACAACGATATCTGGATTCTGCTTCATGAATTCATCCGCCACGAGTTTAAAGGGCACGGCAAGGGATCCAGCATGGATGACCAAGAGCTCTTGTTTTTCTTCTTTTCTGCAGCTGAGTGAAAAAACAAAATAGATACTAATCGCAAACACACCTATCTTTTTCATATCCAAAACCTTCTTTAATTTAGGAAACGCAATTATAAACCGGCGGGAATCTCCTTTCCAATCCGGGAGGCAAAACCGTTTCCCGTTTTACCCTATCGGCTCAAAGGCATTGCCTCTGCTTTAGCACTTTAAGCTCGGAGACTCAAATCATAATAAAAAAATCCACATCAGTCAAACCAAGTTCACTCGCAAACACCTATCACAAAAATATCAAAGAGTTATCCTTCAATAAGCCCCATTGAGTCCCTAGAATAAAGGAACTTCTCCAAAAAAAAATCCCAAGATCAACTCAGTAAGGAATGAACAGCTATAATTTTTTCCGGTATTCTCAGCCCTTGTGGACAGTAAGGGATACAAATTTCGCATTGAGTGCAGGCCTCCGCATTGCGTTCAAGCTCAGCATAAAGCTTCCTTGCTTTATGCCAATCATGGTCATCTAGAGCATAACGCTCAAAACGCAGAATCTCAGCAATGGGTACCTGCTCAGGACAGTGGGCTTGACATTTTGTACATAAACGGCAAGCTGTCCTGTCAGCCTCATCTGTCATCATCTGAATAGCCCGGGCATCTTCAGATCTCAAAGCCTTTCCTGCTCCTGAAAAAGAATCCACAAATTCGTTGAGGTTTCTGACACGCATGACCACCGCATCCAGTTTGGTTCTTGTGGTCAGCCATCGCACCAGTGCATTGTGAGGGGTCACTCCATCAGGAAGCTTTCCCATAAAATCCTGATCCTCCTTCATTCGTCCGATCCCTCGGGCCGTCTTCATGGCAATCGTACCAAATCCTTTTTTGCGAGCGAGCTCCAAAAACTCATCCATCTCTGGGTCAACACCATAGGAATACATGAACTGAGCATGTTCATAGATCCCATCTTCAACAACAGCTGTCAGGATCTCTGCAGCAGTTTGTCCACCTGGCACCCTAGAATTCCCAGCATAGCCATGTTGAGAAAGGCAAAGATGCTTGACCAGCCCTTCCTTTTTCAGCCGTTCAAAAGCCTTGATAAATCCCCGCTCCTTTTTAAGTTCATCTACATTATGATAGCCGTAATGGAACTGCATATCATCGAAATATCCAAGACCTGTCTGTTTTAAAGCCTCTTTGACGTAAGAATAATGTTCCTCTTCATCAATACGACCAACATAATGATCTCCGTCCACCCGATCCACTGTAACCTGGCAGTAGTGAGCGTCACGGTTCTTAAGGATAGATTCCGGCGTTCCGGTTCGTATCCATCGGTTAGCCTTATGCCAATAGTCCATACCGCATAAAATCCCCGCTTCTCTTGGAGCATCAGGTAGATCACCAGCTCCTAATAAAATGGAGACCTCCCTCCTACTGTAGCCCAACTTTCGGCGGGGCAGCCTACCCACGAGATGGGCAGCTTCCTCTATAGTATAAACTGGGGCTGTTGGGCTTTCTTCTTTCAGCTGACCGGTCAGTCTGCCGGTTAACCCGGCAAAAACCGCGGCTGATGACAATTTAAGGAATTCCCTTCTCTTAATCAATTTTTTAACTGCCATAATTTACCTCCCCTCTCAATCTGTTTTTTTGTCTGAATTTCATTCAAATTCCCAAACCAATTTATAGGGTAAAAATTTTTGTGTCAATAAAAAAATCAAATCTTGCTTCTTTATTAGCCTGAGTTATACAAAAGCCGAGTATGAATTTAAAGAAATGCAGGTATGGTTAAAACAACATTGAAAATCAAATACGGTTGGAGGTATCTCCATTAAATTTTATTTTTTTTATTTGACCTGGATCTCTAGGATCCCTGCTGAATAATCAGGCTGACACTGAACCTCAAAGCGAATGGAATCTGTTTGAATGGGATTAAAGACCACCCTATTGTATTGATCCTTTTTGACTCCATAAGGAGTCTGACTCTCTACGGGATCCCATTTCCCATTTTTTTTGACCAGAACTTCCCATGACTCCGGCACTCGGCATTCTCCTCGGCCAGTGTCGTCAAACCAGTAGACTTTAATCTGGGTTATGATTTCAGCCTTCTGGAAATCCAACTGCACCCATTCATCAGTTCCCTTATTGGGCCACCAGTGAAGATAAGGTATGGAATGATCATTTGAATTCTTCGGCTCTCTCTGATCTGTCACAGAAAAACCATCTTTGCCTCTAGAGGCAGTCACTCGACTCTGAGAAGCAATGGTGGGCTGAGGAACAGGCCATGCCTTTTCTTCTGCGCGTGCCAGCCAAACAGCCATCTCCCCTTTTCCCCGGTGTGCCCAGGAATAATAGGGTATGGCCGTTAATTTTTGTTCCAAGCTTTGTATCTTTCCTTCAGAAGTTTCATAAAATCCTATGGCTCCTGCTTCAATAACAGTCACTCCTTTTAATAGATTGGGCCTGTACTCTGATTTAAACTCGGCATCATCAGATAAAACAAGGTTGCTAATCCTGCCCCTATTGTCCTTCCACTCCGCACAGTACACAATAGGCCCTCTCTGAAGACTGACTTTACCTGAGTCAGCCTCCACACTCTCATGACTCAGCACTCTTCTTGCCGGCATAGGAAAATGAATCTTGATTTTGTCTCCTTCTTTCCATATCCTATCAATAACCGCGTATCCTTTCTCCATATTCAAAGCCAATTCCTCTCCATTAATCTTGAGAAAGACTTCCTCATCATTCTGTTTATAAAAACGGTACAGGTCGCTGGGCACTGGTTTGTTCTGTGCCCACCCTGGAATTCTCACATATACAGAAAATTTACTTTCCTTTTCAGGTGTAACTGTGATTGCCACATCTCCCTCCCAGGGATACCGGGTCTTTTGTTCAATTTTGACTGTTTGATCTTTGAGCTTAACTTGAGCTTTGCAGGAAGTGAAAAGATTGACATAAATTTTATCCTTATCCGCAGCCAAAACATATCCGGGAACAGAGGGCATAAACCTGGAAATATTGCTGGGACAACAGGCGCATGTAAACCAGGTACTTCTTCCATCCTCTCCGTAAGATTCCAATGGATTCTGATAAAAGAAAAGGTCTCCTTCCAGAGACACTCCGGAAATGAGTCCGTTGTAAAGGACTTTTTCCAGCACATCTATGTATTTAGCATCTCCATGAAGGAGAAACATCCGAAAATTCCACAAAGCGTTTCCTATAGACGCACAGGTCTCTGAATAGGCTGTGGCATTGGGAAGATGATAAGGCTCCCCAAACGCTTCCCCGGCTCCGGTGGCACCGATTCCTCCTGTGATGTAAAGCTTTTTAGAGACCACATCTTCCCAGATGCGGTCAATAGCCTCAATATAGTCCGCATCCTTGGTCAGAGAAGCCACATCCGCCATTCCAGAATACATGTAAACAGCCCGCACCGCATGCCCCACAGCTTCTTCCTGCTCCACTACTGGCTTGTGGTCTTGTGAGTATCTCCCATAAAGTTTTCGGTGTTTGCTGAGTCCCCGTTCATTCAGAAAAAATTTGGCAAGATCCAGATATTTTTTTTCTCCTGTCACTCGATATAATTTAATAAGACCTATCTCTATTTCCTGATGTCCGGGCGCGCCTCTTTTTTTCTCAGGTCCAAATACTTCTGCGACTAAGTCCGCATTTTTTAAGGCGATATCCAGGAGGGACTTTTTCCCGGTAGCCCTATAATGAGCTACCGCCGCTTCATAAAGATGCCCCGCGTTGTAAAGCTCATGCCCTAAATAAAGATTGGACCAGCGGTCTCCCTCACACCACCGAACAGGAGGGTCTGGGTCAATGGTCCTTGCTGTGTAAAGATACCCATCTTCTTCCTGGGCTTTTCCAATGATTGAAATCAAATTATCCAAATAATTTTCAAGCTCAGAATCTGGGTGAACCTGAAGAGAATAGGAAGCCCCCTCTATGATCTTGTAGACATCCGAATCATCAAAAGGATATACGGTCTGAAATCCGCCGCCTTTCATCTCAGCCGCAATCCTGAAATTATCTATACGTCCGGTTTCTTCGCACTGCTCAAAAGCATAAGGGATGGTCACTCGGCGGTTGGTTTCTATCCGGGAAGACCAAAAATCATCATTAATTTGAACTTGCGTAAAGGGAACCGGCTGGATAGGATAATCTCCCGTTTGCCTTTTTTGACAGGCATTATTCATAAAGATAAAGCCAGAAAAGAGCAAAAGTAATAATAGACCCATAGACTTTCTCATTCTGAAACTCCTTTTTTATGGTGTATTGTTGATTTATATCTCAATGCTTTTTCCTATTATTAGCGATTTTCAACTCACAAGCAAGCTTCAACAAAATTGACTCACTTAAAGAAGAGAAGGGAAACATTTTACTTCTTCTCTGTTTTCTCATAAAATAAACGCAAGGATCACTCATTCCTCTCAAAAAAGGAGAAAAAATGAATCAAACCAAAAAAATCTATATTCTCACTTTGATTTTCATTTTTGCTGCGGTCTCTGCCAATAGCCTTCCTCAAAAAAATGAGCCCAAGACGGCCATTCTTACCATCAATGCCGATCAGGGTCAGTTTAAAATCAGCAGATTCATTTACGGACATTTCTCCGAACACCTCGGACGATGCATTTATGGAGGTTACTGGGTTGGAAAGAAAAGCTCTATAAAAAACACCAGAGGTATCAGAGATGATATTGTGGAAGCTCTCCGTAAAATCAGGGTTCCTGTCCTCCGCTGGCCTGGAGGATGCTTTGCGGATGAGTATCAATGGAAAGATGGAATCGGTCCTTTGAATGAACGCCCTACCCTTGTGAACACCCACTGGGGTGGAGTCACAGAAAATAATCATTTCGGCACTCATGAATTTCTGGACCTCTGCCAGCAGATTGGTTGTGAGGCTTATATCTGTGGAAATGTAGGGAGCGGGACTGTCCAAGAGATGAGTCAATGGATCGAATACATCACTTTTGACGGAAAAAGCCCTATGTCAGATTGGCGCCGAAAGAATGGAAAGGATGAACCCTGGAAGCTCCCATTTTTTGGCATAGGGAATGAAAACTGGGGATGTGGGGGGAGCATGCGGCCTGAATTTTACGCCGATATATACCGAAGATTCCAGACTTATGTCCGAAATTACTCTGGAAACAGAATATACAAAATCGCCTGCGGGAGCTATGGAGAAAATTACGAATGGACAGAAATATTAATGAAAAGAGCTGGTCATGCCATGAACGGCTTGAGCTTTCATTACTACACGGTCCCCGGAGGATGGGGAGATAAAAACTCAGCCACTGATTTCGGTGAAAAAGAATGGTTCGATACTCTGGATAAAGCTTTGTTTATTGAGGAGCTAATCTCTAGACATTCTACGATCATGGATCAATATGATCCGAAGAAGAGAGTCGGATTGATTGTGGATGAATGGGGCACATGGTATGAAGTGGAGCCAGGAACAAATCCAGCTTTTCTCTACCAACAAAATACACTCCGCGATGCCTTGGTAGCTGGGGTCACTCTTAATATCTTTAACCAACACAGCGAACGGGTCAAAATGGCAAACCTGGCTCAGACTGTCAATGTACTCCAGGCTCTTATCCTCACTCAAGATGAACGAATGATTTTGACTCCTACCTATCATGTTTTTGACCTTTATAAGGTTCATCAGGATTCCCTATTTATTCCGACCAAACTAGACTGTGCACACTACAAACTGGGATCCAGAAGCATTCCTCAAATCAGCTCATCAGCCTCCAAAAACAATCAAGGAGAAATGCATCTCTCTCTCTGTAATCTAAATCCTAATGAATCCACCCAAATCATCTGCCAAATAAGAGGAATCGATGTCCAAACCGTAACCGGAAAAATTTTAACATCCGGCGAGATGAACGCTCACAATACATTTCAAAATCCGGATTCAATCAAACCTCAGAAGTTTAGTGACGTAGTGATTGAAAACAATATTCTCAAGATCAACCTTCCCGCAAAATCTGTATTGGTCCTCGAGATTAAATAAAATGATTAAATCTCTTCATTTTCTTTTTCTATTTCAATCCACTTATGTCCTGAACCATCTAGAAGCACAAAAGGAAAGGCAGATATTCGAAGACGAGTACATCCCATAGGAATCAAAGTGGCCGTCTCTATGACTCCATGGACGGCGGCTGGACTCTGCTGCAGTTTTCCTACCAATCCCTGATGATCAAGCTGCCATTCTGGTATTTTCCTTACCTTCAGTCTAATTTCAATAGGAGCTGATTCAACTTTAAAAGGCTGGTCATCTTCAGGCCAAGGCCTCTGGGTAATCTGAATCCCCTCAGCGGGTTTCTCTTCTTTGAGTAATATCCCATAGTTCCACTCTGAATTGGGGTAAATTTCCCAAGCAGGCCATTGATCTGTTCCTCCATGGCGGACGTATTTTTCTTCTATTTTAAGGGAATAGGTAAGAGGACCCCGATTGATAGATACACTGTTGAGATTCTTTGTCCAGTAAATGATGCTTAAATCCATAACTAACCGAAGATTTACTGTATCTCCATTTTTCCACTTTCTGTGTATCCTTATATAGGATCCCGGCTCTGCAGCAAAATTCTGAAGCCGATCATTTATTTTAAGATCAACTTTTCGACACCAACCTGGAATTCTCAAATAAAAAGGAAACTCAACACTTTCCAATGTTGAGACGACAAACTCTATGTTTTCATCAAAGGGATAATGAGTTTTTTCCGTAATGACGATTTTGTTTCCATCTCCCACTTCAGCGGTGACTTCAGAAGGAGCATATAGCACCGACCCTAACCCATTATCATGAGTGGCTGCCCACAGATGCTGGGTGAAATAGGGCCAGCCGTGTCCTGAATTGTGCTGACAGCAGCGGTGCCTGTGGGGATTCATCCACAGCATAGGCCCTCCATTCTGAAAACCAGGAGATTTGTTTTGGCTGTCCGAAAGAACCAAATTAGGCGCGGTTAAATAACGGAGTGCCTTTAAATCAGCAGTCATTGATGCAGGATATGAATTGAACGCCACATCCTCACATCGGTCTGCCCATATAACATCCCCCGAAATCATAAGAAGAGTCTCTTCAGAGAGCATCATCTCCACCATCCCGCATGTCTCAACAGCCTGTCTAGGCCCGGTATACCCTTCCCGGCAGTTTTCATCTCCTCCAAACATTCCTCCTGGGACCTGTCCGTAGAGGCTTCTGACTTTCTGCCAGTTTCTCTCAGCTGCTTTAAGATGTTCCTTATCTTTGGAAATTTGATAGTAGGTGGCAGGCTCCCCGAATCCCTGCGAAATATTGACATTATGCCAATCAATGACATCCTTTTCCCATTCCGCTGTATTTCGATGAACTTTTTGAGCGAAATCAAGGAGCCATTTTTCACCCGTCCGGTTATAAAGCCAAATCACACTGAAAAGCATATCTCCGGCCCTCATCCTGGGCCAATAACCCACTAGAAAATTTTCATCTGGTATTTCGAATAAATATCTAAAATAGTTCGTCATCAATGAGATAACACGCTGATCTTTGCTTCCACTGTATTCATAATAATCCTGAAGACAAAACAGCATAATCATGTTAGGCCAAAGATCCGTGCGTCCCTTGAGTTTTGTCGCAGCCCCCCCACTTCTAAAAGCGGGTCCAAACCAGCCGTCCGGCTGCTGACTGTTAAGAGCACCTTCAATCCATATTAAAGACTCATTGATCATCCTTTCGTCACCCAATAAATATCCGCAGTTGCTGAATCCTTTAAGCCAGTAAGGCTCTTCCTCCCATCCTCGCTCTCCTTTTCCCTCAGGGCTAAGCCAGGCGTTGTTTTCCTTTTTAAGAAATGGACTTATTTCATTGAGATGTCCATGAAAACCTTGAGATTGGAGCTGAAGCTGTTTGAGCAGCCATCCTTTAGGCTTGACTGAACCCACAGGCATTTTAATAAAAGGAGTCCGAAGCAGGGGCTCTCGATTACTTGTGTAGTAATCATTTTTCATGTCCACAGGGGGATATTGGAGCACTGAAATATTTTTCTCTTCTTGACAGTTCGAAAAAAAAATAAAAAGTCCTGTTAAGATAATTCCGATAATCCAATTTATTTTTCTCATCTCTCCTCCCCAGTCCATTTTTTGATTAAGAGATCAAGACAATTTTATATCACCAAATTCATTGAAAAACAAAATATTATCCATAATAATATACACAAAACTCCTTACAATGAAATGAAATTACTCATCACCATTATCATCCTGACCGTTATTGCCGTCATTGGCTCCCGACTCACATTTCTCAACCGAAAACTCCCTCTGGGTTTCAGAAACGTCATACTCACCGGCACAGAATACATCTTTATCGGAATATTATTAGGAAGAATGGGGCTCAATATGATTGATGAAGAAACTTTAGTGAGTTTAGAACCATTCTTGTTTTTCGGTCTTTCCTGGATTGGATTTTTATTCGGCCTTCAGCTTGATTTTAAAAGTCTTCGAAATCTTCCCAGATTCTTTTTCTCCATTTCTGCAATCCAGGCTTTATCTACTTTTATGATAGTGACCCCTATCCTTTATCTTTCATTTAAAATTCTTTCCTCTCTCCCAGAAAAAACCACCCTGATCATCTCCCTCGCTTTAGGCAGTGCGGCAACTTGTACGGCTCAATCCGCTCTCGCTATCGTCAGCAACAACTATAAATTTAAAAATCGAAAGCTCTTTTCTCTTCTGCATTACATATCAGGTATTGGCGGAGTCTTTGCCCTAGCTTTTGTCGCTCTCTCCTTTTTCATCTTTCCCCATTCAGAAAGCACAAAATTCAATTTGATAGACTCATTAATTTGGCTTTTATTGGCATTATCCATAGGAATCCTAACAGCTCTTATATTTTTAATCTTAAGTCGGACCAGATTTTCTCAGCAGGAATTTATAGTTCTCACACTAGGAATTGTTTTATTTGGGGGTGGACTGGCCATGAAGACCGACAATTCTCCCCTTCTCATTGGGTTCATATGCGGATTGACAACAGCCAATTTATGCCGACACCGGCTGAGAGCACTTGAAATGATGGCGTATTCGGAAAGATCTATCTATATCATCATGCTGGTCATATTAGGAGCTGGCTGGACTCTTAAATTCGACTTTATTCTCATCATCACAGGGATTTACTTTTTGTCTCGATCATTAGCTAAATTCTTGGGCACATATGCAGCCACTCAAGCCTTTAAGTCTGATTTTGATATTCCTCGTACATCTGGATTAGGACTTCTATCAGAAGGAGGATTTCCCGTAGCCATCATCATCAGCTTCCTGATTCTCTATCCTGCTTTATCTGATTATCTTGTCACTGTCTTGGTCATTTCCATGATCTTGAATGAAATCATAAGCCCGAGGCTGATTCTCTCTCAGTTTGAAAACCCTGAACCTATTGATTTTAGTGGACAGCCAAAGACAAAACAACAAAAAAAATGACAAACAAAATATTAGGACTTATTCTGACCATCACAGCCGTCCTTCTTCTACTCCACCTGAATTTAAGTGCACATCAAGAAAACTGCCCAACCCTGGTTCTGGGGCTTATCCTTTTGGCTGCGTACTGTTTTGGCTTTCTTTTAGAAAAACTCGGCTTTCCCCGCATTGTGGGCTACATCCTCGCTGGACTTTTTATGGGTCCTTTTTTTCTGAAACTGTACACCCTGTCTGAAGTTAAAGACCTTGACTTCATAAATAAATTAGCCCTTGCTTTTATCGCTTTCTGCGCAGGAGGGGAGCTTCGAATCACCAACATAAAAAAAGTCCTTAAGTCTATTGTTTATTATATGTCAGGGGTAACTGTCGTGGTTTTTATGGGAACCACTCTGATTGTATTTCTCCTTTCTAACTCTATGCCTTTTTTGAGTGAATCAAGTTTAACATTGAGGCTTTCTGTATCAGCCATCTTCGGAACCATTGCTGTAGCCCGTTCTCCCTCCTCTATCTTTGCTGTTATCAGTGAGACTAAAGCTAAAGGACATTACACCGATATCGTTCTCAGCGTATCCGTGGTAACGGATGTTCTTATCATCATATTGTTTGCTGTGGTCATCTCTTTAACCCAGGTCTTTATTGCTGAAACCCAAGGAATAAATTTGTTACTGATATTTTCTCTCTTCTTGGAAATCAGCATTGCTTTTTTACTTGGATTTTTGTTGGGAAAATTTATTGTTTTCCTCATAGAAAAAGTCCAGATAGAATTTTCTGTTGTTATCATTGCCATGGGATTTATTGTGATTGAATTTTCCCATCTCTTGGGACATTATTTGAAACACGCTTATGATATCCATCTGGAACTGGAGCCTCTTCTCATTTGTATGGCCGCTGGATTTACTGTGCAGAACTTTTCAAAGCACGGAGATAATTTTTTAGCAAGGATGGATAGAGTCTCCCTCCCTATTTATATTGTCTTCTTTGCCATAACCGGTGCCGCTATGGATTTAAATGTGCTCCGCACAGGATGGCTGCTGGGATTGGTTGTTTTTGTGGTTCGCCTCATCTTCATGTATTTAGGATCGTATATGAGCGGCAGACTTGCAAAAAACAAGCCAAAAATATATAAAAATGTGTGGCTGGGTTTCATCACCCAAGCCGGAGTGAGCTTGGGTCTGCTAACAGAAGTCGCCCGTCGGCTTCCTGACCTGGGCTCATCGATACAGACAATTTTAGTGGCCGCGGTTATCATGAATCAGATTTTAGGACCCATTGCCTTTAAGTTTGGCTTGAAAAAAGTAGGTGAAACTCATATCTAAAGGAGTCAACAATGCGTATCTCTCATTATTTAGATAAGGATTGCATAAAAATACCCCTCTTAAAAGAAAAAAAACATGAAATAATCGAAGAATTATTAGATCTCATAATAAATAAGAATGATGAGATTGACAAAGAAGACACCATTCAAAGTATTTTAGACAGAGAGAAAATCGAGACCACCGCCATTGGAAACAATATTGCAATCCCACACACCCGAATGAAAAACATCCAAGAAGTCTATTTTGCTTTGGGCATCACAGAAAAAAGTGTTGACTTTGATGCCTTAGATAAAAAACCAGTCAAACTGATATTCCTTATTTTATGCCCTGAAAAAAAAGTCAGTACTCAGATCAGCCTTCTGGCCAGGCTGTCACGCCTCTTGCATGATAAAAAACTCAGAAATAAACTGATCAAATGCAAGAATAGCCAGAATGTGATAGAGATTTTTACAGACTATGAAGACAAACACTTCAGCTAATTGAGAGGATTTAGAATATGAAACTTATCATTATCTTTCTCAATAAAATCGAATATTTGGACGATTTGCTTTCTGCCTTTATAGAGATCGGAATTCCTGGAGCTACGGTTTTAGATTCCATGGGTATGGGCCATATTGTCAGTCATGACATACCTGTTTTTGCCGGACTTAAGGACTTTTTTGCAGGAAGCAGCCCGACAAATAAAACAATTCTCATCGTCGCACAAAAAAAAATGATTCCCAAAATAGACGAAGTTCTTAAAGATATCACAGAATACGACAAAAAAAGAAAAACAGCAAAGATGATATCTGTTCCCGTTGATGATTTATTTGGATTTGAGAAATAAACCCATTCATTGCTAAAGATTTGAATTTGTTTTAAACTTTGTTCAACAGTTTTTCCATATAAGGAGATAATTATGAGGCAAAATATGTATTTCTCAGCATTAACCGTTATTTTTTTTACATTATCACTCTCTTTTTCAGCATGTCAAGGAAAATCCGAAAACAAAGTCCAAGAAACTTTAGAGAAAGGAAAAACGACCATGACTCTTGAAAAAAAGGAATTTGGCACCATGCCGGACGGCCGTAAAATTGACCTGTATATTCTAACCAACCCGAATGGGATGAAAGCCAAAATCACGAATTACGGAGCCATTCTGGTTTCGCTTATAGTCCCGGATAAGAACGGCAAACCGGATGACATTACTCTGGGATATAATCAGTTAGAAGGCTATCTCAAAGAAACTCCTTATTTTGGCGCTACCGTAGGACGCTATGCCAATCGTATCAAAGATGGGAAATTCACTCTCAATGGAGAGGAATACCAATTAGCCAAAAATGACAATAATAATCATCTCCACGGCGGCCTCAAAGGATTCGATAAAAGAGTGTGGGACGCCAGCCCCTTTGAAAATGAAGCCTCATTAGGGATTCAATTCAGTTATCTAAGCCATGATGGTGAAGAAGGATATCCAGGGAATCTATCCTGCACCGTGACCTATACCCTTACTGAAAAAAATGAACTCAAAATAGAATATGAAGCCCAAACGGACAAAGCCACTCCGGTTAACCTGACCCATCACAGCTATTTCAATTTAGAAGGTCAGGGAAGCGGCGATATTTTGGACCATATCCTTTACATAAACGCAGAGAGGTACACTCCAGTTGATTCTGAACTCATACCCACGGGTGAGATTCTTTCTGTCAAGAAAACTCCTTTTGATTTCACTTCACCCACGGCTATTGGCGAGCGTATTGGACAGGTCCCCGGGGGGTATGATCATAACTTTGTCCTTAACGGCAAAGAGGGGACTCTAAAACTGGCGGCCAGAGTCTCGGAACCCAATAAAGGACGAGTTATTGAAATCTATACCACAGAACCCGGGCTCCAGTTTTATTCAGGAAATTTTCTTGATGGAATCATCACCGGAAAATCAGGAAAAATTTATGAGAAACACTATGGATTCTGCCTGGAACCTCAGCATTTTCCAGATTCTCCCAATCATCCTGAATTTCCCTCCACCATCCTCAAACCAGGCGAAAAATATTTAAAGAGTACTTTATTCCGCTTCTCCACAATCATGGATCATTCATAAAGAAAGGGCGATGCCTCTGTTATCATTTTATTTTTAGCGATGGACACGATATCTTCAATAGAAACGACTTTAAGATTTTTCTTATCTGTACTATCAATTTAAATCGCCCTTTCTTTACCAAAGGCGAGTCGATATCACTGCATCTGCTTCGTTACAGTGCATTCGAAGTGAAGAACCACGTCTTCATGCCCTGTGCCTAACATCTGCAGCAATCTCTACTCGTGAATTAACCATGATTAATAATATGGATCATTCATAAAGAAAGGGCGATGCCTCTGTTATCATTTTATTTTTAGCGATGGACACGATATCTTCAATAGAAACGACTTTAAGGATGGAGTCTACCGGAGGATGAATCCTTTTTTAAGAGGATCATTAGGATCAAAATAAAACTTATTTTCTCCGGTGATAGCCGCCCTTCCTGTAACCTCAGGTATAACCGCAGGATAAGGACCAAATTTTGTCACTTTCTTTATCTGCACTTGGAACTCGGTTCCGATAATGCTTTCGATAACCATAGGACTCCCTATCTCCACTTCTCCTCTACTGTAATGAAGAGCTGCTCGTGCGCTCACTCCGGTCCCTGTAGGGGATCTGTCCACTTCTCCATCTGCAAACACACAGACATTTCGGCTGTGGTTGGAAGGCTTTTCAGGAGGCCCTATGATAATGGTTCCATAGAGAAATCCAAGCTCTTCATCTAAAGGATGCTTGATAGTCACAGAATCCATAACAGCCTTTTTAATGGACCGTCCCAAATGAATCAAACGGTCATGGTGCTCTGGTTTCAGAGCCACATCCAATTCTTTAGCCTTACAAAACGCATAGAAAGCTCCGCCAAAAGCAATATCATAATTTACCCAGCCCAAATCCGAAACTAGAACACGCCGGTCCTTTAAATAAACAAAAGAAGGAACATTCAAAAAAGAAACCTGAAGGACTTTCCCCTTTTCTCTGTGAGCCGTAGCCTTGATCTGACCTGCTGGAGTATCTATGATGATCTCAGGATCATTCCCTTTTTTTTCTATGATTCCTGTATCCAGAGTCATTTTTGCCAATGCAATGATGGCATGACCGCACATGGTAGAGTATCCTTCATTATGAAGAAAAAAAACCCCGAAATCAGCTCTTTGACTCACAGGTTCAGTAAGCACCGCTCCGTACATATCAGCATGACCACGAGGCTCCCACATCAATCCCGTTCGTATAAAATCATAATGATCACGAAAAAACCGTCGCTTTTGAAGAATGGTATCTCCGGGAATATTCGGCAACCCTTTTGTAATCAATCTGAGCGGTTCACCGGCCGCATGAGCCTCTAAAGTTTCTATGACTCTCCAGTCCACTGGTGGTTTCCACTCCTTGCTCATATCCCCTCCCCCTAGCCTAAAAATCTCATATTTTTTACTCTGAGTAAACTTTTCATCGTCCTGAATTTATACATAATTGTAAATAATATTAACCTGGATTATTCACGAATCATTAAAAGCCTCTTCCAAACATTCCCCAAAAAATGTCTCCCAACTCCCAATACTTATGCATAGCTGCGCGGGCAAAATCATTGGTGTACTTGGTTAAATATTCTTTTACTCTCTGGATATTTTCCTCAGAAGCGCTGTCCTTGTACCATTCTTTTACCTTCTCTTCGATCATAGGGAGATCTGTAAAGGCTTTCTTTTCGAATTCTGAAACAGCATCTTCTATATATTTCCCGGCTTCTCCCCATCTTACCTGTGCCAATCGATTGGCACGCCTGAACGCCCAACAGGCTGAATCTTTTCGAAATCTGTGCTGAGCACATATTTCGAAGCTGGATGGAAGCTCTGTCACTCCAGCAAATATAGGAATCCTGGGACTCTGTGCTGGATTATCAAAAGAAAACCATGCGATCCCTCCCACTTCATCAGGAAGCCAATCCCGACACTGCAAGACCTCTGTATAAGAACATCCTGAAATCGCTATGGTTCTTACAGGCTCGATTATTCCGGGTTTAACGGTATTGAGCAGAGCCATGAAATCCCGGGACATCCAGGGATTGACAATCGGGCTCAGGATCATCTCATCGCTTCTTCTCTTTTTTACCATCAGATTCTTAGTCATATCCCATTCAGTCCCTTGATAGGTCTGCCTATATAAGGCCATAATGTCTTGTACTGAAAGTTTCCTGTCAGGCTTTACTGAAAATGGCAGTTCCTCCGAATCCATACTGAGATTTAGAGAGGGAGCTACTGACCTAAAGACAAAGTATTCCCTTGTAGAAAAAGGTTTCCTTCCGCTATAGGCTTCCCAGAATTTAAAAGGTTTATGGCTTTCTGGATCCCACCAACCCATTTGCTGAGCTAACGTGTAGACATTATCAGAAGCCATGTAATGATCCGGGTCATCCAGGTCAAGTTCACTGATCCTAGGAATATTTGCTGAAATCCCCACATGGTCATCAGGGATTCGAACCGCAGCCCATACCGCTCCTATTTCAAAAGTACCCGCCCCGAATATCTCAAAATACCAGATCTCCCTAGGGTCAGCAAAGGTTAGGCATTCTCCTCTATCGCTGTATCCATATTTCTTGACTAGTTCACCGATCAATTCCACGGCTTCTCTCGCATTTGTGCACCTCTGGAGAACAATTCGCTGCAGTTCTTCTATAGAAAATAGACCTTCAACACTCCTGAGTTCCCTTCGTCCCCCAATCGTGGTTTCCCCTATAGCAAGCTGCTTTTCATTCATACAGGGATAAGCTGTGTTTAAAAAAGAGTAGGTTTTTCTTACTTGAGGAATCTCTCCTTTTTCTATCACCCCTATTCTATCTTCTGGTGTTTCCGTATGAAGCAGCCCATGATAAATCTTTGTGGTCATCCCCTCAGGATGCGTTTCACCAGGCTCAATCCTGACCCAGGTTCTGTAATTTCCGTCGCAAGCATGGGCTGTGATAACAGAACCGTCTGTGGTAGCCAAACGCCCTGCCATAATACTGGTACATCCTTGAAAAACATTTTCAAAATCTTTACTCTCATCCTCTCTTGCAAAGAGATAGACAGCAAGCGTAAGAATGAATATGAAAAAAGCAATATAACCTGTCCATCGAATCCATTTCTTTGAAAGAAAACAGTCCATCAAATATCTCCTTTTTTAGTTTTTTCAATTATTATGAATATCTCAACCTCTGTCAATCTCTATCATTAAATTTTGGTCGGACCCTATGTAGTAAAGAAGTATGGGATGCTGAATAGAGGATCAGAGCCAGCCATATAAGACCAAAACTGATTAGATGGGTTAAGTCAAAAGGCTCTTTAAAAGCAAACACCCCCAGAAAAAGTTGGAAAGTCGGAGATAAATACTGAAGAAATCCGATAGTTTTAAGATCAATTCTTTTCACTCCATAATTGAAGCAAAGGAGAGGCAAAGCTGTGACCACTCCTGTGCCCAGGAGAAACAAATGAGTTAAAAAAGAAACTTTTCCTATAAAACCACTGTTATTGATATTCATAACCACAATAAACACAGCTGCGAAAGGTAAAAGGATCATCATTTCAGCTGTCAGCCCAGTCATAGAATCCGCTTCAGCTTTTTTTCTGAAGAGTCCATAAAACCCAAAAGTCAGAGCCAGAACAAGAGAGATCCATGGAATCTTCCCCATCTCAATGGTCATGTACAAAACACCTATCAAGGCAACAAACACAGATACTTTTTCCAAAAAAACAAGTTTTTCCTTTAGGAAAAAAATCCCCAGCAAAACAACAATCAGAGGATTTATAAAATATCCAAGGCTGGCATCCACCATGTGGCCTGAATTCACAGCCCATATATAAACAAACCAATTTATTCCTAAAAAACAGGATGTAAACAGGAAAAATGTTCTGGTTTTTTTAACTGAAAAGATATCCCTGACCTCAGCCCAAAGTTTTCGAAATGAGACCAGAAAAAAAAGAAATACAAACGACCAGACAATCCTGTGAGCCAGAATGCTCTTGGCTGGTATTCGATCCAGCATTTTCCAAAAAAGAGGCAGAAAACCCCAGGAAACATAGGCTATCACTGCAGACCAAGTTCCCCTTGTTTTTTGACTCAATTTTATTCTCATTGAACTCAAAAATAAAAATCCTGCTCAGATTTAAACAAAAAAATCAATTTTTAATATCATACATGAATCGACCCTATCTAAAAATAAAAAATATTATTTAACCTGGATTATTCAGGATAATTGTTTAAATAATTCTATGTTAATGATGAGAATTTTTATTGATAGAAATAAAATAATACCCTATTATGAAAAGAAGTCAGGGAATATTCTTTTAAATAAATCTGGAGACAATAAAAATAAAATGAACAGGAGGTTTGAGATGAAAACATACTTAAAGTTTTTTTTAGCTCTTCCTATAACTGTCCTGATGGTTTTCCCCTCTGCCTATACCCAAAGGGAGACACCGCCTCTTGAAGTTATCCCAGTAAAAAATAATATTTACGAAGTCACAGGGGGCAGCGGTGCGAATACTGGTTTCTTTATAGGAGAGAATCAAGTCATTGTCATTGATGCCAAAATGAGTAAAGAATCAGCAATCCAAATGATAAACGAAATAAAAAAGCTGACACCCCATCCTGTTAAAACCGTAATCTTAACTCACAGTGATGGAGACCATGTGAATGGTTTGTCCGGATTCCCTCATGGAATTGATGTCATATCTCATCATAATACCCGCAAAGACATGGAAGAAGCTTTTAAAGACCAGGAATTAAGAAAGTATCTGCCTAATCAGACATTTAGTAAAGAATTAGACTTATACATAGGAGAAGAGAACATAAAACTTCTTTATTACTACCCTGCCCATACAAATGGGGATATTGTAATCTTTTTCCCCAAAGAAAAAGTAGCTTTTCTGGGAGACCTTATTTTTCTGAACCGGGATCCCCTTGTCCATAAACATAAAAATGGAAGCTCTTTCGGCTTAGTTAAGACACTCAAAGGTGTTCTAGAACTGAATGCGGATACTTTTGTCCATGGACATGGAGAAATCGCACAAAGAGAGGACATCCAAAATCTAATAAACACTCTCAAGACCAAACAACAAAAAATAAAATCCATGATAGAAAAAGGAAAAACATTAGAAGAAGTCAAAAAAGAATTTGGGATTGAAGAGAATCAAACGAGATGGCCAAATATAGTCGAGATTATCTTTAAAGAACTAATCGAAAAAGAATAAACAATATCGACTTAAACTCAACTTGAGTACACCATCATATTAATCCATTCTCAAAGCCTCATTTTATGTTATAATAATCCAGTTTGGATCGTTCACGAGTCAAGGTTGCGGCAGATGCGAGGCACAAGACCTGAAGACATGGTCCCTCACTTCGAATGCCCTGGTACGAAGCAGATGCTGTTAGATTGGCTCGTCTGGAAGACAAAAAAATGGCGATTAAAATTGATAATAAAAACACCGCCATTTTTTTATGAATAGGTCAGGCCAGTAAAAAAGGAGGAATTTATGAGGAAAAGGCTTATCTTTCTTCTGATTATTGGAATCGGAATAACAGGAACCTTTATGGCTGCAAAACAAGAACCGAAACAAAACAAATTATACATCCAGGCCACCATATACCCGACTTTCAGCCTCTCCCGATATGATTACAACAATGATATGAATCATGCCGAAATCCGCGCCTATATCGAACTGCGCAAAAATTCAGTTTGTGGAGATATCATCGATAAGGCTACGGTTATGGTAAATTCTGAAAAGCTGGACTTTAAGGAAAACCTTTATGAAAAAAGAATAAATATTCCCTGGGAAAATCTAGCAGAGGAAGTTATGCTGAAAATAACTGTCCCTGAAGGGATTACACTGGAAAGAACTTATCCTATCCCGGACTGGCTTGTGATCAAGAGCCCTCAGCCCTCTATTATTGAGAGTTCTCAACCCCTTCTGATTTCCTGGGAATTTCATCGGTGTCCGGGTCCTGTAAAAGTGGATGCCTATGATTTCAGAACCGGTGACGACCTCCTTGATCTTGATAATTTCAAAGAAAACAAAATAGTGATTCCTGAAGAAAAAATTCCTAAAAAAAGCCTCCTTCGAATCCTGGTTCTGCATACTTGGTTTTACAAACAGTACATCCGAGGAGAGCAAATCGCCGTAGGCTCTGAAATCAATATGATGCCCTGGTCTCAGGTATTTATTAGGACAAAATAAACATTTTTTCAACTTCTAGACTTCAACTCAAACTAAAAATTGAAGAGAGAAAAATGACACGAAATAAAAGATTCAGTTTGATAGCAGGACTTATGTTCTTAATCCCACTGATTATGAACCCACTTTCAGCTCAAGAAGAAGATTTAAGGAGCACGGCTCCCAATGTTTTCATAGACTGCAGTCACCGCCTCTGTGATATGGACTATATAAGAACTGAAATCACATTTATAAACTACATGCGCGATCGGGAAAATGCAGATGTTCATGTCCTCATCACTCGGCGCACCACAGGAAGTGGAGGATACGAATACACCCTTAATTTCATTGGTCTTAAGAATTACCAAGGCCGTGACTCTACCTTAAAATACTTTTCTTATTCCACAGATACTGAAGACCAAATAAGAGAAGGCCTAGTCAAAATCCTGAAACAGGGGCTTATTCCATATGTTTCTGATACCCCCTTATCTGAATACATCACTGTATTCTATGAAAAATCAACAGAAGAAGAAACACCAACTGTAACCTCAGATAAATGGAATCACTGGGTTTTCAACTTCAGTCTCAGTGGAAATATGGACCTTGAAGAACTGTCAAAACAGGTTCGGTATTCTATCTCTCTTTCTGCCAATAGGACTACAGAATCTTCAAAATTCAGTTTCTGGGCCAATAGTTATTATAGAAGACAGAAATATGAAGTTGATGAGGGAGAAGAAATTATCAGCCGAAGAGATCGAAAAAGGATTTATTCTCAGTTAGTTCAAAGCATCAATGATCACTGGTCAGCCGGAGCTTCTGCCCATTTGTATTCCTACACTTACGATAATGCGGATATTTTTGTTTCCATAGGGCCTGCTGTAGAATACAGTATTTTTCCTTATGAGCAGTCTAACAGACGGGAACTTCGAATCAAATACCAGCTCTGGTATACCTCCCGTCAATATAATGAAATCACCGTTTTTGACAAAACCAAGGAAAATCTATTTAAACAGACTTTGAATGTAATTTTAGAAATCAAAGAACCCTGGGGCTCAGCAGGAGTGCGTCTAGAAGGATCTAATTATCTCCATGATTTTAGTAAAAACAACTTTCAATTTGATGCGGGATTATCTATGAGAGTTTTTAAAGGGTTATCTTTTGGTATAAACGGCGAATACGCTCGGGTCAGAGACCAACTTTCTTTGCCCAAAGAAGGGGCGTCTAAAGATGAAATCCTTCTAGAACTCAAACAACTGGCCACCAGCTATGACTTCAGTTTTAATCTAAGTTTAAATTATAGATTTGGTTCTATCTACAATAACATCGTGAATCCCAGATTTGGAAACAGGTAGGTATTCCCCAAAATCACAAGTCCTTCCAAAACCTTTGTTGTTGACTGAAAAAATTACTTAAATATAATATTATCAAAACGTAAATCAAAATGATGCAAAAAATAGGATTCGATAAAGACAAGTACTTAGAAGAACAGAGTAAATATATCCTAAAAAGAGCTGTAAATTCAGGAGGAAAGCTCTATTTAGAATTCGGAGGTAAACTTGTATTTGACTATCATGCGGCCCGTGTTCTTCCTGGATTTGACCCTAACGCAAAAATAAAGCTTCTTCAAAAACTCAGAGAGAAATCAGATATTATCATCTGTGCCTATTCTGGAGATATAGAACAAAAAAAAATCAGAGCTGATTTTGGGATCACCTATGATGTTGATACTTTAAGACTTATCGATGACCTCCGGAGCTGGGGACTGGATGTATTGGCTGTGGTTATAACCAGATTTAATGACCAGCCTGTTGTCCAGCAGTTCTGCAACAGACTTAAACGCCGGGGCATTAGGATTTACACTCACCGGACAATCCCTGGATATCCTGCCAATATTGACAATATCGCTAGTGAAAAAGGTTATGGAGCGGCTCCCTACATAAAAACAACAAAACCTATCACAGTGGTTGCTGCCCCAGGTCCCGGAAGCGGGAAAATGGCAACCTGTCTTTCTCAACTCTATCATGACCACAAAAGAGGCCTTAAATCTACGTACGCAAAGTTCGAAACATTTCCCATATGGAATCTAAACCTTAAACATCCCGTTAACTTAGCTTATGAAGCAGCGACCGCAGACATCGGCGACTTCAACATGATTGATTCATTCCATCTTGAAGCTTATGGAGAAAAAGCAGTCAACTATAATCGAGACGCAGAGGCCTTCCCAGTTCTAAAAAAGATTTTGGAGTCCATCACAGGGACTCATTCAGTCTACAAGTCACCCACTGACATGGGGGTTAATAGAGCAGGGTTTGCTATCACTGATGACGATGCTGTCAGGGAAGCTGCAAAACAGGAAATCATAAGACGCAGCTTTCGATATCAATGTGAATATGCCATGGGATTTATTGAAAAAAATGCAGTCAACAAAGCTAAAATATTAATGGATGAAGTGGGAGTCAAACCTGAGGATAGATCAGTAGTCATGCCGGCTAGAGAAGAGGCAGAACAGGCAAAATACAAACAAAAAGGACGAAACGGTATCTATGTTGGGGCGGCCATTGAAATAAATGACGGCACAATCATTAGAGGATGTAATTCACCCTTAATGCATGCATCATCAAGTTTGATCCTGAATGCAATAAAAAAATTGGCCGGAATTCCTGATAAAATTCACTTGCTGAATACCAATGTTCTGGATTCTATAAGCAACTTAAAAGAAAAGATTCTTAATAGAAAAAACCCAAGCCTGGATTTAGGAGAAACACTCGTCGCGTTGAGCGTAAGCGCTACTGTCAATACTGCGGCTGCGCTTGCCGTGGAACAGCTCAGCAAGCTTCGCAGCAGTGAAATGCATATCACACATATACCGACCTCTGGTGATGAAGCCGGTTTGAAAAGACTAGGAATAAATGTGACGAGTGAACCCAATTTCCCGAGTAAAGACCTATTTATGACTTAATTTAAAACAGCATCCGACGTTTTATTCTTCTCGATTGTTTTTCAGAAAAAACCCTTTCCAACCGTATACCCGGGCGTATTCATGCACTCCTCCTATTAAAAAAATAACAGCAATAACACGCTGAAAAACCATGATGTTTTCATAACCGGTATAATCCACAAATAAAACAACCAGGCCTCCTATGATAAGAACGGCTCCCATAAGCTTTCTTCCCAATCCTTTCCAAGCCCATGCTGTTATTTTAGAAACCTCAAGCCCTATCCAGGCTGTAATCCAGCCAAAAGCCGCTCCTGCCAAAACATCAGAAGGCCAATGCACCCCCACCACTATCCGAGAAACCGCAATAAATGAAGCTAAAACAATGAGCAAAAAGCGAAGCCAATTTTTTCTTACCGACAAAGAAAAAACACCGGCTAGGCTGAATATCGTGGAAGCATGCCCTGACGGAAAAGAATTATAGCCCCAATTGGGACCAATTAAATGAAAGCTTTCCTTGGAAAGGACCACCGGAGGACGAGGAATACTCGTCAAATGCTTTATCCCCTGTCCAAATATGGTAAATAAAACCGCCGCAATGAATACGGCCCAAATTAGTCGAGGCTTCTGATAGATAAAAGGAAGTAGAATAACCAAAGAGATCAGCCCATCTGCAAAGATTGTTAGAACAGCCCATAATTTATCTCCTGTTAAACGAGAAGCCTGATTGATAAGGGAAAAAAGGCTTTTATCTGAATGGGTCAGGAAAACAATTCCTGCCAGAGCAAGAAAAACAATGGGTGGAAGCCATATCCAGATGGATTCAGCGGCAATCTTTTTTTCATTTTCATTTCCAACTATTCTATCTCTCATAAACAACTTTTAAGAATTTAACCATTATTTATCAATAATTTCAATGAAATCTTGCTCTTGACATAAGAGTCAAAAGCAAGAAAAATATCTTCCTGATGGATAGAAAACATTCTCTCGGACATTCCTCCCCTAAATTATTGACTGCCTTCATAGCAATTTTCCTGATGTGCCTTCCTCTATTATGTCAGATCAATGATTTTGAGGAGGAAAAGGAAAGTCCTGTTCTCAAAATTACAGAACCCATCATCTTAGATGGAAAGCTGGAAGAAAGTGTTTGGGAAAAAGCCCCTAAAGCGGATAATCTGATTTATCTAAACAAAGAGAGAACTAATCCATCCCATGTTGAGACTTCAGTTAAAATCCTTTACGACGCCTCCCATCTCTATATCGGATTTTTATGTTTTGATGCGAATCCTAGTCTCATTAGAGGGGAAATGACCATTAAAGACGCAGACATAAGAACTGATGACTCTGTTTATGTTATTCTGGAATCCTTTTATGATAACAGACACTACTATTTTTTTGGGACAAACATAATGGGTGCCCTTTTAGATGCTAAAATTTCTAAAGATCAACTTATGATCGACGTCAATTGGGATGGTTCCTGGAACTCGGCAGCTGCTCTAATGAAGAATGGCTGGACCGCAGAGATCTCTATTAACCTAAACGATTTTAGCTATGTTGAGGATACTGACAAAAGCCTGGGCTTGAGCCTCTCACGGGTTGTCCCCCGACTAGACACGCTGCTCTGGTCAGGACCGCTTGATCCTATCTTTAATTTGGATGAACCGGGTCTGATTAAAAGAATTGACCTTATCGCCAAGCTGAAAGCATTTCACTCTAGTGTCTATGTTCTTCCAGGCTTCAAAACAGGAGAAAAAACAGGATTGAAAAGCGCCGGTTTAGATGCCACCTATTCTCCCCATAAAAACTTTTCAACTTCTGTGACCTTAAATCCAGATTTCGCTACTATAGAGCCGATTGATGAAAGAACAAATCTCACCATGTTCGAACTGAATCTAACAGACAAAAGACCTTTCTTTTTTAAAGATACTCAACCATTTGACCCGGATTTCAACCTGTTTTACCCCAGACGAATTGGAGATATTTATGCCGGATTAAAATTTGAAGGAAACTCTGGAATTCTGGAATTTTTGGGACTAGGCACTCAGATCCAAAAAAACTCAGAAAGCCGGAGTGCAAACTTTTCCTATGTCAGAATGCGCGCTCAATTTCTAAATAATTTTGCCCTCTCTCTCACTGCCTCCAATAAAATTTTGGAAAACCAAAACAAAGGAGCCGCAGCGTTAAGCATGGAATGGAATCCGAGCAGGAAAATCACATTTTCAGGTCAATTTTCTCTCAGCTATGGTGACTTTTCAAAAGACAATTCCGCTTCTTTCGTAAAAATTCATTATGACCTTCCATCCTTCTATTTACATTTAGGCTTAAAAAGAGTTGAAAAGCATTTTTGGGAGAATGCCAACCAGGTCGGCTATATTGTGGATGATGACAGACAGGAAATCGAAGCCTCCTTGCACAAATCCTTTCCGGTTAATGCAATAGGAATGAATACCATCGGATACGACTTTCATTATGATGTTTACTGGAGTACTGAAGATAAACTCAGGAGCTGGCAGATCGATCAAACTCTAAGTTTATATTTCCGCGAATTCTGGAAACTTTCGGTCTTTCATTCCAGAGACTATAAACTCAATGCTCTTTTCCCTGAAGGAATTGTCGCCCATGGACAAGGGATCGATGTTGAGGACTGGGAAGCCTATCATCTCTCATTAGGGGCTCTCCATTATTTTGACCCAGATTATGTTTTTAATCTTCTCAATCCCGTCATAGGTCGGAAATACAAGTTGTATTTGGGAAGCAGAGAATACACCACAGCTACCTCACCAAAATAACCTCTGGATTTTATAAGGGAAAAGGGAATAATTTTTCACTTTCTTTGGGTATGGGTAAATTTTTTGCCTTTAAATATGAATATTATGAGGCATTTAAGGATTTTATTGTTTCAAACAACTTTTATCTAGGGATCAGAGCAAACTGGATCAAATACAAATATGACATTCCTCCCTCTTACACGAGTACCAGGATATACATTCTGGAAGGAACTTACGACATAAACAGAAACCGGACATTCCGGGTATTTTTCCAGCACAACTCTGCCGCCCATAAATTTAATCTGTACTTGAATTATCAATGGAAAATTCTTCAACCTGGAGGAACGCTCCATATCATTTATCAAAGAGGGCTTGCTGACTTTGCAGAGCCAGGTAAAGATGATCAGGCTGTCTATACCAAGTTTAGCTATTCCTTCTGACCATAACTTTATTCCTTATTTATATATCTCATTGAAAAGTAAGGATTGACAGTGAAGGGCCTTAGACTATAATTTAAGGAGGAGGTTTTTTTAAATGTCTAAAAAAATCCTTGTGTTTTTTGCAGCATTTTTGCTAGCAGTAGGTATTTCTTTAACACAGGAAAATCAGAAAGATGCTGTCGTGAATATCGAAATTCCGGTGAGAGTGTTTGACGGGAATCAATTTGTGGATCATCTCACTATGGACGATTTTGAAATATATGAAAACGGTATTCTCCAAAAAACAAAAGCTTTATATCTAACGGAAAAAGCTCAAATCGTGAGACAAGACGAAAAACAGCAGATAAAACCTGATTTGAGGCGGCATTTCTGCTTTCTCTTTCAGATGACTGAATACACCCCTAGAATAAGTGAGGGAATGACTTATCTTTTTAACAACATCTTCCGTGCCGGCGACAGTGTCACCCTCATCACACCTTTAAAGCAATATTCCCTTTCTCCAAAAGCCATTGAAATAAAATCACCTGATGATTTGGTTCAAGATATCATACAAGTTATCCGGAAGGATACTCAAATCGGCTCATCCGAATACAACTCTGCACTCATTGACCTTAGGCGAATTGTCAGTTCTATATCTGCATCTTCTGGTGGTCAGCAAACCATGTATCAGACTAGTATTGATACGTCCACCTCAGACAGCATGACTTCTCCGCTGGATCAATTAATTCCTAATTATCGAGAAACTTTAGAAAAACTAGAGACCATGAGAATAGTGGATGAGAAAAGGTTCATATCCTTTGCTTCTCAACTTAAGTCTCTTCCCGGCCAAAAAATAGTTTTTCTTTTCTATCAAAGAGAATTCCGCCCTGAACTAGATTCTGCTACCATGAATCGATTAATCAGTAATAATCAGGATAATCCCGCATTATTGGGCCAGATTCAAGACCTTTTCCAGGTTTATTATCGAGATGTGAAAATTAATGTGAATCGCATGAGACAAATCTTTGCCGATTCTTCTTTAATGATGAACCTTATGTTTTTTAATAAAACACCCGAAGATATTCCAGGTGTTGTTATGAGAGAGCAGTCCGAAGACCTCTATCAAATTTTTTCACAACTCTCAAAATCTACTGGCGGGACCGTAACCACCGCACAGAATCCAGCAGCCGCTCTCATCAATACTTTAGATACTGTTGATAAATGCTACCTTCTGTACTATTCTCCGAGTTTTGACACCGAGGTTAATCAATTTAAAAACATTGCCATCAAAGTAAAGAATACCAATTATAGAATATTACATAAAGATGGATATTTTCAAACCCAGACTCATTAACCTGAATTATTTTGACGGAGCTTGTTCTTCTCCTGAAGGAAGTTCCAATCCATAACCCTGAGCCTTATCAGACCTCTTTAACTGGAAGGCCAGAAAAATGGATATAATCCCTAATCCGACCAGCATAAGAATAGGAATGGTGTAATCATAGGTAGGAATTTCTCCGGTCGCCCGCATACCTTCGATTTTCTCAGCCACTTCAGCTCTGGAAAATCCTTGGGCAAAAAGTTTATCCCGCATGGATTGAATGGCTTGAACCACTTTAGGGTTGGTCATATCCAGGACCTTGCCGATTCCCCAGTAAAATGCAGATAATCCGTAATTTTGAACCGTGAACATGGTCGCATATGCTGTCCCCAGCCGATTTTCAGCCACGATTTTTGCGACGGAAGGCCACATGGCGGCAGGCACCAGGGAAAAAGCAATGCCCAGTGCAAATAGGCCCGTATAACCCAGAATAACACTGTTCAGAAGGGATAAGGTGATATGGGCATAGATGAGAAGCAGAGAACCCACTAGCATCAGAGAAGCTGCTTTCCCTTTCTTGTCAACCAAACGCCCGAAAATAGGGGTAAAAATAATAGTCCCCAATGGAATAAGGCCGCTGATTTTGGGCCCGTTCTGAAGATAAGCCAGAACTTTTTGCCAGAAAGTCATCCCGCTCATATCCGGCATAGAAAAAGTCAATCCGAATTTGTTAACCAGGAGATCCGGAGCGTACTGCAGGAACGGAAAAACAGCTGAATAAAAAGCCACACACAGCAGGGCGATGTAAATGAAAGAACGGTTGGTTATCAATTCAACAAAATCCTTGAATCTGAATCTGTCTTCAGGAGATGCTTCAGCTTTCACTTTCATCTGTTTGTCCAGTTTCACATCAAACATGAGATAGGCTAAAAATAAAAGGAGTCCCACTCCGATAACTGAAGCTGCTGCAAAAAGAGCATTACTGACTCGACCGGCCGCAATATCCAGTCCAAAGGAAATAGCGAAGAAACTTCCCAATCGGCCTACCACCACATTGAGCCCCATAGCAAAGGCTAATTCCTTGCCCATGAACCACTTGACAATAATTCTTTGTATCAGAACACAGGTCGTCTCCAATCCAATCCCAAACAAAATCCGGCCTGCAATCATTGAAATCAGCATAGCGCTTTCACTTTTACCGAAAACACCCAAGCTTCCCAAAGATACGACAAAGGCCCCCACTGTGGCTATAACCGCAAGAACCACTCCAGTCTTTCGGATACCCCATCGGTCCAGGGCAATGCCTCCAACAATAATCATCAAAGCCAGATTTGCCCATGTAGTGGAACTGATCAACAATCCAAACTCAGAACTTGAAAATCCCAGCTGACTTTCAAACAAGCCTTTTAGAGGACCCAGACAATCCTGAAACCAGTAAGTCCCAAACATCAGCACACTGACCATGCCTAAAATTGTGAATCGTAAAGCCGATGAGTCCTTAAGTAACTTCTTTGCCTTTTCTATTGAGTTTTGCACCTGTTCCATTGAATTTCTCCCTTTGAAATCTTACATGTCACTGAAAAGAAATCAATACTAAAAGCATCTTTATTTTTTATGAATAGCCTAGGCTAGGAATAGTACAGAAAAAAATCCTTTTAAGTCAATTAAAATTCTTCAGCAGCATCTTATGCGTTTAAATCCAACGCTTATTAAAAAACATTGCATCAAAGTAATAAAAAGATAATAATTTTAATATCTTCATGATGAGAATCATGAAAAAAGATGCAATTTAAATTTCAAAGAACAGGTTAAACCATGAATCATGTGATACTCATTTATAGTGAAGACTTTAAAAAGATGGATTTTGGACCCAACCATCCTATGCAGGGAGACCGCTATGAGAAGGCATGGGAAGAGTTTAAAAAAATAAACATTCTCAATAAAGTTGACATCAAAAAACCTAAAATCATTTCAGAGGAAATCATTAAGTTATTCCATACACCTACTTATATAAAAAAAGTGCAGGAAGTCAGTCGAACCGGTCATGGCTACTATGGAGAAGAGGTCCCTCAGATAAAAGGAATTTATGATATTATACTATTGAGTGTCAGTGCATCAATCACAGGGGCAGATTCCATTATTGATAATAATCCCTGCAATGTGGCTGTAAATATCTGCGGCGGCTGGCATCATGCCTTTGAGAATGAGGGCAGAGGCTTTTGTGTATTCAATGATATAGCCATTTCGGCAAATTATTTATTGAAGAAAAAAGGTATAAATAAAATCATGATCCTGGATTATGATGCCCACCATGGAGACGGCACTCAACGAGCTTTCTATAATAATTCCCAAGTTTATACCATTTCTATTCATCAGAATCCCATGACCTTATTTCCCTTTCAAACAGGATATGAAGAAGAGATAGGAGAAGACAGGGGCAAAGGTTTTAATAAAAATTTTCCACTTTCATCCTATTGTAACGACTCTGAATTTATCCATGTATTCAATCAGATACCTGAGTTAATAAAAGATTTTGCTCCAGAGGTCTTGATCATACAAATGGGTGTAGATGGATCAAAAGAAAACCTCATATCCAGTTTGCAGCTCACTGAAAAATCCTATGATTATGCATCGAAAACGATAGCCCAATTACAAAAAGAGATAACCTTCAAAATCCTTGCCTTAGGAGGAGGGGGATTTGTTCACCCGGCTTTAGGTAAAAATTGGGGAATCCAAATTAAGAATTTCATATGATCAGATTCTACAATATATTTTCTGAATTGTTCTCTTGCCACAGATTTTATTATTTGGGACCCACTTAAATGAACAGTTTAAGGATATAAAGCAAGCACGCCCGGAGGGATTTGAACCCCCGACCTTTGGATTCGAAGTCCCATTCCCTATGATTTTTAGTACCAGAGAAATATCCGGTTTTCCCCGAGAAAACCAAGATTTTCCTTTAAGCACCATTAAGTCAAAGTAAGCGAGATTAAGCAAAATCTGTGACATATTTGTGACATGAACAAAAGGAGGCTGCATATATTTAAGGTAGATTCAACTTAGATCATCCGGAATATATTGAGTCCGGATTGACCAAAAAAGCCGATAACCGGTTATCACAGTCAGAACTCATTACCCCCACTCTAGCTTGAAAATCTAGATAATCCCCTCTCAAATATGAACTATGATTTTGAAGCATATTGAGTAAGAGAGTTCTTTGAAGTCCTTTCTTAGATGTGAATTGCTTATTGACCGAAGTTGTTATTTATGAGTATTATAATTGATAGAGTCGCTTATAGGGTGGTGTTCAGATGAGATTGGAAAAAGTCATCATCAATGGAAATAACAAATTTCTATAAATAGGGAGGTTGTTATGAGGATAATAACCAAATGTTTTAAACTTGCTATTTTAAGTTTTTTTATACTTTTAATAGCCTGTAGCAGTAATCAACAAGAGACAACAAAAAAAGTAGCGCAGAAGGAAGAAAAGGCTATTGGCACAGAGAAGCAACAAAGAAAGTCAGTTAAACAAGAAAAAATCTATTGTGAAAAGTTTGAAATGATACAAACCATTGAGGGGGATACATTAAAGCTTTCCCTTGATACAGATCTTCCTGACTTCACTGATGTTATGGTTTCTGTTTCTAGGTCTTATAAAGAAAAAGGAGATAGTGAGTCAACATATTCAATAGATTATTTCCACGAAAAGAGTACAGTTAAAAAATGGCAATCTCCACAAGAAATAAATATTAGCGATAACGTCTTTAAAAATAAACTTCAAGAGGAAATGGATAGGATGTCTAATGTGGGCATGCCATTTCAAACGTCTACAATTAGCGATGAGATTGAAGTTTCTATTGTTGTTCCTGTAAATCAAAGTAATCCTATTTTTGGAAAAAGAAATGAAAATCTTCATAGTGCTCTAATTAATCCATCAGGATTAAGAACAATTAAAAAAGAAATGATAATAGGAAAACCTCTCGGTTCAAATGTTTCAAATATCAGGGCCACAAAAGTCTATGCTAGCAATCTTCAGAAAGATGGGATTTATACAATAAGTAAAGAAACACCACTAATGCCCGAATACGAACCAGCTGATCCCGAAACAGCACTAACAAAAATGAAAATGCTCCCCCCTGGATCAGTAATCACTGTACTAGATATAAAAATGAAACTTAATTCACCATGGTATCAAGTAGAAGCTAACTCAGCAATGGGTCAAAGAATTGGTGAAGGTTGGATTAATAGTATTGCTTTAAGAGGCCAAGACATTAAAAAACATTAGATAGAACTTCAGGCAATAAAGAAATAGAAAAGAAGAAATATATTTAATTTAATATATATGTTTGGGTAAGGGACCTTCTCCCAAAAAACTGGTCAAGTTAAAAATATAGCTTTCTGGGCGCTTAAATAAGTCACTGAACTGCCGATTTTAGGGTATTCTCTCGGGGGGACTTTTTGCATTTTAAGGGGGTACTGGTACTTAAAACCCCTTATTATGCCTTTTTGGGCACTTTTTAAGGATATAGCTTGTAGCATGAAAGGTGCAAATAAGACCGATAATCATTATCGTTATCCCACTTAATTATAATTTTTATGGCTTTTTTTTGACAGCACCTGTTTTTATATATAATATAAAAAACAAGGTTAGCTTAAGAAAAGGAATTCGATGGAACTAAGCGAAAATTACTATAAAAAGCATAAATCTTTCATGAATTATAAGAACAAACTTTCCTAAGGGGGACTTATGAAGAAAACAAAATTTTTATTTATTTTTATCTTATTATTATTTTCTTACAGTTACTTATTTTCTTTAGCAGATTCTATAAAAATAAAGATAACCGCTGATGAAGCAAATGTCTATTTGGAAGCCGATGAGAACAGTACTATTATCGGTAAAGTAAATAAAGGTGCGGTTTTGAATCTTTTTAGTAATCAGGGCGGAAAGGGAAAATGGTATTACATATATTATTACTCTGAAGAAAGAGGTTTAAATTTATCAGGTTTTGTTAAAACTTCTGAAGCTGAAATAATTGGAGATGGAAAGAAGGATAGAGAGGAATCGGTAGTGAAAGAAGTAGATAAAAAGGAGGAAGGAAAAGTATCTGAACAGGAAAAGAAGCAGAAAAAAGTTGAGGAAATAAGTAAGAAGGGACAACAAACGCAAAACATAGTTGAGAAAAAGGAGACTATGAGTGCAAAGAAAGATGGACTCAAAATTGGGATAGGACTCAACCTAGGATATGCAATGCCCACCGAATCTGAATTTTCTGGAGGTTTGAATTATGGAGGAAATATATATTTATTAATAACCCGGAATATAGGAGTAGAATTAAGTGGACTAAACTTCCAAAGTGATGTGTCCGGGGATCCGAATAAATTAAGTTCTGGAGAACTAACAGTCACAACCTTGAGTATAAACATTGATGGTAGATTACCTGTATCTGATTTATTAACTCCCTATATCACAGTTGGCGGGAGTTATTTTATGAATAATTTTTCTTTAGATTCAAGTATTGTAGATTCTTGGAATGTTCTTGGATTTGACATTAAAGAAGAAGTCGAAAAAGGAATGGGATTTAATGTTGGTGCTGGATTAGATTTATCGGTAAGCAACAATTTTTTAATAGGAATTGAAGGTAGATATTATATTAATAAACAAGAAGGAAGTTGGGCGCTTACTGACCAGCTTTCAAGCGAGAAAATATCCGGTAACCTTGGGAAGCTTGATATGAGTTTTGTCTATGTAGGGATTGGAATAAAATATTTATTTTCACTTTAAAGGGGGATAAGAAATGAAAACTAAGCTAAATCGAATTTTATTGATTTTTGTTCTATTTTTATCTGTAACATTTATTCTTAATTCAACTGGAAATCAAACAGAACCAACAGAACCTCAGGATCTTTCACCTCAATCAATTGAAATCAAACAAGGAAGTCCTAAAATGGAGCATGTTTTGTATCGATTAATGAAAACATATTACGAGCAAGGGATAGAGAAAGCTAAAGAGTTTGCTGATAGACGTGGGATTACTATAAAGAACAACAATGTTAGAGTAGTGACTGAGGCAAAGATAAAAAATGATTTTCAAGAAGAAACAACCACAAAGGACACAGGGGCTGTTTCAGATATAAAAGAAACTAAGTATCTAGTTTCTGAACAAATAAAAGCCCTAGGGGGAAAAGTAGAAACAAGTTATTTAAACTTGATTCAATGTGTCATCCCCATAGATGGGTTAGAAGAGATAACTAAATTACCTTATATTAAATATTTAAGACTTCCCAAACATCCTACTCCCCTAGTAATTAGCGAAGGTGTTGAAACCACTGATGCAGACCAATGGCAGAATGTAACGCCTTATAGAACAAATGAAACAGTAAAAGTATGTATACTTGATCTTGGCTTTAAAGGATATCAAAATTTACTGGGCTCAGAATTACCAGATAATGTAGTGACTCGTTCGTTTAGGTCAGATGGGAATCTTAAGTATGATAAGCACGGAACAGCTTGTGCTGAAATTGTTCATGACATGGCACCAAATGCAGAATTGTATTTAGTAAATTTCAATACCGACGTGGAACATTACAACGCTGTTAAGTGGATAATAAATCAGGAGGTGGATATTATTTCTTATTCAGTTGGGTGGTTCAATATTGGAGCAGGAGATGGAACAGGCCCGATCTGTGAAGATGTTGAGGATGCTAATAGTAATGGAATTATTTGGGTTTCCGCTGCAGGCAATGACGCTAATAATCATTGGGAAGGTAATTATAAAGATTATGATAATGATAAGTGGCACAACTTTTCTGGAAGTGATGAAATATTAACCTTCCACGTTAATGCTTACACTCTTGTATCTGCACACTTAAATTGGAATGACTGGGGATATTGGGACGGTAATAGTTACGAAGGATCAGATCAAGACTTCGATTTATATCTCTATTATTGGAATGGATATTACTGGCAATATGTAGACGGTTCTTTTAATTGGCAGACAGGTTATCAACTTCCTATCGAATTCGTAGGAGGATACTGGTATTCATCAGTTTCAAGTTGGTGGGGCGTTTCTATTAGAAAATATAATGCCAATCAGAATGTTAAACATGAATTATTCATAAATGGAGCATCCGGAAGTATTGAATATAATGAAAAATCTGGAAGTTTGAATATCCCAGCGGATTCTTCAGATGCCATAGCAGTGGGAGCCACAGATTGGTCGGATGATTCCTTGCACTATTACAGTTCAAGGGGGCCAACCTCAGATAACAGGATTAAGCCTGATTTTAGTGCTCCTTCTGGAGTCTCCGGTGTTACTTATGGAACGGTTAGTTTTTACGGTACTTCAGCATCAACTCCCCATGTGGCAGGAGCGCTTGCCTTATTAAAGGAAAAATTTCCATATACATTAAACCAGATTAAATCAATCCTTGAAGCAAGAGCCAAGGATCTGGGTCCTTCAGGAAAGGATAATTTGTTTGGGATCGGAAGATTAAAGTTATCAAAGTGAAAGGGACCTACTAGTAAAAAACTGATCCATAAAAAAATATAGTATTCTGTGTGCATAAATAAATCACTGAAATGCCAATTTCACAGTATTCTCTCGGAGGGACTTTTCACATTTTAAGGGGGTACTAGTACTAAACCATTCATTAAGCATTTTTGGATACTTTTTAGGGGAATAGTCTGCGATATGAAACCATTAAGCTAAGTGATAATCATTATCACTTTTAAAGCGCCGATGACTTTTACAAACCATTAAATAAAAGAACCTTAATCAATAAATTATTAGTATTTTTAGCTAACTTCTTCATTTGCTAGACCCCATACTTTACAGGTTAACTTTCCCCAGAAGAAAAGTGCCAAAAAAGCCGTTTGAATGGTATAGTATAGCCCCCCTGATTTTTAATATATTGCTCTTTTTCAATATAACTCCTTTAATAACCCTATTAATATATATAATATATATATGAGAAACGGGGGTTGAGGGGTAAACCTCTGGCTCTTCATCAATAATCATATAAAAGCATTTTGTGTATAAAAATATTATATCTAATTATAATACATTGAATTCCTTTTCCTCTTATGCTAGTAATAAATAAAGGGATGATGGCCAAAAAATTCTACACAATAGATGGTTTTAGGGATTATAGAGGAGTTCCTCTTGAAGATATTTTAGAAGATTTAAGGGCATTTGAGGGAAATACCAAGCGGGCGATAACAAAACTAGAAGAACTATACAAAGAGGCAAAAAAAAATAAAAACAAACTTGATGACCCTGAATCAATTATAAATTATGTTGATAGCTTCCTTTCTATGTTTGAAGGATTAAAAAACGATTTCAACCGGGTTGTCTATCTTTTAGAAAAAGAGCCTGTAAAAGAAAAGCATCTTGATATAATTAATCAAATTTACGAATTCAGTGCTCATGAGTATCAATACAGCACAAAGGAATTTAAAAAGGAACATATAGCAAAAAGACTAAAAGATGAATCAATTCGACCTTTACTGGACAGAATACATACCCTTACATCAGGTGTGACTTATAACCATTTCATACTTTTTAAATTAAATGAACGACTTCGAACCTACCTTGGGGAAAGCATAAATGAATCTTTTCCTAAAATAGAGCACGATAAAAAATCTGATTTATTACCAAAACCAATTGATAAATTCCCAACACCACAAGAAGTTAAATGGGAAGATGTAAAAATAACCTTTCTTTCTGATAAAGCTATCCAAATAAATGTTATGGATAAGCAAGAGGGAAAGGATTACGTAGAGCTTGGTTTTACATCTAAACGTGGTGGAAAGATGAGAAAGGCATGGGAAGTCTTATTCGAATTTGCTTTTAAAGATGGAGAAATATCTTATAAAGATGAAAATTTTTCTCATAACGAAATAACAAAGCAATTAAAAACAAGAATCTATGAACTTAATAAGTGGTTTGGTTTATATTTTGGTATTAAGGGAAATGCAATCAGGCGATATAATCGACATACTCAATCATACAAAGCAAAATTTGAAATACATCTACACCAAAACTTTAGAGAAGAACTCGGATATTTGTAAATTAAAATTCTAAATTTTTGTGTCCATTTAACACTAGAATATCAAGAAACAGAAATAATAATTTGAAGAAAATTGTCTATCTCAAGTATTAGAAATAAAAAGATACATAAAATTAGGTGTTAGTCTGCCTTATGGGCTTTATGTAAAATTTAACAATGAAAACTTAAAAAAAGTTTCAATTTTTTTCTCTGATTATAACTCCAATTTCCTTTCTGTTTTTTATAATTTTTTTCTCAATGATTTTCGTTCTATGTGAATTTTAACGGTATAGGGTGAAGTAAATGATGCCATTAAAGGAGAAAAAATTGAATAAAAAATGCAGTATTTGTGGAAAAGACCTTAGTCATATGAATCTGGATTTTAACAGAAAAATAATTTGCAGCAGCTGTCTATTGAAACCCAAGAGAATACCGCATAAGAGTAACAAAGAAGAAGATGAAAAAGAAAAACATGAGACCGATGTCTATTTTGTGAAAAAATTGTATGAAGCCGTTAAGTCAGGTGAAATGGTCAGTGTCGATGATATTGATTGCCTGGAAAGGTCCATAAGGAAAAATTTTAAAAACAAGAGAGATTTCCATAAGAAGATGGAAGAGTTCTTAAAGAAGCATGATTATCGGGGAGTGGATCTCAGAAGAGCTAGGAAATGGTCAGTAATGGATCGTCGGGAGTTGGCGTGGTGGCTTGATGTATCGATCCACAGAATAAGACAGATGGAAACCAATAAAAAAACCCTTTCTCGAAAAGCAATAGACTTTATTAGGATAATGGGATTCAAGAAAACCGTAACCATGAAAAAGCGCAAAAAAAAAGTGAATGAGGGGTTTAGTACCCGAATGCCCAAAAAAACAAAAACCTCCCCCAAGAAAAAGACTAAAAAAGTCCAAGTCTTAACCTCTTTAAGTGAAGATATTGAAGAGGAACAAGATTTTTATGAATCAGATGAAAAGAGAGATGGAAAAGCACAGAGAGTATAGAAATGGAATACCCAAATAATCATCAAAACACAAAAAGATACAAAAGGTCTGGTAGAGCTTATCAACCGAAAAAACCGTTTAAGAGTGTAGAGGGTGCTGATAGTGATGCCTGGGAAATGTTATCTCCTTATGCTGTTTGGGTCTTGATGGGGTTTTATAAAAAATTTGATGGTTACAACCGTAATTGTCTTAAACTTAGTTATTCAGAGGTTAGTAATAAAATTGCAAATAACACTTTTAATAAAGCGATCTGGGAACTAAAAAGCTTTGGATTTATTGATGTAGTAAGGTCCGGGCGTTTGGAAAGAAACAACACTCTCTATGCTTTAACTAATCGATGGAAGGGATTAAGCAAAAAACCAGAAAAACTGATTGGAATTTCAAAGCTGTTAAAAAGGGCTGAAAAGGCAAAGCGTATAAGTACACCTAAAAACTTGAATGAATCAGATAAGAAAAATTTCAGATTAAGAAGAAAGAGGTTGGTCAATAAAATACGTTACAGAATAAATAACGGGGCATAGATGGCTAAATATATACTAATGTCTTCACCTCGTAGAGTTGATAAAAATACAGTTTCTATACGTAGTGATGCTGTTATTATGAAATTATTTCACCAGGTGAAGAAATTTTTTTACTAAGTGATGTTGAATCTATTTTTTTTGTATTCAAATGGATAATCTTCTAACAGTAAAAGAAGCGGCAGAATATCTTCATTGTCACCCTCAGACTGTTTATAAAAATAAAGGGCTTCCATCCCTCTATATTCCCGGAATCGGAAAAAGATATGACCGGGATGATCTTAAAGATTACCTAGATAAAAATAAACATAAATACATACCAGAATCCCAGCAACTTCTTGATTATCAGGGATTTACATTGACTTTTCCTCCTGATTATGGTATAAAGAGATCAAATGAATCAGGAGGTAGCGAGATGGCGAAAGCCAAAACCAAATCTCGCTTTAATTTTGGCAATGGTGCGATTTATACAAGGACAACCAAAAAAGGGAAGATCCGCTGGTACTTAGATTACAAAGACAGTGAAGGGAACAGAATTCAAAGAGTTGCAGCAAATGCAAATACTAAAGAAGAAGCTGTATACGCCCTCAATGAAGCAACCAGTAAAGTCTTTGATGAAAAGTATGACATCCAGAGACGAAAAAGAAAAATCAGTTTCAATAAGTTCTGTCAAATCTATCTAAAAGATTATGCCATGGTTGTTAAAAAGAGCTGGAAAACAGATCAATCAAGAATGAACTTACTTGTTGACTTCTTTAAAGATACTGAACTCAGAAAAATCAATCAATCAGCTATAAGAAAGTTTATTGCCTCGAGAGAAAAGGCCGGAAATACTCAAAGCACAATCAACCGTTACATGGCTCTCCTCAGAAAAATGTTCAATTATGCAATTGAAGAAGGCTTTCTTGAAAAGAATCCCATGGATAGAATCAAATCTTTCTCTGAAAAAGACAACCTCAAAGAACGTATATTAACAAAAGATGAAGAAGCCAGACTTATGGAAGAAAGTTCACCTCATCTTAAATCAATAATAGTGATAGCACTCAATACAGGAATGAGACTGGGTAAAATTCTAAACTTGAGATGGAATCAAATTGACATGGATATCCAAACCATTAAAGTTGACAACACTAAAAACGGAAGATCAAGAACCATACCTGTTAATGATACTCTTTATAAAGAGATTAAAAGGCTAAAGAACCAGAAGAACAACAAGCCTTTTGTTTTCTTCAATGAAGAGACAGGAAAGCCCCTTACTACAGTCAAAACAGCTTTCAAAGCAGCTTGCAGGAGAGCCGGGATAGAAGGCCTCAGGATGCATGATTTGAGACACACCTTTGGATCCAGGCTTATTCAAAGAGGAGCTGATATAGAAACAGTCCGAACGTTAATGGGTCATAACTCAATTTCAATAACTCAAAGGTACTTGCATTCAACAGAAACTTTGAAAAGAAAATCAGTTGATCTCTTATCAGCAGATCATACGAAAAGTAACTAAAATGAGTGAATTTTGTGACATATTTGTGACATGAGAGAAGAAAAAGCAAGAAGACCTCTTTACCAAAATACCCCTAACTCCCCTCTTTATAAGCATTTAAAGCAAGCACGCCCGGAGGGATTTGAACCCCCGACCTTTGGATTCGAAGTCCACCGCTCTATCCGCTGAGCTACGGGCGCACCTCTTTGTCCCCTATTTTATCCCCAGAGAAAGTAAAAATGCAAGAAAAGGAAAAAAACTAGATTTTATAAAGGTCCGATCAACTTTTTATCTACATTAAACGTATATAGTATAAATGCATTATAATATTAATCTCAAAAAATAATTTGTGATTTTCTGCTTTAGAAATTTATTTGTTCTTATCAATCAGGAGAAGCTAAAATGGTTTTCAATTCTATCAAACCCAATCTGAAAATATCCTGGGAACAATTTTTTCTCTTTATTAAAGATATCATTAAACTATTTTTCATATTATCATGCTTTGTTCTCACTTCTGCTCATTCACATGCAGAGTCAATCCAAATCGGTCTGAAAAACAGTACTGGCCTCACTGAGCAAAACAATCAAGAACAAAGGAAAACCAAGGATTATGCCGTTCATCAAGCCGCCTCTGAAATAAAAATAGATGGAATCCTTAATGAGAACGCATGGAAAGATGCCGTTTTGATTAAGCTTCCCTATGAATGGCTTCCCGGTGACAATATTCCGGCACCTGTAGATACTGACTGCCTGGTGACCTATGACCATCATTACTTTTATGTGGCTGTCCGCTGTTATGACCCGGACCCTTCAAAAATACGGGCACATCTTATGGATCGAGATTCCATGGAGATGTTTATCCAGGACGACCACATAAGCCTAATGATTGACACATTCAACGACGAAAGACGGGGATTTCAGTTCCGGGTTAACCCGTTGGGTGTCCAGGCTGATGCAAATTTCAGTGAATCTGAGGGATATGAAGACTTTTCTTGGGATACCATCTGGGCCTCAGCAGGAAAAATCACAGATTGGGGCTGGGCCGCTGAAATAGCGATCCCATTTAACCAGCTCCGTTTCCCTAAAACTTCAGAAACACAAACCTGGGGGTTCAGCATTGAGCGGTCCTATCCTCGAAGCGTCCGCCACCGTATGACCTCCCATCCTACAGAAAGAGACCGATCCTGCATCATCTGCCAGTTCAATAAGATAATAGGAATAAAGGAAATTTCACCAGGACTCAATATTGAACTTGATCCAACCTTGACTGCCATCCGGACAGACAGAAAAGAAAATTTCCCAGCAGTAGCCGACAGCCTAATGGAAAACGGCAGCGTCAAAGCTGACCCAGGAATTACAGCTAGATGGGGAATCACCCCTAATCTGATGTTCAACGCGGCTGTCAATCCTGATTTTTCTCAAATCGAAGCGGACGTCAGAGAACTTGAAGTCAACACTCGGTTTGCCATCCGCTATCCAGAAAAAAGACCTTTTTTTCTGGAAGGTGCTGACATTTTTCTGACTCCTATCGAGGCAGTATTCACAAGGACCGTGGCGGACCCTATGGGAGGAATCAAACTGTCAGGGAAAATAGGGAAAAACGCATTCGGTATTTTTGGAACCTATGATCGAATAAATAATCTTCTCTTCCCCTCTAACCAAGGCTCTTCAGCCACTTCCCTAGATCAAGAAGTAGCCAGCGGTGTTTTTCGATTCCGCCGGGATGTGGGAAAGACATCTCATATCGGAGTTCTTTATACAGGCCGAGCCTCTGATGATTACTCCAACCATGTGGCTGGATTTGATGGATTTTTCAGACTATCCCAGACTAAAAATATCCATTTTCAGTATCTCCATTCTGAAACCAATTACTCTGAACAAATCTCAAACATATTCAGCCAAAACAAATCTCCTTTATCTGGAGATGCCTTTACAGCTGGATTTGAAAGTATAGGAAGAAACTGGATCTATTTTTTAGGCTATGAAGACTTTAATCCAAACTTCCGGGCTGATTATGGATATGTCCCCAGAGTGGACATGAGAGGCGGATCCGGATTCCTTGGCTACAGATTTTGGGGGAAAGACGGAGACTGGTTTACAAATATCTCATTAAGTGTGCAGGGAAATGCCATCTATAATCATGGGGGAGCTCTGACTGATAGAGAGGTCTCCATTCAGACACAGTACCAAGGCCCCTTACAAACAACGGTGATCATGCAGTATGAAAACACGAGGCGGCTTCATTTATCTGATTATTATGACTTGGACCAGGCCGTTCTTGTCGCTGAAATAAAACCGGCAGGAGGAGTGCGTTTAAATATAACGGCCCTTTATGGAGATTGCATAGATTACAGCAACGCCCGGCAGGCAATGGAAATGAATTGGCTTCCTTTTGTTGAGTTCAGCTTGGGGCCTCACATAAATTTAAATTTCCAGCATGCTTTTCAGCGGCTCAGCTTTCATCAGAATGAAATTTTTACAGCCAACCTGTCCCAGGCTAAAATTGTTTACAATTTCAGTGTTCGTACCTTCGTACGGGCCATTGTTCAATACCTGGATGTGGCGCGCAATCCCGACCTTTATGTTTTTCCCGTCTCTAAAAAAAACCAGACCGTATTCACGCAGTTTCTATTCTCTTATAAACTCAATCCTCAGACCGTTGCTTTTCTCGGCTATTCGGATAATTATCTAGGGATGACAAGTCTTGACATCACTCAAACCGACCGAACCTTTTTCCTTAAAATCGGATATGCCTGGATTCATTAAAAGAAAAAGGCTCAAAAATTCAAAACCAGTGAACGGTGGATATATGGGTCTGTGCTTTTAAATATTGGCAAAGGAAGGTGATTGTATTGGAGTTGATGACTTATTTGATTGAAAAATATATTTTGATGATTCATTTCAGTTATAATAGGATAAAAAAAATAATGAATTCCTAAAGAGAAAAAAGGAGAAAATCATTGAAAAAAATAGAAAAGGCTCACATGATAAAACCGATTCATTTGGAACAACGGATCTATCAACTTAGCATTTTAAGAGGATCAGTTTTATTCATAATTGTTTTACTCTTTATCTTTCACGGGTCCTGTTCCCAAGGACATGCACCGATTGATGATCAACAAACAACATTATTGCTGTGCCAGGCTCAATTTGAGCAAATTAGGGGTGAAGACGGGAAAGACCACCCTGTTCCTGGAGCTGCAAAGTTGTTGATGGTGTATCTGACATCAAAAGGATGGAAATCAGAGGCACTGGAAGATACAGAAAGCAATGTATTCCATAAAGCCATCCCCTGGGGTGAAGATTTTCTGACCATTGGGGCCAATGCAGCTGTCTTAAAGCTATGGACCCGGGAAGGAAGAAAGTGGATGGGAAAAACATTATGGAAACCCTCTTTTGGTGGTGAAAATGATCGGCTGAGGGACATTGAGATGGGTGATGTAACAGGTGATGGTAAGGACGATCTGGTGATAGCCACCCATGATCAGGGCGTTGTGGCTGTTCTTCAAAAAACGGGAGATAGCTGGGATGTGACGGAATTGAATCGATCCCCACAAACCTTTGTTCATGAAATAGAAATTGGAGATGTGAACAATGACGGAGTTAAGGAATTTTTTGCAACTCCGAGCGCTCCCAACAAAGTCGATGGAACACCCCAACCGGGTGCCATACAGATGTTTCGTTACAATGGCAAGTCATTTGAACAACACATCATTGAGGAATTCCCAAAACGTCACGTCAAAGAAATCTTGGTTGCTGATGTCAATAAATCAGGCTATCCCGATTTATTCGCTGTGCTCGAAGCAGAAATGAAACAGGTCGGTGGGGAGCAACAAATCGTGGATACCGTAAAAATCAAACAATACCATTATGAGAATGGGGTGTATGCAGGCCGTATCATTGCAGACTTGCCAGATGTTTACTGCCGATTCCTCAATTTCGGGGATGTTGATGGCGATGGAAACCTGGATCTGATTGCTTCGGCTTTCAAATCTGGCCTATGGGTTCTAAGAAAAAACAACAATGAATGGCAAAAGGAATTGATCGACAGGGATTCAAGTGGATTCGAACACGCAACGTTAGTATTAGATATGGATAAAGATGGAGTTTGTGAGATCTATGTCGCCGCTGATGATCAGGGTGCGTTAAGAAAATATCAATGGGACGGTAAAAAATTTAAAAGACAAGATTTGATTCCTCTTCCCGGAGGGAACATTACCTTTAATGTGACTTATTTTTAAAGACATTGTCATCTCATCTACTTTGGTAACATCTCTACTTTGAGCAAATCAAGCATCTTACCAGGATCCGTGGTGGGAATATTGCACTTGGCATTGGTGCAAACATAAGCCGTTGTCTTATCATCGATCATTGAAAAGTGTTTAGTAAATTCTGCCATTTTTAATAAGTCGGAAGAATCCTTATCCAGGGATCGAACAAGAACAACTTTGTTCGGAACAAAAACTGAACGAAGAGCTTTTAACATTTTATCTATGCCTTTCCCCTGAGTTCTTCCCACTATAACAATTTCATAGTAAGGACCCACTGCAAAATCCAGAGCGGTCATAAGTTGGGTGTGTGCTGCTGGAAATTGTTTAACCGTACTGAAAAAGGCTCGCCCGATTTGAGCTGCTTTCCTTTCAAAGTCTGAATGGGCCGTTATTCTTCCTAAACGGAGGAGGTTCAGCACTGAAACAGAATTCCCAGAAGGAACAGCCCCATCATAAATATCCTTTGAGCGGGTGATGAGAGTCTCTCCGTCATCAGGAGTGAAAAAGAATCCACCCTCTTGACTATCCCAAAAGTGATCGATTAATTCATTGTTCAGTTTGGCGGCTGTCTGCAGAAAATAGACATCATAGGTCGTCTCATAAAGATCCAGTAATCCCCAAATAAAAAAGGCATAATCATCTAGATTAGCCAATATAGAGGCTTGATTATCCCGGTAGCGATGATAGAGACGGCCATCCTCCCGCCTCATTTTTTCCAGAATAAATTGAGCAGCTTTTTGGGCTGCCTCCGCATAGATGGGTTCATCAAAGGCCTGTGCCCCTCTTGCAAGAGCTGCGATCATGAGACCATTCCAGTCAGCTAAAATCTTGTCATCTTTATGAGGATGGATGCGCTTCTCTCGCTCCATAAAAAGCTTCTTAAGTACTGGTTTTAGACTATGATGCAGTGCACTGACTGAAATGCTCAAATCAGAAGCGGTCTCAGACCACGATTTCTTTAAATAAAGAATGTTTTGACCGGTCTTCGTTCCGGTTGCTTCATCTCTAAAGTTTCCGTCCTTCTCAAGATAAAATACGTTGGTGATTAACTCAAATTCTTCCGGGTTAAGGACTTGTTTTATTTCATCCTCATTCCAGAGATAAAACTTTCCTTCCTCCCCCTCAGTATCCGCATCTTCAGCAGAGTAAAAGGCTCCTTCTTTATCAGCCAAATCTCTAAGGACATAGGTGAAAATCTCTCGAGCTATTTTTTCATAGTCTTTTTCCCCAGTTGCCTGATAAGCTTCAATATAAGCCATGGCTATCATTGCTTGGTCGTAGAGCATCTTTTCAAAATGAGGTAAAACCCATTGACTATCTGTGGAATAACGGTGAAAACCGTATCCGATATGATCGTAAATTCCTCCCTGGCGCATGGCCAAAAGAGTTTTTTTCACCATGTCCCATGCATGCCTATCTCCACTTCGTTTCCAATAGCGAAGAAGAAATGAAAGATTGTGCGGGGATGGAAACTTAGGGGCCCCGCCAAAACCACCATTGTCTTTATCGAAACGGGTAGCCAGCTGTTCATAGGCGCTTTTCAGGACATATTCATTCAAATCCTCCGCTGATGAATCTTTAGATGTTTGTTTGAGAGAAGAAATGATTTGATCTGCTGACTTTAATACCTCGTTTTTTCTTGACAGCCATATATTTCTAATCTGAATGATTAGGTCAACGATACCGGTTCTTCCAAATCGACTTTCTTTTGGGATATAGGTGGTAGCAAAGAAGGGTTTTTTATCAGGTGTCATGATTAAATTCAGAGGCCAGCCTCCGATTCCGGTAAGCATCTGACAGACTGTCATATAAATTTTGTCTATATCAGGCCGTTCTTCACGGTCTACTTTAATAGAAACAAATTCATCATTCAATAATTTGGCAACAAGAGGATCCTCAAAAGATTCATGTGCCATCACATGACACCAATGGCATGTTGAATATCCAATGGAAAGAAAAATAAGTTTGTTTTCCTTACGGGCCTTTTCAAATGCCTCTTTTCCCCAGGGGTACCAATCCACTGGATTTTCAGCATGCTGCAGCAAATAGGGACTCTTTTCAAATTTCAGCCGATTGAAAGTCTTGAGAGCATCTTTCTTTTTTTGGGCCATGATTTTCTCCTTAACCTTGAATCCAATCATCTCGATTACATTCAGTTAAATAAAAAGGGTGAAGTTTTTCTCGCATCCTTTTATTCACACCCAATCAGTATTCATCCCAGGATTTGACTTTCAGATTATTAAACTTGATTGTAAAAACAGGTGCTCCAAAAGAAATTCCCTCAAATTCTGTGCCCTCTTCTAAACGCAGGTAACCTTTATTCATTAAATCTAAAATTTTAGAGAGTTTATATCATACAAGAAAACGAAAATCAAAGAAAACAGCTTTCTTATTTTAAGCATCTTCTCCCGGAATAGAAAAACAGTATCCTCACAGTGCACTGGATTATTAATTGACTGAAATTGTTTTTGACGTGTATGATAGAGGCATGAAATGACTTAGAGAATGGGAACTTGGTCACATTGAATAAAATCCATCATTTAAAAAAAACAAAATTATTTATTTTTGCTCTGCTCCTAGCTGGACTTTCCTTCACTTTATCCAGCTTTCAATTAAAAAAAGATCCTTATCAAGACGAAATAAATAGAATCAATCAACAGATACTCCTCCAGGGCCTCAATTGGAAAGCAGGGAGAACATCATTTATTTACCTGAGTCCTGAAGAAAGGATGCATCGTCTGGGTGGTTTTAGGCCGATCTATGCAGATCCTGAAAAAATTATTGAAATAAAAGAAAAGCTATCTCTTCCTAACCAGATAGACTGGAGAAACCAAAACGACAGAAATTATTTAACATCCATTAAAAATCAGGGTGACTGCGGAAGCTGTTGGGCCTTTGCAGCCTGCGGTGCTGTAGAGGCAAGGTATAATACTGAACGCAATCTCTATTCTCCTGCCGCTCTTTCATCAGATCATTCTATAAAATTACCAGAGCTTTTTATGAAAAGAGGAAATTTTCTTAATAGAGACTATTCTTCAGCTCTCAGTTATCCAGATCTCTCTGAACAAGATCTTATCTCCTGTTCTTACGCAGGAAACTGCAGTGGGGGAAATTCCTGGAAATCTTTTGATTATATGGAAACCAACGGAGTGGTGACTGAAGACTGCTTCCCTTATCAAGCAGAGGATATCCCCTGTCATCTCTGCAGCAACTGGAATAAAAAATTAGCTAAAATTAAAAATTGGGGTTGGGTCACGACTTCTAATGTAGATAAATATGCCATAAAGAGTTCTCTCCAAAGCGGGCCTCTGGTTTTTTTTATGGAAGTTTATAATGATTTTTATTATTACAATTCAGGCGTTTATGAAAAAACGATTGGGGCCTCTTACGAGGGAAGCCATGCAGTGGTTCTGATTGGTTATAATGAAAGTCAAGAATACTGGATATGCAAGAACTCCTGGGGAAAGAACTGGGGTGAAAGCGGTTATTTTAAAATCAGAATGGGTCAGTGTGAAGGCGGAACATGGATCCTAAAGGCATGGAATGTTGTCATAGCTAATCATCCTCCCGAAATCAATGATATCCCAGAAAAAAGAGCCAAAGAAGGGCAAGAGCTCTCTTTCTCTGTCACAGCAAGTGATCCTGATGGAGACGCTCTGACTTATACCTGTTCAAATCTTCCCAGCGGAGCCCATTTCAATTCATCTTCAAGACTATTCTCATGGACGCCCTCTTATACTCAATCCGGTGAGTATCAAGTACGTTTCAATGTAACAGATGGGATATTAGAAAGCTTCACAACGGCCCATATCATTGTGATAAACGTTAAAAAAGGAAAGGGAAGATTTTAAAACGGAAATTCTCAATGAAATTCTCTAAAATAATCAGTGGATTCTTTTTACTATTTTTATCAGCAGGAATGAGCTTCAGCAGTACAGACTTTTATCTTTTTGGAAAAGGAAGCTTTATTGGAGAAACCGGCTCCAAAGAAGATTACCAAGAAGGAAAAAATGATTTTCCACTAGCCTCCTCTTTCAGCACTATAGGATTTGGAATAGGGTTAACCACAAATCTAGATCCTTTATTTTTGGGAATTGAAGCCCATTACAATTTAGCTGGGAACACCACTTTGACTGACCCATCTGACAACGACACAGTCAGAATCAATACCTATGAATATGCTTCTGGATTTTTATTGCTCGGGTTTCATCTCCTAAGAAACAATAAATTTTCCCTTTTTTTTGACACCGGGATTGGGATAAGCCGTGCTTTAAACACAGAAATGAGAACCTATGTCTCGGAATACGGATACGAAACAGAGATCGAGCCTCCTGAAAAAAATTATCCTTTAACCGCTTTTGTGGGAGCCGGTTTGAAAATGTATTTCAAACCGGCATTAGGTATTCTCATAAACACTCGGTATCAGTACATGGATCAGGATGATCCTCAATCAGCTTTTTCTCTCTCAGCGGGGATGATTTATACGTTCTAATCTCTGTGAATATCCTGATGGTAATCAATTTTTATATGTAAGATAAATGGTGAGTTGCTGAGAAGCTAAAATTTTGCAACTTTCATGAAAGAGAGGAAAATTATGAAAAAATTTATCAGGCTTTTAATCGTTGCACTATGCCTTATACCCTTGGTTGCTCAGGAAAAGCGGCCCATCCGGGATGACGTAGGCTTCTGCTGGAATCCGGTGAGCCTGCAGAGGCTGGTAAATTATCTTGAGAGTCAGGAAAAAGAAAGCTTTAAATCCAAAGGCCTTGTAGCGGCTATCTCTCCTCACGACGATTATCTTTATGCTGGAAGGATTTATTATCCGCTCTTCAAGATTTTGAAAGCTAGAGAAGTGGTCATCTTTGGCGTCACTCACGGTACCGTTCGGAATGAAATCAGCGGCCTCCAGAACATCCTTATCCTGGACGAATTCCAATATTGGCCCGGTATAGAAAAGTCTATTTCTGTCTCTAAACTTAGGGAATATATCAAACAGCGGCTTGACCAGACAGCCTTTATCACCAATAACAGAGCTCATGAGATCGAGCACTCCATCGAAGCCCTCCTGCCTTTCCTCCAGTATTTTAACCCGGAAGTCAAAATAACTCCCATCATGGTCACACCCATGCCTTTTGCGCGCATGGAGGAAGTTTCAAAAAAACTTTCTAAAGTCATCGCGGATTATATGAATAAAAAACATCTTTTAGCTGGAAAGGATATTTTCTTTCTCATCTCTTCCGACGGCAACCATTATGGAAAAGATTTTAATAATTCGCCTTTCGGAGAAGGAGAAGAAGCATGGGAAAACGCCTTAAAGCTCGATCACCACCTCATTCAAACTTATCTTACAGGTATCATGAACAGCAGTAAAATCAAAGGATTAACAAAAGAACTTTGGGGTGAAACCTATCTCGATTATCGGAATACCTACTGGTGCGGAAAATATTCTATTCCCTTTGGGCTCCTGACAATAGAAAAAATTATGGCTCTTATTATGGGGAAAAAAATCAACGGACAACTCTTCCGCTTCTCTGATACCTACAGCGAAGGTGTTCTCCCTCTTAAAAAAACAGGTATGGGAACTACAGCCCCTTTCTCGCTCCGGCATTGGGTCAGCTTTTTCTCTATCGGATATTACATCCAATAGAATAGGCATTGAAAAAACTAACCTAAAACAGAAAACTCACTTCTCCCCTAGAGTGATATTCCCATCAGAAGTCCGGATGCGTATTCTTCCTCGGCCGCCGTTTATGGCACCAGATTTAGAATGACGTTCATCTTCAAAATTCTCAATATTTTCAAGCTCTACACGAATACGGCCATCCTCAGAGTAGGTATAAAAGGAGGTTGAAAAACCTTTCTCTAAATTCAATCTCACCGGACCATCATCTGTTTTTATGTCTGCATCTATGTTTTCGGAACTTAAAAGATCCAAATCAAGATTCCCGTCATTCACCCTTACATACAGTTTCTCAGCCTGTGTCTGATCAAAAACCACATCACCATCATCTGAAGTGACATCAAAAGATCCTACAGAATTCTGGACCCGAGCATCTCCGTCTTCCATATCCAGACGGCATTCGATTTCATTTCTCCATCCCTCAATATTCACATCTCCATCATCCCCATTAAAATCCAACCGGATATAATTCGGTGCTTTAATTTCATAAATGTACTCATATGTTTTAAAAGAACTGAACCCTATGGTAAATCCTAAACTCTCCTTTTCCGTGACATATATAGAATTCCCTCTTTGGTTGAATTCAACATCAAAATGATATTCATGACCAATCCCGACTCTTTGGACATCAGCTCTAAAATGCACTTCCACGTCAATCAGATCTTTGTCCCATGGGATAAGGTTCACATCTCCATCTCCATGGGTGAGATAGAGAACATCTCCCTTTTTAACATGGAAGGTTTCATGAAAATCTTTATTGATCTCCTTTGCTGCTGCAGATCCTATAAATAACATCAGGATCACAATAAACAAAATAAATATCACCAGTTTTTTCATTTCGGCCTCTTTATAGACTCATTCTTCTTTAATGAGAACGAAAACTTAGAATAAAAGGTTCCCTTTAGATTCATTTTCCCAGCCTCCTTGATCAAAATGAAGTAAAGAAATATTCTTCAGCATTCAAGTTGAAAAATGAATAAGAATTATAGCTTGAATTGCCAGAACTAACAGAAACAAAAAGTTATCTTTATGTCCATTCTCTGAGTCCAGGAATAACCCGAAGTTTTAAAAGAAAATCCTAATTCCTAAATTGGCTGACAGCCCCCCTAAATCCAGCCCTAATGTCTCTCCCTCGGCCCATTGGGAAGTCAAGGGGTGTTCCACTTGCTTTTTCGCTAATATATATCTTCCAGAGGCATAAAAAGCGACTCTATTAGCGACATAAAAATCCATCCCTCCAGAAAAATTGAATCCAAATTTGTTCACATCTGTTCTCACAAATTCGACTTCTGTGATCTCTATTTCATGAGTCCAATCCATGAAAAAAGTTTCTTCATAGATGATGTCATTAAGCAAATCCATTTTTCCTGAAATGTAGCTCACTCCAGCTCCAATAAACGGCTGCACACTTCCAGAAGTGATGGGGTGAAAATTGACCATAAAATGAAACACCGTCTCCTTAAAAATTGGATTAGCTGACGCCCCACCAGATGCAATATCCTCCCATAAATAAACATTAGGCAAACTGAATCCATAGGTTCCGCTCAATGATTTTGAAAATAGGTTGAGACTCGCCCCTATCTCCAGATTTTGCATAACATAGAAACCTGCGCCAAAGCTGAAACCAACAGCCTCAGAATTTCTGACAGAATCACTGAGGATCATATTCTCACTGTAAATTTTTTCCATATATTCATAGTCATATCCAACCCGAATGAGCGAAAACAAGCCCCCAATATCAATGCTGGCTATATTTCTCTTTGGAGTCCATTGAGATGTATAAGTCCTCTGGCCTGAATTTTCAGACTCAGCAAAGCTTAATAGACTCAAAGAAAAAATAATGGCCCAAACAGATAAAATCTTAAGAATCGTTTTTGATTTCATTTGAACTCCTTACTAAAACTCATGAATCCTTTTTTTCTGGTTCTTCTGTCTCTTTCTGAGGTTCTTTCTCAGATTCAGTCTGCCATTCACCCTCAGGTCCTTTTTTTAATTCTTCCTTTTCTTCAGAAATGGGCTTTTCTTTCAGTCCCTGTTCACCTTTTTTGGGGATTTCTTTTTCAGTCGGCTCGCCTTTTGCTGGTTTCGATTTCCCTCTCGCAATAAAAGAAAGCATAAAAATGACAAATCCAACAATACTCACCACCCCAGCTACAGCAATAACAGGGGAAAACAGCTGATTCAACACGGCTGTCTGTATCCAAGCTGTTTTTTCTATAATCAACTCATGGAGTTCAACGGACCAATCCTGAGAAAAAGAATAGGGAGAAAGTCCAAGGCCGGCAAAAGCCAATTGTTTTGTAAATAGAGCTGTTAACAATGAGGCTAATCCGCCCGCAAGTATCGATATGCCGCTCCACCTGAAAAAACCTGCAGAAGAAGTCGCTGCAATCACAGCTCCCAGCAGAATAATCAAAGCGGGCAAAAGCAACAGACCATAAGAAGCGAGTTTTAAAACTCGTGAAATGCTTAAAGGAATGAATCGGGTATTGGAAAATATCTCTACTTCGTTCGATATGTCATCAGTAAAATCTTCAAGATGGGCTTGAATAACCTGCTCTGAGACCTGAATACCTGGCTTGCAGGGCGGGAATGAAAATAAATCATAATTTCCCTCTATCATCGTAGACCATCTCTCCATTTCTCTCTCATCACAGAGGGGTAGTTTATCAACAACTTTAATCATATAATCTTTAAAAACCTCACTGTGGAAAGCTTCTTTTAGGGGCCGAAGGTTAAAAACAATCAGCCCTGTCCTTCTCTTCCCTCTTAATACATCTCCAACTTCATCAAAAGTGCCTGACAGCTCATTTTCCAGCCAATCTAAAAATCCCATATTTCTCATTAACTCTTGAGGAGAAATGCCCACTTCTGAAGCCGCTTGAAACCAGGCTCTCGTATTTTTATCAGTCATGGAGTCTTCATTTTTTGCTTCCTCAAATACTTCCTCTACAATAGAAGGCACCTCCTCGATTATCTCCTTAGGGAGGTCAGAAACCAACTCAGGAGATACAGCAGCCCGGGTGATTCCGACAGCCCATATGACAGCAAAAAGTATAGGGAGGCCTATAAACAAAATAATCAAAAATCCCAATATTTTTCTCAATGCTTTCATTCAAAGTCCCCTTTTTCCATCATTTTTAAGTTATAATAGTTTGATACGATTGACTCTCTTTATAAGCTTATATCACAAGTAAATCACCTGGTCAAAGAAAATATATCAAATGTCAGCTACCAGGCTGGCTCCATAAAATATTGAATTGAAAAGGAATTTAAAAGACCCATGAGATTGAGACCGGTATTGAGCTGGAAATCCAATTAAAATCACTCTTCCTTTCCCAAAGGGAACCTCAACCAGAGCGCTTTTCCCGGTTAAATACCTCTGGCCGCTCATCCAGCCGCTGAGAAGGCAATCCGGAGGATACCTCACAAGACTCTTTCCCTCAAAAAGACTGAACACCGGACTTCTTCTAAAAAAAATAACTGCATCCCTTCCATAGCCGTAGGTAATGGGGTGATCCAAAACATTGATCACTTTGAGCAGAGAACCAGGGATAAAAAATTCATTGGGATTGAGATCGGAAACTGTGTTCTCCACTCCAAGATGTAGGTTTTTTATCCCGAATCCGCAGGAGGAGCTCAGAGTGATCAAAGTCCCTCCGTTCTGAATAAAAACTTTGATATTCTTGACTCCAATCTCTCCTATTCCCCCTGCATATTCAGGGGGAATGACTTCTTCGGATAAACCCTGAACAATTTCACGGCTACTGAGACTTGGAAGAATAATGACATGAAAATCCTTAATAAGATCTCCTGCTCGGATGTCTTTATCAAACAGACTCTGATATTCAAATTCAAACTGCTCCAGGACAAACCGAATCCATCCTTCATCCATGGAAGCAGTCCAGCTTTTATAAAGCCCTACCTTTGGCTTCTGAATTCGATGAGCTTTTATCCCGGGTCCCTTCTTTACGCCTTCAAAGCGGACATAAATACCTTTGGAAACGTCCTCTAACTCATCATCAATTTTTTCTGAAGATCTGACCAGCAGGGTTCCCTGGGGATATGCTTTTCCCTCTGATTGGAATTCTTCAGCGGCCCAGAGCAACTCATATCCTTTTTTGAGCAGCCTGTTTGCGGCCACGATGTCATCATTTGAATGATAGCCCCAACCATAAAAAGAAGCTCCCTCTTTGAGATTAATCACAGAATCAGGCCGCATTATTTCTTTTAAAAGCTTGGCCTCTGCTTGAAACGGCTGCTCAACTTCCACAGCATCAACTCCCATGAGGAAAGGAAGCGTGTGACCCACCACATCATACGGAGTTTTAAGGGGTCCCCCCTCATATTCCCTTATTTCTGGATAGACCTGAGGCTCAAGCAGAGTTTTGGCAAACCCCCCAAATGGCTGAGCCATATACACGATAAAAGTTCCTTCCGGATATTCATATCCACCGGCTGTGAAAGGCTTTTCAGACTTATGTATCTCGACTTGTCCTAACATCAGAATGTCAAGCATTTTTAAAGCAGTCGGTAAGTCATTTTGCTTTTCTGGAATAAGGTACGCATAAGGAGGTTCAATCCGTTTTACTGCTTTCATGAAAATTCGGTAATAATTTCGTATCCAATTTTCTCTGAGGCGCGCGGCATTGATCAGGGAAGCTTTAACAGCTGAATAATCATAATCCACAATATCCCCCAGCGTCCATCTCCCTCCCTTCCAAGGCATGGGTATAGCTACAGATTCCTGCTTGACTTGGGGACTGAGATCTTCCCATGGAATATCAATGGGAGTGGCTATCTTGACACTAGCGGCCTCAGTGAGAATGCGAATTCCACCATGATAATGATGATAGGCTCTGGCTGGAGTCCAGGCATCAAACCCCATACTGTGCATGATCCCTGCTTTTCCTTCAGAGGTGAGCTCTGCAGCCATAAAAGTCCCCATCGCAGCCACTTCCTGTCTGAGTATGGGATCAATATTCGGCTCATAAGGGTCTACAAAGGGTGGGACAAACAACCTGGGGCCTGTGCTCCCCATCTGATGCATGTCCACAATCACATGGGGATGCCATGAGTTGTGGACTTTAATGGTCAATTGGGTTTCTTTCTGAGTGAACATAAACCAGTCACGGTTGTTGTCATGCCCCACATATGTGTGATAAAGCCAGGGCATGCGTCCTCCCTCATATTTAGTGCCAAGGTATTTTTCATACCAATCAACCACCATTTGAATCCCATCTGGATTGTGCATAGGAATCAAAATCAGTATCACATTGTCCAGAACTTCCTGTGTCTCCTGATCATTTTTTGATGCCATATCATAGGCCAGCTTCATAGACATCTGACAGGCAGCTATCTCAGTGGCATGGATGGAGCAGTTCACCATCACCACACTTCGACCTTGTGAGATAAGATCTTCGGCTTCTCCCGGTTTCAAAGTTCTCGGATCTGCCAACTTCTGCTGGATGGTCTGATATTTTTCTAGATTCGTATGGTTTTTTTCTGACGTGATCACAGCCACAATAAAAGGATTCCCCAGGGTGGTTTTACCCACTTCTTGAACCCGGATCCGGGGGCTCTGATTTCCAAGAATCATGAAATAATCAATGATCTGGTCCATATCCGCTAGTTTCCGGTCAGTCCCTATCTCAAATCCCAGATAATCACGGGGAGAAGGAAGCTGGGCTACAGCCTCCTGGAATAAAAATAAAATAAAAATCAGGCTAAACAGTCTTTTTGTCTTTTTCAATGATTTCTCCTTAACATGATCTATTCATAAAAAAATGTCGATGTTTTCATGTTTGAATAATCCAGATTCTTTACTTTCCTCTGTAGGGAATCCCCCTGGTTATCCAGTCCGGACCTTCCTGTCCTTTTAAATAATGGTCAAAATACTCCTTCATCTTTTTAAACCAATCCAGTTTATTGGGAAACTTTTGCGGGTGATGCGGCTCTCCGCGGTACTGAAGAAACACACAATCTTTTTCAAGCCTTCTCATGGCGAGATAGAGCTCTATACCCTGATACCAGGGTACCGCCCCATCTTCATCCCCGAATATAATGAGGAGCGGGGTGTTGATTCGATCAGCAAAAAAGAGAGGAGAATTCTCTATGTACAAATCCCGTCTTTCCCACAGACTAGCCCCGATACGACTCTGGGTCTTCTCATACTGGAAAAGCCGCGCCATTCCTGACCCCCATCGAATACCCCCGTATGAAGAAGTCATGTTTGAAACGGGCGCTCCAGCAACAGCACATCTAAAAATATCTGTTTGAGTGATAACATGGGCTGTTTGATACCCGCTCCATGAATGGCCGTGGAGTCCTACGGCATCAGGATCAGCAATGCCCATATCTATGATCTTTTGTACCCCAGGGACAAGACATTTCGTGGATGAAAATCCAGGAATCCCGATATCGAATCTAATATCAGGAAGAAAAACAGCATATCCATTGCTGGCATAAAAGGGAAAACAGGGTCTGTGATTGATCACCACTTGATTGAATTCATAAAGCCTCTGGGAAAAAAACCGGTAGAAATAAACAATCACGGGGTATCTTTTCCCAGGCTCATAATTTCCTGGTTTAATAAGGACTCCCTGGAGAGGAATCCCGTCATCGCTTTTCCATTCCACTAATTCCGCACTCCCCCAAGCAAACTCCTCAATTTGAGGATTGATATTTGAAATTTTATCTGGAGAGTCTAAACTCATTCCGCTGGTCCAAAGATCAGGAAATTCACGGTAGCTTTCTCTGGTGTAAAGAATAACATCTGCCTCCTTCGCCTTAGCAAGAAAAGTGAATTTCTTTTCCTCCTCAATAAGTTTTTCAATCCCTGGTTCATTAAGTCGAGCGCTGTAAAAACCCCAGTTTTTTTTGAGGTTATGATAGGCTGAAAGCAGAACTTTTTCATCGTGAGTATAAAATTCTTTTTCCGGATCAAGTCTCATAATACGAAAAGTATAATTATTTTTACGGCCAAAACCTCCTGTTACATTTTCAGGATTTTGGGGGGCTGTTTGAAACTTCCAGATATCATATTTATCATAAATCAATACAGCTCTGTCCTCTTCTACCCAGCCGGCCAATCCATATCCCGGAACCTTGCTGGGGTAATCATGATCCTCATTGTAAAAAGGGACCTTTATATTCTCTGTTAAGTTTCGTGTTTTGTGTGTTTCGATATCGAAAAGATACCAGTTCTTATTTTTATAATAGACCACATAATTTCCTTCTGGGGAAAGAGAGGCTCGGTCTTCTAACTGGGAAACAATAAGATCACGATTCCCGTTTTTTAGATTCACAAGATAAAGATCATCCATCTCTCCATACCAAGTGATCATTTTCCTGTAAGGGGAGTCCAGAAATCCAAGAGCATAATTTTTATTCTCGTTGGGAACTACCCTGGGCATATCCCTATCAGCAAGCTGGACAAACTCTTTTCTCTCTAAGTCATAAACAGCCAGATAAGTCTGATCTTTTCTTCGGGGCCATAAATTTTTTTCATGAGGATTGATAAACGGATCATCCCAGTGCCAGACATCGACTCCTCTCTCTTCTAAAATGCTATCCACATCAACCAAATCCTCTTCCTGAAGCTTTTCTTTTCCTTTCTCTTCCTCATGAAGAGCTCTTACGGCTTCTGCAATTTCTTTTGGTTTGAATCCAAAATAAAGAAGGTTCCCATCTTTACTCCAGAATATATTGTTTTTCTCAGGCAAAACCCAACCTTCAGGAGCTTCCTCTGAAGAGACAGCCTGTGTTAACTGATTCTTCATCCCATCCCAGATATATAGAAAATTCTGATTCTTGCCCTCACTGATTTCTTCTGAAGCTGAGAAGGCTAATTGGCTCCCCTTCTCAGTCCAGGAAAGAACAGAGAATTTTATCGCGTCTTTTTTAATGATGTCATCCTGATTCTTTCCAGAAGAACGAAGATCAATGAAACTCAAACCGTTTCCTTTCCCCTTAGGTTTTAAAGTTGTGTAGACGAAAAATCGGGAAGATTTGTCAAAGCAATAATCCGATACATAGGGAATTTCTAGTTCATTTTTTGAGGTAAGATTCCTGAGAATTAAATCCGTACCCAGGTCCTTGCTCTTATCCTTTTGATTCTCTTCATTTTTATTTTTTTCTTTTTCTTCCTTTTTATAAAAGTGATAAGCAATCCATAATGAATCTTCTGAGAAAGCAAAGGATTTGACATCTTTGACTTTTTGGATATTTCCTGTGCTGAGTTCTAAAAGAGCCATCCCCTGTTTTGGTTTTTCCTTCTCTTCAGAGAGGAGCTCCACGGCCTTTGGCTTTATCATCATTCCCACCCAGGACGAATCACTGGTAAAAACAGATTGACTCCCTCTCTCTATGGCATAGACTTTTCCGTTTTCAATGCCTTTTATCAAGGTTTCCCCGTCTCCTCTTCCTGGCTCTGCCGTGTAGGCCACCCAAAGACCATTGTTTGAGATAACCGCATCATGGATTTCTCTAAACTTCATAATATCCTGATAAGTCAATGCTTTTTTGACCTGAGAATATCCCAAAGCTTGGGAAAATAGTAAAATAAAGGCCAAATAAATTCCGAAAAATACCTGAGATATTGTTTTTTTAGACATGTAAATTCCCTCCTGATTTTATGACTAAAATAAATGGCTTGATATTAATTTTTTTCCTGGGCCCATTGAGTGTGATCCCATTCGAAATCAATATATTCCCACTCTATGGAATCCCCCTTAATTTTGAAGAATCCAAAGCCTTCTTCCATTCCTTCTCGGGGCCCTTCCCACCAATTTGCGCTTACCGCGCCAGCTGTGATAAAACGTATGCCTCCAATGTAAATGTCCTCCACAATATGAAGATGACCTTGGAGCACAAGTTTAAGATTATGATCTTTATAAAGATCTAAAACTTCTGCTGCATTACTGACAATCAAACTATTCAATTCATCCCCAACTGGATTTCCGCTGAATAAGGGGTAAGCAGAAACTAAAGGAATATGGGTGCTGAGAACAATAGGATTCTCTTGAGCCGTGGATTGAAGATCCTGAATAATCCACTCTATCTGATCATCATCGATCCATCCCACATAAGAATGATCCGGGGTCAATTGGACAGAATCCAGTATCATAAAATGCCAGCCTTTATAATCAAAAGAATAATAGAGTTGACCAATCCGTTTCTGGTACATGTTTTTGCCAAATTCAGGATGAGATGATTCCACACCGCATCCCTCGGAAACTCCGAAGATTTCATGATTTCCCATAGTGTTATAAACCGGCATCTCAAAATTCTCAGACAAGTCAATGTACATTTGATAAAGCATTTCTGCTCTATTAAAAGATTGCCCGAAAGCATCCATAACTAAGTCTCCGCCAGTCAATACAAAATCAGGCTCTAACTCATTAACAACTTGGATTGCCTGCTGAAAACCTTCACCAGCGTGCAATTCAGGCTGGACATGGATATCTGTCAAAAATGCAAAGGAAAATTTATCTTTCTGACCCTGGCATGAAATCATCACCAAAATAAGGGCTGATATAAAACAAAAATAGAGCCCCCCTCTGATTTTCTTTAAATTTTTCATGACACCTCCTTTATTATATTTTCTTTGGAGTCAAAAAACCTGACCTATTCAAAAAAAAACGGCGGTATTTTCATTATCAATTTATTTTCAGCGAACTGCATGATTTTTTCAGTCTGCAAAGGCAGTATTTAAAATTTGAATATAATCTTTGACTCCAGCATCACGAGGGTTTGAAGGATTTGAATTATTTTGATAGGACTTCTCTGCTATAATTGAGAATTGATTTTTGTCGATTCCTATATGCTTAAATTTTGGAATATTTAATCTCAAAGACAGATCCCTTATTTCAGCTATCAATTTTCTTGCGGCTTTGAGCCTGTTTTTATCTTTTATCCCGATAAAACCGGCCACATCAGCATAGAAACCCTCAGCAGCAGATAAGTTAAATTCCATCACAGTGGGAAGAAATATAGAATTGGCCACTCCGTGCGGGATATCATACAAAGCCCCTACTGATTCAGAGATGCAGTGAACTGATCCGACATCACTATTCCCGAATGCAATCCCTGCCAGCATGCTGGCTTTCATCATGTTCTCTCTGGCCTCCTTGTCGCCTTTAATGTCTTTATACGCTCTTTCAAGATAACGAAAAATCAGCTTAATAGCTTCTTCGGCAAATAAATCTGTGATGAATGTGGAAGGCTTTACAGAATAGGCTTCCACAGCATGAACCAAGGCATCCATCCCTGTTGAGGCGATGAGATTCTGAGGAAGAGTTAAAAGCAGATCCGGATCCACAATCGCTGCATAGGGAAACATATGGGGCCCTTTGATAGACATCTTGAACTTTCTTTGGGTGTGGGTGATCACCGAACTCCAGGTGACCTCACTTCCTGTCCCGCAGGTGGTGGGAACAGCTAAAATAGGAACCGGAGGAAACGGGTATTTGCTTTTCCCTTCATAATCTTCAATATTTCCCTTATTGGTCACAAGAAGAGCGACAGCTTTAGCTGCATCTAGAGAGCTCCCACCGCCCAATCCGATGATAAGGTCAGGATTGATTTTTCTTGCAATCTCACCGGCTCTGTTGACCGTATCATGCCTAGGGTTGGGCTCGACATTATCAAAGATGGAAATCCTCTGAAATTCAGAAACAAGGTTTTTTTCTAGGCCTGCTTTTCTGATTCCTTTGTCAGTAACCAGGAATACATTGGAAGCCTTGAGTTCTTCTTGAATAATCTGTCTAATTTTAGAAATAGAGCCAGAGCCAAAAATGATTTTTGTAGGCAGATGAAATCTTGCCGTCAACGGTCTTCGCTCCTGAAATTGACTTGATCCTGATTGGCGAGGTCTAAAACAGCCATAAACAACATTTGGGCCAGGTCCTCCATGATTTCCGGAGTTATAGTCTCTATATTATCCTTAGTCACATGATAATAGGAAGGAGTTCCAAAAGCACTGAAAGATAGGGAAGGGACTCCAGCCCATAAAAATCGAGCGGCATCCAGACGGGGGCGGCCTATATTGGAAAAATACCTGGGGAATACCAATCTGTGAGTGTATTTATCATTAGCCTTTTTTATATAACTCCACAGCTCAGGAAAATTTTCAGCCAACAAGGCACTTAACTTATCTCCAGCTCCCACTCCATCCATATTGATGAAACACAATGTTTTCTCCAGAGGGAAAACAGGATGTTCAACATAATATTTCGACCCCACAACTCCCTGCTCTTCAGCCCCAAAGCAGATAAAAAGAAGTGTCCTTTTGGGCTGAACCGGACTTTTCGCCAATGCTTCGGCAAGTCCCATAATCACAGCTATGGAAGAGGCATTATCATTGGCACCGGGTATAATTTCATAACAGCGTCCCAGATGATCCAAATGGCCTCCTATGATGATCACTTCATCTTTAAGCACTGGATCAGATCCCCTAATAAGGCCTATGACATTATAGGTGATCCCATCTGGATGATGCTCCGTGTTGTTCTTGATCGTAAAGTTTTTCCCTGTTGAAAATGATCGCGGTTTTAATTCTTTTTTAATTTGGGTCACCATTTCTCCATGCTCTTTTCCAGTGCCTGCAAATACATCTTTCACTACCGTTTCGCCCACATGAGAGTAGACAAAATTTTCATCATAGGCATTGTTAGGATTCGTGATAAGATAGTTGTACAGCATTCCTCGGGCTCCATGAGCCACTGCATTTTTCAATTTATACTGATGAAATGAATAAGGACGCCATTTTTTAAACACTTCAGGGTCTGCATTCGTGGATACCGGCGCTTCTGGCTCCATGAGAACAATTTTCCCTTCTACATCCAATCCTTTGTATTCATCAAAGCCTAACTCAGGAGCTGTTATCCCGTATCCCACATACACCACTTCAGCCGTAATCTCACCAGATCCAGATGTAGAGCCGGGAATAAATTCTTTTTCATAGGTGTAATACTTTTTCACAATATCCCCATTAACGGGGATATTCATGCACACGTGACTGTCTTTAAAAACAAGGGTGTACGGATTCAGAAATGCCTGAAGATAAGTGCTGTTATCTCCCGCCGGTAAAAGTCCCCATTGTTTAAAATGGGAGATCACCCATTCTGCACTTTGATCAAAACCTTCTGTTCCGCTAAGTCTTCCCCAGTATTTATCAGATGAAAGCTCTTCGACATAATGATAGAGAGTCTGACTGTGGATAGAGTGCATCACCTGAATCAATTTTTGTTCCTGGTCGAGCTCCCTCCCAGACTGCTGGGCATAGAGCCAACTCATTGAAAGCACAAACCCAAATAACGCTAACATCCCTATCTTTTTATTCATGATTCCTCCTTTTTTTTCATAAAATATATATGTATTTACAAGCAAATTTTATAACCTGACAGCTATTCCGCCCCTCAACAGAAAGCCATCCCAAATCCCTGCGTCCAGAAGCAGAGAGAGGTTCCTCGTTATCTCCCCTTTTAGCCCCAAATTTAATTGGATAAAAGGAATAAATCCCGGCAGGAAAAATTCCTCCCCTTCATCTTTAAGCTCCTGACGGACTTCGTCTAAAGTTTGGGTCTTGCTTCCAGAATAAGATTCTTTGATCTGGCCCCCAATGTCCAGTTCACCTGAATAAGAATAGCTGAGTTCGGAATTCTCCAATGCAGTTCCTGTAGCGGCTCCAAATCCAAAAGTGAAGTAAGGACTTATTCTTGAGGATGGAAAAAGATCCCAGCGGAAACTTAAATGAAATGAAAGAGGATTGATTATGTATTCCGCGTTTGCGTTTGCATCAAAACTGGCATCAGGATCAAGATCCATTCGAGCATAGACATCCGTTAGGGCCACCCGCATCGTTGTTTTCTCTAAAGAAAAGCCTAAACTGAATGATCCATCGTAACCACCAGGATACCATCTCAACTCAAATCCAAAATTATCCCCACTTGAATCAAAAGAAATATTTTGTTCATATTCTTGTTCTTCTAAATAAGGATAATCATCCTGAATATCTGAAAGAAAGTCATCTTCCAATTTCGACTCCAGGCTGTCACCGAGAGCACCTTCAATCAGTCCTCGAAGCACATTCAGAGTCCAACCTGAATAGTGAAATCCGAATTCTATTTTCCCCTGAGCCAAAGCAGTGGATGCACATAAAACAAAAACAAAGGTTAAAATAAAAATGGCCTTGGACATGTTCTTAACTCGCTGCATTAATCCCTCTGGTCAAACATTATTTTGCTTAGTATACATGATTGAGGAAAAAAAATTAACCCGATTTTCCCATTTCCGATTCACCAATTGCTTTTAGATTGATATTCTGGTATTTTGTTTATCTTAACCTATGAAAAAGGAGGAATTCATGATTAAAAAAATATTTATTCTTTCATTAGCCTTTTTTTCATTACTTTTTTTCAGCACAAAAACTTATGCAGAGGAAAATAAAATGCTTGTAGAAATAAAAACAAACAAAGGAAATATGACAGTCGAGCTTTATAAGGACAAAGCTCCCATAACAGTACAAAATTTTCTTGATTATGTTGACAATAAATTTTATGACAACACTATTTTTCACCGGGTCATAAAAGGATTCATGATTCAAGGAGGAGGGCTTACCCCTGATTTTGTAGAGAAGCAAGCCAATGAACCAATAAAGAACGAGGCTGATAATGGACTTAAAAATCAAAGATACACCATTGCCGTGGCTCGAACCGCAGATCCCCATAGTGCCACCTGTCAGTTCTTTATCAATCATGCTGACAATGAATTTTTAGACTTCACTTCAAAAACATCTGATGGCTGGGGATACTGTGTGTTTGGAAAAGTTACTGAGGGGACAGACACAGTTGAAGCCATTGCCAACACTCAGACCACAACCTCTCATGGGATGCGAGATGTCCCCAAAGAAACCATTGAAATCCTTTCCATAAGGAGAAAATGAAATCAGATTTTATTGACTGGGCCTTTTCTTTTCTGCACTTATTTCTCCTGATCGGAGTTTTTATCTATGCCCTTGCTTCCCTGTTCATGGGAAATACTCTCAGATTTTTAGTCATTCTGGTCTGCCTTATGATCTATTATTTTTTGATTCTTCACAAAAACGTGATGAAAGAAATTCATAGAAAAAGGGAAAAAAGAGGCGGATAAGATTAAGAGATGAAATAAATTTTTGAAAGTCACTCACCTCTCGATCCCCATATCGCTTTTTTAGATCTGTGACTGTCTTATGAGCGCTCCGATTTTGATCAGCAGTGTCCTTCCTGTTGTCTTAGAGTTTATTGGATGGAGCGTATCTTTATTCACACTCACAAAATACATATAATAAACACTCATTGATGTGGACAGCAAATCAAAAAAATAAAATAAGGAGGGATTAAAATGGACACGACCGCCATATTAACGGCAGCGAAAGATTGGCTTCTTTTCTCAGGTCTAAAAATAGTGCTGATCCTTATCGCACTATGGATTGTCCTTAAACTTGTGAAAGGCTTTTCCAAAAAACTTTCTAAACTGTTATTTAAAAAAAGAGAAGATGAAGAATCCAGAAAAAGGGCAGACACCATTAGTTCTGTGATAAAAAATACCCTAAAAATCACAGTTGTGACACTGGCTCTGCTTATCCTTATGGGACAAATCGGCATTGAAATCGGGCCTCTTTTAGCTGCAGCAGGAATTGTAGGCATAGCCATCGGTTTTGCTGGACAGAGTCTGGTCAAGGATATTATCAATGGTTTCTTTATCCTTCTTGAAGACCAGATCAGAATAGGAGATATTGTGGAAGTTGGGGGAATATCCGGAGTGGTGGAAAAAATAAACCTGAAGCTGACTCGGCTTCGGGACTTAGAAGGAAACGTTCATTTCATACCCAACAGTAACATTACTATTGTGTCTAACAAGACTAAAGAATATTCCTGCTATCTCTTTGATATTGGGGTTGCCTACAGAGAAGATGCGGATGAAGTGATGGAGGTCATAAAACAAATAGATGATGAGATGCGCCAAGATTTAGAGTACAAAGATCAAATCTTACAGCCTATTGAAATTTTCGGGCTCGACCGGTTCGGCGATTCTGCTGTGATCATAAGGGCCCGGACTCGGACTCTGCCTGGCAAGCAGTGGGGAGTCGGCAGAGAATTCAATCGCCGGATCAAAAAGAAATTCGATGAGCTGGATATCGAGATTCCCTTTCCTCATACCACACTCTACATGGGACAGGATAAGGACAAATCCTCTCCGCCCCTTTATGTGCAGATGGAAAAAACAAGAGCCGCCCAGTAAAAAATTTATTTACCAAACATGAATCGGGATTTAAAATAAACCAGATATCAAATTTTACGTAGGAGGAACTTATGTCAAAAAAATCAATCACAACTCTCATCTTTTTTCTGGCTGTAGCCCTGGCCTTTCAGGGCATGCTCTGGGCTGAAGACCAAGACACAAAACGGCTGGATAAAGAGACCTTCATGGACATGGAATCCATCAGCAATCCCATGATTTCTCCGGATGGAAAGCAAATTATTTTTGTCCGGAGTTGGGTGGATGAGAAAAAGGACCGATATACCGGCAATTTGTGGATTGTAGATACCCAGGGACAGCGAGTGAGGGAACTCACCCATGGAAACTGGAGCGACTCTTCTCCGGTCTGGTCCCCCTGCGGAAAAAAGATAGCTTTTCTCTCGGACCGAAGCGGCTCCACCCAGATCCATGTGATGTGGCTGGACACAAGAGAGACCGCGCAGCTCACCCATCTGAATAACTCTCCCTCAAGCCTTCGCTGGTCCCCGGACGGTGAAAAGCTCGCCTTCACCATGTTTATCAGAGACACAGATCCTATTTTAAAAGTTCAGCTTCCCCAGAGACCCAGAGGAGCAGAATGGGCCAAGCCTGCCATTATCATTGACCGTCTGTCCTGGAGGCGCGATGGAAGAGGGCCGGTGCCTAAAGGCTATTCCCACATCTATATCATTGATGCACGTACAGGGGGTACACCAAAAAAAATCACTTCCGGTGATTACTCCCATAGTGACCCCCAGTGGGATTTAAACGGAGAAAGAATCTATTTCAGCGCCATACGAAAACCAGACGCAGAATACCTGCACGGCGACACTGAGATCTACACTGTGGATTTAGATACCCTGGACATCACACCGCTCACCACCCGAAAAGGTCCTGACAGGGGACCCCGGATTTCTCCCAACGGCCAATGGATCGCTTACACCGGATATGATGACAAGGAATACACCAGCCACCTTTCCAATCTTTATATTATGGACATAGAGGGCCAAAACAAGCGCCTGCTGGGCAAAGATTTCCCCAATTCTCCCTATTCTGTGACCTGGGCTCAGGACAATTCAGGCCTCTACTACCTGATGGCAGAAAAGGGAGCGGCCAACATTTATTTTATCTCCTTAGACGGAAAAATTGATAAAATCACCCAGGGAAACCACTATCTCTCTGGCTTATCCATGGCTGATAACGGACAGATCGCCTCCACCCGCTCTACTTTTTACAGGCCGGGATATTTGATGACCTTCAATCTCCAGGAACCAGAACAAATGCGTGAACTGGTGGATGTCAACCAAGACATACTGGAGGATGTTAAGCTGGGTGAAGTGGAAGAGATGTGGTTTAAATCCCCGGATGGTCTGGACCTTCAGGGTTGGCTGATTAAGCCTGCTGAGTTTGAAGAGGGCAAAAAATACCCTATGCTTTTGTGGATCCATGGCGGCCCCTGGGCCATGTACTCAGTTCAGTTCAACTGGGCCTGGCAGAACTTTGCGGCCAATGGATACGCGGTTTTGTACATGAATCCCAGAGGAAGCACGGGCTACGGACAGGACTTTGTCAATGGGATTCAATATTCTTATCCAGGAAAAGACCTGGATGACCTGATGGCTGGAGTGGATGAAGCCATCTCCAAAGGCTTTATTGACGAGGACAATCTTTTTGTGTGCGGAGGAAGCGGCGGCGGAGTCTTGACCGCCTGGATCGTGGGCCACACCGACCGGTTCACAGCCGCTGTGTCCATGCGCCCTGTCATCAACTGGCACTCGTTTGTGGGCACCACAGACGGAGCTTCCTGGTACCGCCAGTTTAAAAAATATCCCTGGGAAGATCCCATAGAATACGCCCTCCGCTCACCTCTCCACTATGTGGAGAATGTCACAACACCCACTATGGTCATGACCGGTGAGTCGGACCTAAGGACTCCCATCTCCCAGAGCGAAGAATACTACAGAGCGCTCAAAATGCTCAAAAAAGATACACTTTTGGTGCGGATGCCCGATGAGTATCATGGCTGGAGACGGCCCTCCCACAGACTCCTGCAGCAGCTTTACTTGATGAGCTGGTTTGAAAAAAACAAAAATTGATATCGAAATTGAAAGAGCCATTAACTTTGGCGGTTTTGACTATATCAAAGAGGTTCAGAAAAAAAGCTGTATGAAAAAATTTATTGAAGTACTCATAAACAGCCGAAATTTGAGCCGAAAAGCAGTCAATTACTGGTGTTTCACATTAAACATTGACAGAAGACAGACCAAAACTTTTAAAAATAAGCCAATCTGGACTCCCACTAGATAAGAAAGAGTGAAAAAATATCAATCCGCGATGCAACCGGCTCTTTGCAGAATCCTTTAAAGAATTTCTTATTCTGTAATCCATTCTTTACCAGTGTGGATATCCGGTATGTGCTTTTTGTCATAGAGAAATTCTCAGGATCTAATCATATAATTAAGAAACTCGCTCTGTAGAAGAGGCGATCTTATATTTTACAACTTTAAGCTTTCCCTGTTTGTCACTGACAAGGGTCCATAGGCTGTGTTTATCCACAAAAACTCTGAGCGGAAAATCTTGGATCCCTTCTATAATGCTGACGGTTCCGATAAACTGACCTTGATAAGTGAACGCATCAAATCGGGGAGGAAAGCTTTCAGAATCTTTTTGGGTTGGGTGCACCAGGATGTTGCCCTCATAATCTACCAATAGAGCATCGAAGGCTGGTTTGGTCTTTGGAAATTTGGTCAGTTTTTTAATTTCTTCAGGCGGTTCTATTCTGCCTTGAGATGTGGAATAGACAAGATTAGAAAAAAATTTTTCTTTATCCTCATGGGTCACTTTCACGGGCTTATAAGGATGGGTGAAGGAAGACAGCTTCCCTTCTTCTAGGTGATGGATCTGCACAGTATAGTCTTCCGAAAGGCCGATGATGACTTTTCCATCCGGTAAAATCGACCAGTACACATAGGGAGAAAAAGGTTGAATGATATTGGAAAACATCCCATTGATGGTCCGGAATATATTTCTCAGGACAGAATACTTGAACAGAGTCTTTTTTAGCTCCAGTTCGGGGGAAAAGACCTGGATAAGGATGTCTTGGGGCTTATCTTTTTCATGGTAATAATTGACTTCCCTTTCGATGAGGAGATCACCCTGAGGATGAGCCTTCATTTTCCTGGGCAAGCCTTCGGTATATTGGATATTGATGCATTTGATTTGTTCTCCTTCAGTGGTTAGAGAGCAGATTCGGCGGTTTCCAATGTCATAAATAAAAAGGCGGTTTCCTGATACAACCATCCGAGATGGGGAGTTAAATTCACCCGGTCCTTGGCCTTTTCCTCCTAAAATTTTTAGAAATTTCCCTTCAGGAGAAAATTTCTTGATGTTGCAGGCCTGAATGTCGCAGAAATAAATATTTCCTCTCTCATCCGCAGCCATATCTGTGACGCTCTCAAAAAATACCCCTTCAGGAAGATGAGATTCATCAATTTTCATCTCTTCTATGAATCGAATAGAGCCGGTGGCATAGATTTCCTTTAAAGACTGACTGAAAGCAGGAATTGTGTGAACAGATGTGATCAATCCAATAACAAAAATTATAAATCTTATGCATTGAAGTTTGTTCTTTTTTTGAATCATGTTATTTCCTCCAGTTAGCTCACATTTCCTTTAAAAGCACAAGGAAATTAAGCTAACTTCATTCAAATGTATTTGAAATGTAGGAGTATTTGTAAACTAAATTTGTTATGTCACTTAGGAAATAGAAATTGTTAGAAGAGTCAATAAATAATCTCCCACAGTCTATAGGTAAAGCCACCTTCTGTTCTAATTTGCCCGATGGATCGAATTTGTAAAGAGAGCACAATTCTTCCTTATCAATATCCACTGAATAGACATCCAAACCCCTTAATTCTTTTACGGCTTCATCGTCGTCGTTCTTAGATGCTTTCCAGTTCTTGAATAAACTTGAATTCTATTGTTTCCCTTATCCGACACATAAATGTTTTTTAAAGAATCTAAAGCCATTGAGGATGGATTCTGAAATCCACTGTCTTTGTTATGATCTGTACCCAATATGAAATCTAAATACAAAGTGAAATCTCTGAAATTAATGACATGGATTTTTTTATCTTCAAGACTTGTTTCTAAAGAAGATGATTGGGTTCCACAGGAGAATAGACAACCCAAAGCAAAAATTGAAAGAAATAATAACAAAGTTACTCTCATTTTTAGTCTCTAAAATTTTATTTTCTCAATCGGCCACATAGCCTGCCCGATGCGTGATCCGGTAGCCTCCCCCTCTAATCCGGACCTCGATTTTATGGAACTTGTTGTCCGCCTTATAGTCTTTAGGCGTGTAGTAGACCAGATAATAATTTTCAGTAGCTTCCACTGTCTTCTGAAACGCTACCGCCACATTCGCCGAGCTTTCAGTCAAGCCCCCGGTTGCCTTAGCCAGGTCATTAAACGCAGCGAATATCTCGGCTGAGGAATCCTCCATTTTTATTTCTTGGTCCGCATAATTAGTCATGCGGGTTATATCCAGTTCATCGGATGGCTTTTTTGTGATAAAGACAAAATGACCGGATATGGAGGCATCTGAAAAAGCGGTTCTGATTTTTTCCACATGCTGGGGCATACTGGTCAGTAATTCCATTCTATCAAAGGGCTCAATAAAATCAGGTATAGGAAGGCTCTGTTTCTGATAAAACAAAAACACGTGCTTTTGCCCTTCAGTTTGTTTGAGATTCTCTGACAGCTCAATAAGCTTGGATACATCTACCTGCTGCAGAGTCTTCATCTTTCTTAAAACTGTCATACACGCGAGTCCTTTGGGTCTAAAATCCTCTGTGTAAACGATTTTTCTTATCTGTTCATAAAGGCTTTTGTAATCGACCGCCCCCTGAATAATATCCTTTCTCAGTTTGGCTTTCAGCTGATTCGCGATCTTTTGTTTGGTCAGGATTTTTAAGGCATCCTCTTTTATGTTATAGGCTTTAACCGGTGTGTAGACTTTGAGCGTATCTCCGGGGAGCATCACTTTATTGAAAAAGTAGTCGATAACCTCATTTAATTTGGGAAGGTAGTGACGTATCTCAAACACGAACACAAAGTTCCGTGATTCAATCTCAGGCTCTCTTGTCTTTACGGCTTCTTTATGCATTTCCTCTCTCTCAATGGTTTTCTTCTTTATGAGATACACGGCATCGATCCTTTGAGGTTCGCCGTCTTCATAGAGCAGAAAGTCGTGAATGGAGAGGTCCCTGATAAAATGCCCCTTTTTATAGACCCTTACCGGGACTTCAATGCTGACCACTCTCTCTACATGCTCTTCCTGCGGCAAGGACGGACTTAAGAAAATCCAACAGCATAGAAATGAAAATCCCTTTACAAGCACTCTTTTCATTTGAATTCCCACATTAAATGCATTAATTCATCAATACAGACAGCAAAATTTATGCCAACCGCCTCACCCTGATTCCAAACGAAATAGGAAAGAAAGTCTGTGCCTCAAAAAGGTCACCTGAACAAATATGGGGACACAAATATGGGGACATCCCATAAGGTACCACCCAACCATTTTTATTTTTTGCTTCATACGCAAAAAGCTATTCATTTACAAAAATTTATGCATAGACTGCTTCAATCTTACGGATGACACTACCGAAAAAGATACGGCCCAGTTGGATTTCTCTTCAAAAACCGTTATAAAAGTCTTTTTATCAGATGACTCTATCATCAAGCATTCTAATCCCTGTTATCTGGGAATGGCCAAATCAAATCATAAACATCGAGAGAGATTCCAAGAATATGTTCTGCAAACAAGACCCCGCGACTCATTATTGGATGATATCTTTAAAATTGAATAGGGTGGTTCCTTATGGGATGTCCCCAAATATGAGCTTTCCGCCCACAATGGTGTAGACGACTTCAGCTTCCAGAATTTCATCTTCAGGAACCGTCATGATATCTTTGGACAGAACCGTGATATCCGCCAGCTTGCCTGGAGACAGAGAACCCAGTAAATCTTCCTGAAAAAACGCATAGGCCCCGTTTATAGTGTAGGAGCGAAGAGCTTGTTCTCGCGTCATTCTCTGGTCCGGATAAAAAAGTTCGCCGTTTTTCATCTTTCGGGTCACTGACGCATAAAAACAGGGAATGGGATCCACATCTTCGACGGGGGCATCCGTGCCGTTGCAGATCACAGTACCTGTTTCCATAAGCTTCTGCCACACATAAGCCCCTTCTTCAGCCCGCTTTTCCCCCAAGCGCTTATAAACCCAGGGGCCGTCTGAAGTGCAGTGAATGGCCTGCATGGATGCAATCACATCCAGCTCTCCAAACCGGGGAATATCCTCAGAACTGAGGTGCTGAGCGTGCTCTACCCTCCATCTCAGGTCCTCTTTGTCCGGATGAGCTTTAAAAGCTTCCTCATAAACATTAAGCACTTCTCTATTGGCCCGGTCCCCTATGGCATGGGTACAGAGCTGAAAATCATTCTCAATCGCGATCCGGGCGGTCTCCTGGATACTCTCCACGGAAGTGGTGTTCAGTCCTGTGCTTAAGGGAAGGTCTTCATAAGGCTCCAAAAGCCAGGCTCCGTGAGACCCTAGAGCTCCATCCATAAAACGTTTGATCGAACGAACTGTGAGATGATGATCTCCAAAGCCGATGAGTCTGTATTCAGAGAGTTTCTCCGGAGTAAGATTATCATTTTCTTCGTTGACCATCACATTAAGGCGGATTCCCAGTTTTCCTTGTTCAGCAAACTCCTTAAACAGATCCACAGTTCTAAATGAAGAACTGGCATCATGAAGGCAGGTGATTCCTTTAGACAGGCACTCCTGGTCTGCCAGCTCTATGACTTTTCTTCGATACTCTTCTTCCTGCTCTGGAGTCCTGCTCTCTAAAGATTTGGAGTGGGCTCTGCTTACCAATCCCTGAGCGGTCTCTCTAAAAACACCAATGGGATTGCCTTCCGGATCCCTGACGATTTCTCCTCCTTCGGGAGCGGCCGTCTCTTTGGTCACTCCAGCCAGCTCCATGGCTTTGGCATTGACAAAACAGGAATGCCCGCTGGCATGGGTGAGCATCACTGGATTATCAGGACTGACTTCACTTAAAGCATCATGATAAGGGAGTCCATCCACATTGGGCTCAGGGGTTTTGTCCCATTTTTCCTGATGCCATCCCCGGCCTAAGATCCATTCGCCTGCTTCTGAAGCTTCAACTTCTTTTTTCACCATGGAAACAATCTCTTCCCAACTCTTAACATGCATCAGGTTCAGAGTCATAGCAGCCTGCCCGATGCTGGTGAAATGAGCGTGGCTGTCAATAAAGCCAGGGATAGCCAGTTTTCCACCCAGGTCTATGACCTTGGTAATTTCTCCGATATAGGACTCAATTTCATTTTCATCACAGAGAGCTTTGATTTTTCCCTGGGAAACCGCCAGAGCCGTTACTTCTGGTTTAGCCTCATCCAGGGTCACAATCTTTCCATTTCTCAGCACAAAATCAGCCGGCTCCTCTTTGGGAGCGCATGCGAAAAAAGAACCCAAAAAATAAAGACCCAAAATAAGGATAAAAACCTTTAAATAAGACTTTTGAATAATCATTCTAACTCCTTTCCTCCTGGTCTGTTTATATAAACCTCTAAACAAATTTAGTTTAATTTATATAAGACAAAGTTTAAAGTTTTTTTTACTTCAGCCTTGATTTTGTTCTTCACTTTAAAAATTGATTCTGTTAAAATTCATTTTCTCTTAAATCGATAAAAGCTTATGGAAAAAGGGTCAAACATAAACTCAAATAAAAAAAACTTAAGAAAAGAGCTGCGCATTGACACTATACAAAAAGTAAGTTTCAGAACAAATGACATAAAAACAAATTCAATCATTCATGGTCAAGGTTTTTCTCAAAATCTTAGTGAAAATGGGTGCTGTCTTTTTCTAGACAGAGAAATTCCTATGGGCAGTTTAATCGAAATCACTTTTAATCACCTTGGAAAAAATAATCAGGATATAAAAATCATTGGAAGGATCATCTGGCAGAGGGATTTTTTATCAGGAGTGAAATTTCTTTGTCAAGCCTAAGGTTCAATGAGGCTTTTTATGAAAAAAGAATTTTTTCATGATAAAAAATAATCGGAATTTTTCAAAGACAGTTCGCTTGACTTTCTGTTTGTTACTGACAGCGCACCTCTCTGGGCTCTTTCAAGGATGTGGTGAAAAACCCTTAAAAAAATTTCAAGTTTTCCAAGTCATGGAAGCGACCATCAAAGATATCCACAACGCTTATCTTAACGGAGAGATCACTTGTCAGGAATTGACTCAAAAATATTTAGACCGGATTAAAAAATACGATAAACACAAAAAACTGAATTCCATCGTGACGATCAATCCAAATGCCTTGGCCAGAGCATCAGAGCTGGACCAGGAATTTCATAGAATAAAAAGACTTCGTCCTCTTCACGGGATCCCGGTAATCGTGAAAGACAACTATGACACTCATGACCTTCAGACCACAGCAGGTTCAGAAGCTTTAAAGGGCTATCTTCCTCCTGATGACGCCTACCAGGTCAAAGCCCTGCGTGAGGCTGGAGCCATTATAATCGCTAAATCAAACATGGCTGAATGGGCTTTCAGCCCTTATGAGACCGTAAGCTCCATCGCTGGGATCACCCGAAACCCGTATGACCTTTCGCGGGTCCCAGCTGGCTCCAGTGGAGGAACGGCTGCGGCATTGGCTGCCAATTTTGGGACTGTGGGCTTAGGCACGGATACCGGCAACTCCATCAGAGGACCTTCGGCCCACTGCTGCCTAGTGGGAATCCGCTCCACCATGGGCTTAATCAGTCGAGACGGTATCATTCCTCTTTACCTAAGAAATGATATCGGAGGGCCCATGACCCGAACCGTGGAGGATGCAGCTAGAATCCTGGATGTGATTTCAGGATATGATCCTGCTGACCCTATCACTGAACAATGCCTGGGAAAAATCCCAGAGACCTATACTGCCTTTCTTGATAAAGAGGGCCTTAAAGGAGCCAGAATCGGGGTATTCCGTGTACTGGCAGACCGAGCTTCTTCAGATCCTAAGATCAAAGCGGTGTTTGAAAAAGCAATCCAAGACCTGAAGAACCAGGGAGCTGAAATCATAGATCCTTTTGACATCCCTGACTTTGGTGAGCTTTCACAAAACCTGTGGTGCGATACTTTCCGGCATGACCTCAATCAGTATTTAGCTTCTGTGGGAGATAAGGCTCCTTTTAAAAGCTTGACTGAAATTTTCAATTCGGGTAAATTCCTCAGGTCAGTCCGAGACAGAATCGAAAGAGCCCTGGAAGTGCCCTTAACCGATGAGCCGCTGTGTAAAGATTTATATCATGAACCCCGGAATATCAAATTCCGTGAAGCTGTGCTCAAAGCCATGAAAGACCAAAATGTGGATGTGTTTGTCTATCCGACATGGGGCAATCCGCCCCGGAAGCTGGGTGACATGAGAAGTCCCGCTGGGGATAACAGCCAGCTGATCCCTCCTCATACCGGGCTCCCAGCTATCACTGTGCCCATGGGGTATACTTATAAAAAACTCCCTGCAGGGATTCAGATCGTAGGAACACTATTCGGAGAGCCTGATCTTATCAAAATCGCCTATGCCTATGAACAAACCACTAAGCACCGACGCTCTCCTTCTGGATTCCCAGAAATTAAAGACTAACGAATGTTAAAAAAGCAAACATGAAAGAAAAACCATTTAATTTCAGAGCATTCACCGCGCTGACCATATTCTGGTCGTTCATTATAGAAGCCTTATCAGGGCTGGTCCTCTATACGGTTCCTTCCGGGAGAGTGGCTGATTGGTCTCACTGGACATTTTTTGGCTTCACTAAAGGCGAATGGGAAACCATCCATACAATTTTTTCTTATGTATTTCTGATCTTCGTGTCTCTTCATCTCTACCAAAACTGGCGTTCTATTCTGCATTATCTAAGAGGGAAAACAAGAAAATACTCTAGATCCAGAATAGAATTTTTGGTTTCTCTTGCCATGATCGTTTTGATTCTTATAGGCACTCTTATCAACATCCCTCCTTTCAGTTCGGTTATGGATTTAGGGTCTTTAATCAGAGACTCTTGGCCGGCTAATAAGGATCAGCCTTTCCTAGCCAGAGCTGAAAAACTTTCCCTTAACCGATTCGTTCAAGAGTTAGGTTTAGATCCACAAAAAGCAGTCGAATTTTTAGAACAAAAAGGAATCCAGGTTCATGATCCTCAGGACTCGCTCAAAAAAACCGCAGACCTTAACAAGACTTCACCTTCCCGGATTTACCTTTTATTAAAAGAAATCATTCCCCCTGAAAGGCAGCTACCTGTGCCCCAGCTCCTCCATCGATAAATTGGAGGAACCCAGAAAACAACCTTCTCATGGGGGCCCCCTCATTTAGCCTGGATGATGAACAAGCCGAGGTTGCTACAGATGCAAGGCACAGGGCATGAAGTCATGGTCTTTCACTACGAATGCCCTGGTACGAAGCAGATGCCGTGAGATCGGCTTGACTCAATGGTAAAAAAATGGCGATTAAAATTAAAATATAAACAGAAAAAATGTTCAAGACATTGTTCTTGAAAAAGTCCTGCCTATCGTTGAGAATAAATGAATCATGAAAAAATCGCCATTTTTTTATGAATAGGTCAGGTTAGTTATGTTAAGATTAAACTTGCCTGAAAGATAAAAATTTCCGATAATAAGATAAAAATGAGAGCCTCATGCGAATCAACAAGCACAGAATTCCGATGAACAAACAAAAAAGGATGGATTCTTTCTTTGTTTATAAAGTATCGAAGCTCTCCATGAACAATCAAACTCAATGAAAATTAATATTAAAATCAATAAAAATAAGAAGAAAAAAAACGTGCCTTCTTATATTTTGTACATACTTTTCCTTTTGATCGTCTATTTTTTTCTAGCCTTTATTCCCAAAAACAGCGAGCAAATGGAAACAAAAGTCCATCCTTTGGTTGATGAAAAGCCCAACGCATCTGTTGAAAAATCACCTCCTTTAGAGGAACAAAAAGTGACCATAAAAAGAGGTCAATCTTTGTCAGATATTCTAAAGGAGTATGGATTCACCCCCCAAGAAATCCACAATTTAAACCAAGACGTGGAACCAGTTTATGACATGGCCAAAATCAAGGCAGGAAATGAACTGCGCCTTTTTTATCAAAAGGATGGGCCCCTGCAATATATAGAATATGACATAGATAGAGAAAATTATCTAAAAATACAAAAATCTCAGCACCATTATGATGCTGAGATTATCTCCTTACCTATAAAAACAAAGCTGAAGATGATGCGGGGAACAGTCAATCAAAATCTCATTCAAGCCTTGAATGAGGCTGGTGAAAAAGATTCCCTTGCCATTGATCTTGCAGATATATTTGCTTGGGACATAGATTTCTATGCCGATACCAGAAAAGATGACTCTTTTAAACTGCTTTTCGAAAAAAAATATCTAAATGGAAAATTTATAGGCTATGGAAAAATACTTGCCGCTCAATTTGCAAATCAGGGAAAAATATTCCAGGCCTTTTATTTTACTTATCCAGACACTCATGAATGGGATTATTTTGATCCTGAAGGCAACTCCCTCCGTAAAGAATTCCTCAAATCACCCATAAACGGCGCCAGAATCACATCTAGATTTAGCTATAATAGACTTCACCCAGTATGGAAAGTATACAGACCTCATTACGGAGTCGATTACGGAGCCCCTCCTGGAACTCCTGTCCAAGCCACAGCAGACGGTACCTTGACTTTTGTGGGAATGAATGGAGCTGCAGGCCGAATGATCAGAATTCGCCATAGGAATTCCTATGAAACCATGTATCTTCATCTAAGAAGCTATGCTAAGGGAATCCGCAAAGGAGCTAAAGTTGTCAGCGGACAAACTATTGGTTATGTGGGATCTTCAGGTGTGTGTACAGGCCCTCATCTGGACTACAGGATTAAATATTACGGGAAATACATCAATCCTTTAGCCCATAAATTTAAACCTGTCACTCCTCTTAGAGAAGAATTCAGAAGCGAATTTAATACTCTGGTGAAAAGCTCTCAACTGATTCTGAGTACTCCACTTTCTCTCTTTTCAGGATTTAAAAATTCTTCTTTATTTCCCTCGCATACAGCTTCGGAAGAATAAACCTAGCCTGAAATATTCCGCCACTTACTTCTTTTTTGCTTTACTGCTTGAACCCGAACTCCGTACTCGAGTACCAGAACTTGAACTTGACCGGATTGAGCTGACACGGCTCACAGAAGAGGAGCTGACACGGCTCACTTTTCCTGTAGTCCTCACTCGGCTGCTTCCTCTGTAGAGGCTTGAGGCTGTTTTCCTATCGATAGAACGTATGTTTCTCCTTGAAAAATCTGTTCTGTTGGGGTCTCTTAGCTGATCTCTAGTAACAACCCTGTTTCCCCGGGAATAATAACGGCTGGGATAATAAAATGAGCGATAGTAGGGATAATAATGCCAGCCATAATAGAAGCCATAGTAGTTGGTATACCATAAAGGATCCCACCAGTTATATCCCATCCAATGAAAATAGGGACTGTAGCCATAAAAAGACGGATAATACCAGCTGTAATAAAAATCATAGTAGTTGGTATACCATAAAGGATTCCACCAGCTGTATCCCATCCAATGGAAATAGGGATTGTAACCATAAAAAGACGGATAATCATAGTAAGGATCATAATCATAATATTCGACGGCTTCAACCGTCCTTACCCTAGGACCTGGCATTCTGTACCTTTCATCAATGACCATACAACCTGAGATGAGCATAATGAGCGGAATAATAATGATAAGTTTCCTCATTTTTCACTCCTTACTTATTTAAAGAGCAAATACTGTACCATATTATAACAGAGAAGGCCCTAAAATGCACGTCATAAAAGTGTCCTTTTTTTAGATCACTTGACTAAAAAATAACACAGTTGAATTTTTATTTTAAAAAAAATAAAATGTTATAGGTGATAGATTTGTTTATATATAAATTAATGGTATGTCGTTATTTCTTTATAATCATGACAATTTAGCTTAAGGAGGCTTTAATGAAAATTACTTTAAGTGTTTTAAAAGCTGATATTGGTGCTGTTGGAGGTCATATCACTCCAAGTAAAGCTGTCATCTATGAAGTGACAAACTTCATAAAAACTGAAGGAAAAAACTTACTCATAGACTTTTACATTGGCTTTACTGGGGATGATATAGCTATTTTATGCTCCCATGAAAGAGGCCCATCTGACGAAAAGATTCATAAACTTGCTTGGGATTCTTTTTTAGCAGGAACAGAAATAGCTAAAAGTGAAGGCCTTTACGGAGCAGGGCAAGACCTTCTAAAAGATGCTTTCAGCGGAAATATCAAAGGAGCAGGACCTGCTGTAGCCGAAATGGAATTTGAAGAACGGCCTAATGAACCTTTTGTATTTTTTGCAGCAGACAAAACCGATCCGGGCGCCTATAACCTACCGTTTTATCTGGCTTTTTCCGATCCTATGTATAACGCAGGACTTATGCTTAGCCCCAAAATGAATAAAGGCTTTTCCTTTCGAATCATTGATGTGGATTACACTGAAAAGGATAAAATCATTGATTTAAACTCGCCTGAAGACATCTATGATATTGCAGCTTTACTCAGAGACGGCGAAAAATATGTGATTGAAAGTATCTCTTCTAGAAATACAGGAAACCAAGCCGTTGCTATCTCTACCACCAGACTTCATAATATTGCAGGCACTTATACTGGAAAAGATGATCCTGTGGCTTTAGTCCGGGTCCAAGGGGAATTCCCTGCTACAGGAGAGATTTTGGCTCCCTTTGAAATCGGACCCTATGTAGCTGGATTTATGCGGGGAAGTCATAATGGGCCTTTAATGCCCTGTAAGCTCAACACAACCATATCCTACTTTGATGGACCTCCCATCATAACAGGAGCGGCTTTCTGTGTGAAAGAAGGAAAATTCACAGAACCTGCTGATGTTTTTGACCATCCTTTCTGGGATAATGTCCGCAAAAAGGTAGCTGAAAAAGCTTCGGGGATCAGGCGGCAGGGTTTCTTCGGCGCGGCCATGCTCGGTTACCATGAACTGGAGTACGGCGGAATCGTAGATAAACTTGAAAAACTGGAAAAGAAATTCAAATACAGGGACTAAAACCATCTGACCCGAAAACGAAAATAAGATTAGATTTAAAATTATCGCCATTTTTTTTATGAATAGACCAGGAGGCTCCTGATTTATTCACGCGTCGAGGTATTATAGAGCTTAAAGAAATTAAGGTGTGGCTGAAGCGACATTAAAGATTTAGCCTTCTGATGAGTTTTTTGAGGGTATCCGGCTAAGCCGGACGCTGAGTATGTCTGACCCACGGACGGGGG
>CAZRGM010000011.1:0-76483 GCA_964599635.1 uncultured Eubacteriales bacterium | reverse complement strand
ATTGATGAGCTTGATAAGGGGGATTTTTATTATTTATTTCATGATTCTTAAGATTTAGAGGATTATGAAGTTTAAGATTTATCTTATTATCGGCATTTTTTACCTTTCAGGCGAGCCGAGGTTATAATCAGGTATGGCTTTACTCTCGGATAGATTTTTAACGCCATTCTCCTTCGTTTTTCTCAGCGCTTCCGTAACTCCCCCCGTCCGTGGGTCAAACATACTCAGCGCCCGGCTCCGCCGGATGCCCTCCAAAAGCCTCATCCGAAGGCTAAATCTATCATGTCGCTTCAGCCACACCTGAATTTTCTTCAAGCATGTGTTGTTAATGTATAGGATATCTAACCTTGATGATTCACGATTCAAAATGGTTTCATAGGAGAAGGAAAAGGGATGATGAATCCCTTGCCCTTTCCCTATGAAAACTTTAGGGAGCACAAGTCACACCCAAATTTCAGTGGGCCTTTCTCGCTTCTTATCAACCAGATAGACCAGAAAAATCCGAAAAACCAGAAAAACTTAAATCTTTCTCACCGATCTTACTCCATCGGCTTACCCTATTTAAACATTGACTTTTAGGGAGGATTTGTTATAAATTGAGATGAGTCCGAAAAGGAAATCATTGCTATAGGGATATTCAAAGGAGTCGTGTATGGCGAAAAAGGGAATAGAAAGAAGAGCCTGTGTCAGATTTGAGATACCCGGGGCCACAGTCCGTTATAAAACCTATCGTTTTTTTCCCAATTTAAAGAAAAAATATGGAGAGGAATTTTGTCCTGTGCTTGATTTGAGTCGGGGAGGGCTTCGATTTGTCTGTCAGAATAAGCTAGATATCAATGTTAAAATTAAAATGAAAGTTTCCTTGCCTGGGGAGAGGGTTCCTTTAAATCTTCTAGGAAAGGTCAGATGGTCAGCAGCAAATCCGGGAAAAAGCTATAAATATCAGACTGGAGTTCAGTTTAATCCCTATGGGGAAAAAAGGAAGCAGAACTATCCTGGAAGCTTAGTTAAAATTATTGCCTTGGAACAGAAGTTTTATGAGCAGAAAGAAGGGGAGACAGAAAGCAAAAGCAGGGGTGGAGATTTCGAAGTAGAGGGTTAGATAATAGAATAAAATCTAAAAAGTTATTGAATTTTTTCTTGAAGGACGTTGAGTCCATAATCATAGCCTTTATCAAAGGCTTTTTTATTCTGTTCGATATATCGATCTGGCACCAAACCGGGGAGCGCTTTTTTCATCACATCTGGGGTTGTGATCTTGGTAATGGCGGTTAGAAAACCCATGATGACCAGGTTGGCAAAGATCCGATTCCCCAGCTCCTCGGCAAACCTTGTGGCAGGTATAGAATAGTGCTTTATTGTGTCTTTTTTTATGGCGGGTTTGAGCAGGTCTTGGTCAGTGATAAGGATACCGTCGTCTTTGAGTTCAGTATGATAGGTTTCATAGGCTTCATGAGACATGCAAACCAGGATGTCAGGTCGGGTGATGTAGGGGTATAAGACTCTCTCATCCGAAACGATAAGCTGGGAGCTGCAGGCGCCTCCCCGGGCTTCAGGTCCAAAGCTCTGATTCATGGTGGCAAACTTACCTCCATAGAGGGAGACAGCTTTACCAGCAATCAGGCCGCACCTTATGATTCCTTGGCCTCCGAAACCAGAAAATCTTATTTCAGTCATTTTATTCTCCGTAACAACAGAGGTCTTCCTCTTATGTCGATTATCGGTACCTCATAAATTTATCACCTAAAGTACGGGAGAGCTGGGCATTATAAGAATCAATAAATGTTACTCTTTTTCGATCTACAAATTTTCCAACGACGATTTTTTTGCCAGGCTCTATATCAAGGTTTTGGGTATCTTCATTGTTTTTTATTTCTGAATTCTCATAATAATATTTCAGCATTTCACTTTCTTTTTTTGAGTTTTCAACTCCTGCAAAATAGTTTGCACCGGGGGATATCACTTCAATCACCGATAAACCTGGCTTATTCAGTGCTTCAAAAATTGTATTGGTGAGTTCTTTTGTATGCATGGCTGTCCATCTGGCCACAAAGACAGAGCCACACGATTTGGCAAGGTGGGGAATGTTAAAGGGACGATCCAAATCACTATAGGTGGAAAATTTCGTGGCAGTAAAATTTCCGATTCCCTTGTAGACAAAATTATTGATGCATATGACAAGAAGCTCTATATCTCTTCTTGAGGCATGCATGAGATGATTCCCTCCGATTGTGGCTAAGTCGCCTATAAAAGCAGCTACTTTTAGTTTAAGGTTTCCGAGTTTCAATCCTGTGCTAAAAGGGATAGCTCTTCCTCGAGGAGTGTGAAAGAAGTCGGCGCTCTTGTCGATAAGGAGAGGATCCCAAAAAATGTCTGAAACCATACATATCTTGTCTGATTGAATTTTTTTTATAGCGTTGTTGAAAGCGGTCATAATTAGATTGGATTTATTCATTTTTTGTTTTCCTTAGAGATTAGACGAGCCAGTTTCGTTTCAAACTCGAAAAGAGTGTCATATTTTTTCTTATCTTTTGCCGCTTTTTTGATGGCTTCAAATATGTCGTCTGGGTTGTGGACAGAACCTCCGCCGTGGGGAACAAGAATGACATTTGCATTTCCATGGGCACACCGCTCCACTTCATAGGCTATCTGTCCATAATTTATTTCAGGAACGACAAATCCTTTTACTTTTTTGGAAAGTTCTGAAATCATCTGATCAGGAAAGGGCCATACCGTAATAAGTCTCAAACTTCCCACTTTTATTCCATGTTTTCTTGCTTTTTCGATTCCTCTAATGGCAATCCTTGAAGTGATTCCATAAGAGATAACAATGACTTCCGCATCTTCCAAATTTTCTTCTTGGGTCTCAATGATTTTATCTTTGTTTTTCCTGATTTTATCAACCAATCTTTTTGCGGTCGATTTTCGGTGGTTAGTCCTTAAATCTTTTTCTGAAAGTGGATAACCTCTTTCATCGTGAGTGAGCCCTGTGATGTATAACTGATAACCATTTCCCGCTTTGACCATTTTAGGAACGAGGTCCTTATCAGGTTGGAAGGGTACGTATTGATCTTTAGGCCCCTTATAAATTCTTCTGGGCTCTACTTCAATCTCTGAGGCATCGGGCACCACCACTTTTTCAGTCATATGTCCCACACATTCATCACTCATGACCATAACAGGAACACGGTATTTTTCTGCAAGGTTAAAAGCTTTGATAACAAAGTCAAAGTTTTCTTGGGGGGAATCAGGAGCAATCGCAATGACTTCATAATCACCATGGGAACCCCATCTGGACTGCATAAGATCGGATTGACTCGTTAGGGTGGGAAGTCCTGTGGAGGGACCTCCTCGCTCTATATTGATTATGACAAAAGGAGTTTCTATGGCAGCTCCAAATCCGATACCTTCCATCATAAGGGAAAAACCAGGCCCGGAGGTTATGGTCATTGATTTTTTTCCTGACCAGGAGGCTCCAAGAACAGAGGCTATGGAACCCAGCTCATCTTCCATCTGAATAAAGAGGGCTCCGGCTCTGGGAGCCAGTTTTGCAAAAGCCTCTGCAGCTTCTGTGGAAGGGGTAATAGGGTAGCCGCCTAAGAACTTACAGCCTGCAGCCATGGCTCCATAAGCAGCCGCGACATCACCGTCTATAAAATAGGTGCCTGAAAAAACATCTTTTGGATTAGCCTTCAATTTTCAATCCCTTCTCTTCTTTTAAAGTATTCCATATAGCAAACTCTGGACAAAGAATCTCACATAAACCGCAGTTAAGACAGTCTTCAGGATTTATGACTTGAGGAGGATGATACCCTAATGCGTTAAATTCCGGAGAAAACTCGAGAACATGCTGCGGGCAGTATTCTATACAGAATCCACATCCTTTACATCGATCTTTAACTATGTGAACCTCTCCCAAAGGAGTCTTTACTTTATCTCTATCGCAGGGAATTCTTTTATATTTCCAAAGCATATTTTAATTCCTTTCTTTGGTTTTCATTTCCATTAAGTTCATCATTTATCGATCTACAAATTTTCCTACGATGAGCTGTCCCTGGTAGTCAATTTTAAGATTTTCTGTGGGTTCAAAATGTTTTATGACAGAGTTTTTATGATAAAATTTCATCATATCGATGCCTTCTCCGAGTCTGTTAATCCTTGAGTAATACATCGCACATGGAGAGACAACCTCTATAACTGAGAATCCGGGCTTCTGGATGGCCTCAACAATAGAGTTGATCAACCTCCGAGCATGCAGGGAGGTCCATCTCGCCATATACTTAGCTCCAGCTGATTCTGCTAATTGAGGAATGTTAGAGGCTGTTTCAAAATTTCCATAGGGGGATGTTGTCGCATAGGCTGTAAGTGGAGTGGTTGGAGCAACCTGACCACCAGTCATGGCATAAATGAAGTTGTTGACACAGATGACCGTGATATCTATATTTCTTCTTGCTGCATGCATGAAATGATTGCCCCCAATGGAAATAAGGTCCCCATCTCCTGATATAATCACGACTTTCAGTTTAGGATTTGCTAACTTGATGCCTGTCGCAAAAGGGATAGCCCGTCCATGGGTGGTATGGAAAGAATCAACTTTTATATAACCTGCGGCTCTGCCGGTACAGCCGATGCCAGAGACAACACAGATTTCATCGGGTTTAATTTTTAATTTTTCAACGGCTAAAACGAAAGCCTCAACAGTTGTTCCGATCCCGCATCCAGGACACCAGATATGAGGAATCCTATCCATGCGAAGCCAATTCACAACTTGATGCTCTTTATTTTCAGTGTTCACTGTGTTCATATTCAATAATTCCTTCTTTTCTTTCTTTTTGAGTCATATCTTTTATGGCTTTTAAAATAGTCTCCGCATCATCTTTCCCATCACAGTGCACAAAACCAACATTTGCCTTTCCATGAGTGCACCGTTCAACCTCTAACACAATTTGTCCATAATTAGACTCTGGGACTAGGATCGCTTTGACTCTTTGAGCCAGCTCAAAGATTTTTTTCTCAGGAAAAGGCCAGATTGTCATAAGCCTAAAGCTTTCGACTTTTAGGCCGGATTTTTTAGCTTCTTCTATGGCCTTTTTAGCACTCTTTGAAGTGGAGCCATAGAAGAGGACTGCTAAATCACTCTCTTTCTCTTTACTGCTTTCAAATTGAATGATTTTTTCAGCATTTAAACGGATTTTATTCACAAGTCGATGAACATTGAGCTCCTGGCATTTTTCATCCATGACAGGATAACCTTTTTCGTCGTGGGTTAATCCTGTAACATGGAATTTATAACCTTCGCCTATATTGACAATGGGGGGAACAAGCCCCTCTTCTAATTTAAAAGGCTGATATTCATCTTTAGGACCTTTATAGTGAGGTCTCTGAATCAACTTAATCTTATCAGGTACAGTAACTATCTCCTTTTGATGAGCGATGGATTCATCAGTGAGAATAATAACCGGTGTGCGGTATTCTTCAGATAAATTGAATGCCTGGATCGTGAAATCAAACATTTCCTGAGGAGAATTAGGGGCAAGAGCAATGATTTCATAATCTCCGTGTGATCCCCATCTGGCCTGCATGATATCTCCTTGAGCAGGTACATTGGGGATTCCTTCCCCAGGTCCTAACCTTTGGAAATTGACAATCACACAGGGAGTTTCCAACATAACACCAAGACCCACATGTTCCATCATATTTGAAAACCCTGGCCCAGAGGTAACGGTCATTGATTTTTTGCCTGTCCAGGATGCTCCTAGGACGGCTGCTAAAGCTGAAATTTCGTCTTCCATTTGAATAAAGGTGGCATCAAATTTTTTGCTTTTGCGAATGAAATATTCTGTAAAATTGAGACATGGGACAATAGGATAATAGCCAAAAAATTTACATCCAGCAGCTAAAGCCGCCTCCACACATGCCTGACTTCCAGTAAGGTTATAAGTTTTTGAATCCATCGTCATATCAATAATTAAGTTTTTAATATTTTTTGTATCTTCATTAGAAAACATCTATCATTCTGGCCAACGCTGATTTTCCCCTGTATTCGGGGAGAAGCATCGGGGACCTTCTGATTGGTTTTATTCCAGCCTCTTTGAGCATTTTTACATATCTATCAGCATGTTTAAGGGTTAGTTTCCCATATTTGGCCCCTGATTTGATGTACTTAGCCGTTGAAATTCCAGATCTTCTGCCAAATACCATGGTGTCAAGAGTTGAATTTCCCATAAGTCTGTTTTTGCCGTGCACTCCCCCTGACACCTCTCCAGCAACCCAGAGTCCTTCAAGCGTGCTGTGTCCCCATGGATCAGTCTCAACCCCTCCATTTTGATAGTGAAGGGTGGGGAAGACTAAAACAGGATTTTTTGTCATATCTATATTATATCTACTGAACATCCTTCTCATCCCGGGGAAGGCCTTTTCGATATACCCCTTGCCGTTTTTGACTTCAATCATCGGGGTATCAAGCCAGACTCCTCTTAACCCGGTCGGAGTGGTAATCCCTTTGTTTCTCACATAGCATTCTCTTATAAGGGCCGAAGCTTCGACATCTCTTGGTTCAAGAGGGAATACAAAAGCCTCGCCGTCTATATTGACAGGTTGTGCGCCAGAGCTTCTGAGCTTTTCAGTGAGAAGATAACCTATTATTTGAACGGGATAGGCTGCACCTGTGGGATGGTATTGAACTGTATCCACATCTCTGAGCTTGGCACCCGCACGATAGGCCATAACAAGACCATCCGCTGTCGCTCCATAGTGATTCGTGGTTGGGAAGCCTCTTATATGCAGTCTCCCAAAACCACCTGTAGCAAGGATAGTTGCTTTGGCCTTCACTATTTTATAATCTCCGGTTTCAAGATTATATAAGACCGCGCCTGTAACCTTATTCTCATCGGTGAGAAGTTCAACCACAGGATAATGTTCAATGCATCCTATGTCTCTACTTCTAAATTCATCCCTAATGACTCTAAACTCTTCAAGCCCCGTATAGTCTCGGCAGGAATGCAGCCTTCTGATTGAGGTCCCCCCGCCCCATTTCTCAACAAAGTCTCCGTCTTCTTCTTTATCAATGATAGCTCCTAACTCATGAAGCCAGTGGATGATGAAGGGGGCATCCTCAACCAGGGCTCTTAATACATCTGGCTTATTTGCGAAGTGTCCGCCTCCCATCGTATCCAAGTAATGTCTTTGGATAGAATCGACATCTCTGTCTGCGGCTTGGGTTCCTCCTTCTGCCATAATAGAATTGGCATCACCGTGTCTTAATTTATTGACGAGCAATATTCTATTTTTTGGGATTCCCTGCATATTTGCCCAGATGCAGGCAGTGGTGCCTGCAAGGCCGCCTCCTATGACTAAGATATCCACACTGTAATCTACATGGGAAAGATCGATTTCTTGTTTCTCTATAAGGGGATAAGCTTCGAGAAGGTCAACCACTGGATTTGGACCCACTTCACCTTTATTCTGACCAATTAATATTTTTCTTTTTCCTCCAGCGACATAATCAGGATGAAGCTTTAAGGTCTCTTCTTGCTCCTCTTTAGTCATGGGAGGGGGTTCATAATCTTTTCTTTTTTGTCTCGTTCTGTGAACTCTATCAATGAGTTTATAAATATGCTCAGGATAGCCTTCAATATATTTTAATTCAGCCATTTTTCCTCCTTAATCCGATTCTCTTTTTCTTTCAGCATATAATTTTTCAAGTTGTGACCTACTCAGCTTTGTAATTTCGTCCATTTCTTTATTGAACTCGCCATCTTTTATTTCTTTGATTCTCTTCAGGAGGTGAGCAGGTTCAGGACCGCTTCCATATCTTCCATACATTCTTCTGCCAAGCTGAGCCACATGATATTGAACAATTTCTGAGGGACATCTTAAGGCACAGAGTCCGCATTGAATGCAGTCGAAGGACTCATTAGCAAGGAATTCGAAATCACCCTTAATAGCGGCTTGAACATAATCCATAACTTGAAGCTCCTGGGGACAAGCTTTTGTGCAGGTATTACACGATATGCATCTCGCGACTTCTGGGTAATATTTAAAAAATATATTGGCATTGTATTCTTCTTTGCTGATATCATAGGGGGCTTTTTCTGCTGGGATAAAGGGTATTTGGACAAGATACATTCCGTCTTCGACTCGAGTCTGGCAAGCCATTCCGGTCCGGAGTTTATACTCTCCTTTTTTTCGGTAGACGGTGGAGCAAGCGCCGCAAAAACCTTGTCTGCATCCGCAACCCCTAATAAATTTATATCCTGCATATTCTATGGCTGTTAATATTGTTAGATCAGCGGGAACCTTATATCCTCTCCCTGTAATATAAATGGTTACCCAGTGTTTGACATCTTTATCTTCTACCCCAGAAACCACAGGTTTGCTTGCGGTAGCAATCCTATTCATTACCTCTGTTGGATCTATTCGTTTAGATTTTTCTTTTTGCATTTTTACTCCTCTAAGAGTTTTTTCTTTCTAAGTAATGGTTCTGGATTAATGTAGTTTAAATCAAATCTGCAAAATTTTTTATCTAATCCAAATGCAAGGGCCATAAGTTGAGTGAAATAAAATACAGGAATCTGTTTAAAATCAGGATGTTTCTTTTTCACTTCTTCCTGCCTGTTATCCAAATTAAAAGCACATAAAGGACAGCTTGTGGTTATGGCTTCCGCTCCTTCTTTTTGGGCATGAGTGAGGATACTATAAGTTAAATCAGCGACTATATTTTTGTCTTGAACGGTCTGATAGCTTCCGCAGCATACCTTTTTATAAGGATTATCAATGATATCGGCACCCAATGAAGAAAACAGTTCTTCTTGGATTGTCGGCTCTTCAGCATCATCAATTCCGACTTCCTTTGGCCTCAGAAGCATACAACCATAATAGGGAGCAATTTTTAAATCTTCAAGAGGCTTTTTTACTTTTTCTTTTACTTTATCGAAACCTAAATCTTTTAATAAACTTAAAAGATGAATAATTTCTACATTTCCTTCATAACCTTCCTTTTCAAGATACATAAAATCATTTATTTTTTCAAGTTCATCCGGATTTTCTTTGACACGAAGATTTGCTCTTTTTAATGTGTTGTAGCACATGGAGCAGAGAACGAGTAATCTATATTCGTCCTTGACAAGTCCATCCTCATTCATTTCTTGAACTCTGATTAAGTTCCTTATAGGGGCAACATGATGCATTAAATCATCAGATGTTAAAGAAAAGACAGTCCCACAGCAGTTCCATCTTGGGAGTTCTACCAGCTCTATGCCTAATATTTTAGCGGATTCTATGGCGGAAACTTCAAAATTTTTTGCATTGGTTTTAAGCGTACAGCCTGGATAATATGGTATTTTCATGTCTTCATCCTGTAAATTTTCGAAAAGCACTTACTAATGCGATTTGCGGCAGTTTTTTAATTTCATCTTTAGGTATTTTCTTTATATCAATATGATCGATTGCTTTTCTTAAAGTAATCTGCCTTAAGGCTTCGGCTACTTTTGAAACATCCAATCCTCTGGGGCATCTTACCGTGCAGGTGTAGCAGGAGGCGCAAAGCCACATGGCTTTCGATCCCAACACTTCTTCCTGACCGAGTTGAACCATTCTCATGAGCTGAGAGGGAGTTATATCCATCTCGTCGACCATAGGGCAGCTTCCGGAACAGACTCCACACTGGTCACACCGGGTGATGGGCTGTGCACTTAATTCAGTGACTTTTTTTAAAAAATTGACATTCTTAGATGTAATGACAACCTTCTTGGTCATAGAAGTCTCTTCCTTTTTTCATCAGGAATTGGGCCTGCTTTTTTAATAAAATCTGATAAATTGTTCACATGATTAACAAATCCACCTAACATGACTGTAACAAATTGAACAAATCTAATTCTCTCCTCTTCCAAACCATGCTGCTTTAAAACATTCTTTATTTCAGAAACATTTTTATTTATGGCTTTGATAACATGGGGATAAGGAGATGATTTTTCCTCGCTCTCTCCAAAAAGAATTCCATCAGCTCCATAAGCAAGAGACTGCAGCATGAGTTTTGGAGTGATTCGAGCACAGCTTGGGACCTGGATTATTCTGGAATTTAAAGAATAGGCCATTTTTGCCGTGCCGACATTATCTGAAAGCCTGTAACCTGTCATATCGTCTGCAAAAATAATAAACCTAGTCTCACCTTTTTTCTTATCCTTCATAACAGCTTCCACTTCGGCAAGGAGTTGAGCGTTTGTATAAACATGCAAATCAAGAGCATCCTTTGGGCAGGAAGCGATACAACTTCCACATCCTTTACATAAAGCTTCGTTTATTTTGGCAACTTCATTGACGGATATAGCTCCTAAGGGGCAACCTTCAATACAGGGAGTTCCGCATTCTGAGGGTTTGCAAAGGTCTTTGTGGACGAATGCCATAATGGGCGCTAGGGAATATTCTCCTTGATTCATAAGCTTTACAGCCCTTGAAGAAGCTGCGCTTCCTTGAGCGACTGTATCAGGAATATCTTTGGGGCCCTGAACTGTTCCAGCTAAAAAAACACCATCAGTCAGTGTGTCAACTGGCCTGAATTTTGGATGGGCTTCCTGAAGAAAACCGTCTGAACTTTTGGCCAGCTTTAACATATCTGCGATCTTTTCGGTTCCTTTGTTGGGGACAAGACCTACGGAAAGCACAACCGTATCAAATTCTGACTCTATGATCTGCCGGGTCAATGTATCTTCAACTTTTAAAGTCAATTTTTTTGTTCTCGAATCCTCTATAACTTCAGCCACTCGGCCTCTTATGAATTTTACTCCCATATTCTGGGCTCTTTTGTAGTACTCTTCGAATCCTTTTCCATAAGCTCTGAGGTCTGTATAGAATATATAAATATCTCTTTCAGGATTGGAGTGCTTTAACAAGCTGGCGAGTTTAGTGGCATACATGCAGCAAATTCTTGAGCAATACTCGTTTCCGACCTGTTCATCCCTGGAACCGACGCATTGAATGAATGAAATCCTTTTTCCTAAATCTTTTAGTGGGGTTCCTTCTGAGGCATAAACAATCATCCTCTCTAAATCTAGAGCTGTGATGACATTTTCATATCTTCCAAATCCATAGACGGCTTTTTGTGTCGCATCAAAAATATCAAATCCAGTAGCGACTATGATGGTATCCACTTTGAATTTTATTTCTTCGGGATATTGGTCGAAATTTATGGCTCCGGGTTCACAGACTTCCAGACACTTACCGCAGGCGAGAGGAAACAATCCAAGACAGGATTTATCATCCAAAACATATGAATGGGGAACGGCAATGGGATTTGGGAGATAGATGGCTTTTCTTGTGGTCATTCCTTCATCAAATTCATTGGGCACGACAACAGGGCAGACATCCACACATTTATCACAACAGGTGCACTTTTTAGGATCTACATAGGTTGGTTTCTTCTCAACCGTAACTTCAAAATTTCCAAGATAGCCATCAATTTTTTTTACCTCCGAGTAGGTAAGCAGATTTATATTCGGATTCATGGGGACATCAGCCATTTTTGGTGAAAGGATACAGGATGCGCAGTCTTCGGTGGGGAAGGTCCTCGAGAGCTGCTTCATCTTACCGCCTATGGAAGGCTCTTTTTCAACAAGATAAACATCAAATCCGGCGTCACCGAGGTCCAGTGAGGCTTGAATTCCCGCTATGCCTCCCCCTATAACAAGAACTTTTCTGCCGATAGGCATCATGATCTTTTCTAAGGGTTCATCAAATCTTGCTTTTGCCAGAGCCATATTGGTAAGATCTTTGGCTTTTTGTGTGGCTTCTTCAGGAAAGTCAAAATGAGGCCACGCGCACTGCTCCCTGATATTAGCCATCTCAACGACATAGGGACTTAAGCCGGCTTGCTCAACAGCCCTCATGAAAGTTGCTCCCTGAAATTGAGGAGAGCATGCGGATATAACGACTCGATCCAGTTTGTGTTCCTTTATGTCATCTATGAGCATTTTTTGGCCCACTTCAGAACACATGGTCGTATAGTCTTTCACTAAAACAACATCAGGCTGTTTTTCTGCAAATGATACTACTTCTTTAATATCAATAACTTCGGAGATATTTCCCGTGCAATGACAAACATATATTCCGATTCTCATATTAGCACCAAGTAGTAAAAGCTAAACGGAATGAATTTAAAAGTCAAGGAAAAAAAATTTATTTTTTGTTTTAAAGAAAAAGAATCTGAAACTTTGATAATGATTCTATGAAATTTGTTGTGAAAGTGTCACTCCTTAATGGGCAGATCTCTTTCCCCATACCAAAAGCAGCAGGCAGAATAAACTTGCTAAGAATAAATATTTGAGAACAAGGGGGAGACCTACCAGAGGAATAAGGATAGAAGAAACAGCCACGGCCCCAAGGAAGGAGCCGACCAAATCCAGTCCGTAGCCAAGTCCGTAATTTAGGTTTTTTTTCAGATAGAGCTGGTTTGATATAATAAACATTTCTCCACCGATAGAGCCCAGGAGCAGAAGAAGTATGAAGAAAATGAGCTGAGGAGGAGACTGTTTTATTAAAAAGAGAAATATAAGGAGAATCATTAGGGATTCAAGTTGAATGACAATCAAATGTTTGAAGCCGATTTTTTTTATTTTGGTCCCGATAAAGGCCCCTAAGGCCAGACCTGCCATAAAAGATGAAAATAGAATAGATATTGTATGATAGAGGTAGCCGTAAATAGTCTGAAAAACAATGATCACTATGATTTCCGAGGCAATGGATGTCAGTCCTATGAGAGTCAGGGGAGTCAAGTAAAAATAAGTTTTTTTCATTTTGAGCCCGATAAATATTAAGAGCAAAACGAAGACGATCAAGGGGAAATCCAGAAGCCAAAAATTTCCTTTTTCAGATAGAAATGACAGAAGTTTGGTCTCTATCCCTTTAAAATGGGTGCTTCTGAGGACCGAGTTGTAAAAATAACTGATGGGGAAGAGGTCTTTATTCATGCGTTTTTCCCCTGACATCACTTTTTCTCTAAGGGATTGGATTCTAAAGGGAAATAAGCGTGATTTAAGTATATAGGGAGAAACATATTGATTATTGAGCTGGAGGTCTTCTATTTTTTGATTGAGTGTCTCTGCATCAAGAGCCTCTAGATGAGAGGAAGCAAGGAAGATATTTGAAGATCCGGGTACGATATTTATTTCATTAAATACAGATTTAAGGGTGAAGAAAAGGCAGCTCAAGAAATTTTGGAGAGGTTGGCTGATATAGTTTTCTGCGGATGGGACTTGGAATGAAAATATTCCTCCTTTATTGAGTTTGTTTTTTATGTTTTTAAAGAATTCTTGGGTATAAAATCTGTTGAGCTGTGCTGTTTCAGGGGGAGGTAAGTTCAATATGATAACATCATATGTTTTTTGTGCCTTTTTTATAAACACTCTTCCATCTTCATAGTAGACGTTTATCCTGGGATGGCCTGTTATGTATTTTTTAGATTCAGGAATAAATTCAGCAGATAGCCGAATAACTTCAGGATCCAATTCGACATAATCAATTTTCGTTTGGGGGTATTTTAGAATTTCACGGAGGCCTCCGGCTAGCCCTCCTCCTATTAAAAGAACGTTTTCAGCTTCAGGCTTTTGCAGGAGTGCAAAATGGACAGCCTCTTCAGCAGCCGCAGGATCTGGATAGGAATAGACTTTGGAGTGATTGTTATAAAGAGTTATCTGTTCTTCAGTTTTTATGATTTGGATTTTTCCATAAGGGGAATCTTGACTCTCAACAAGGTCGAAAGGTTTCCAATAGAGTTTTTGGAATGGGAGATCAAGCATCCAGAAAGCAGATAAAATCAGTAATATGAGGATAGGAAATAAGATTTGTTTTTTATTTAAGAAAACCATATAAAGAGTCAGGGCGGAACCAGCCCCAATAAGGCTGGCTGCTTCCCAATTAGAAAAATGAGGGATGATTAAAAAATAAACCAGGATTCCGCCGAAAGCAGACCCTATGGATTCCATGAGATAGACTGCTGAGATTTTTCCTTTGAGAAACTTTGTGTTGAAAACAAAAAGGATCCCTAAGGGATAACATATGAATACAGAAATAAATAAAGCAGAGAGAATCATAGGCAGGAGCCCCATGATCTCACCAGGAGACGTTTTGAATACGAATCGAATGATCCTCAATCCAAAAAAACAAAATGGAAAAACAAGTATCACGATGTAGTAAAGACCTGAGAGTTTAGAAAGGGTAAATTTAAGAAAAGTGCCTGACAAGCTGCCGATCCCTGTCCACAAAAGCCAGGCCCCCAGCATGATTCCAAATGTGATTTCATTCCCGGCAAATAATACTGAAAACTCTCTAAGGATAAGGATTTGAATGGAAAGAGCCAGAAATCCAAGAATAAAAGGTGGAATGAGTTGGATCGGCTTGGTTTTAATTTCGATATTTTTTATGGTCTGATGAGATTTCATTTGGGAGGCTGTTATTGCTTGTTCAAAAAATTAAGACCAAAATCCTGGGATTTCATGGCCGCAGAATGCGCATTTTCCTTTTTTTATGTTTATTTTTTCTATAAGATAACCTGTTCTTTTTATTACGATTTTGCCGCAATGAGGGCAAAAAGTATTCTCTCCTTCCTGTCCCGGAACATTGCCTATATAGACATAGTGGAGACCTTCCTCTAGGGCGATGTTTCTGAGTTTTACCAATGTGGAGATAGGAGTCGGGGGAAGATTTTTTAAAAGATAGGCAGGATAGAATCGAGAGAAGTGAAGAGGGACATCGAGTCCAATTTCATTTTTGATCCAGCGGCACATCTGGCGTATTTCTGAAGCCCTATCGTTTAAAGTGGGAATGACAAGATAAACAATTTCCAACCAAACTCGGCTTTGAGAAGCGGCGACGATAGCATCAAGCACTGGCTGGAGTTCACCTCTGACATATTCGGTGTAAAAATCCTGACTAAAGGCTTTAAGGTCTATCTTCACTCCGTCCACCACTTCCAGGAGGTCTTTAAAAGGTTCTGGATTGACATGAGCACCTGTCACAACTAAATTTTTGATTCCTTTTTTTCTGGCTTCTAGTGAGGTATCGTACATATATTCAAAAAATATGATTGGTTCAGAATAGGTGTAAGCGATGCTTGGACAGTTGTATTTTTGTGCTGTTCTGACGACAGCTTCAGGCGGGAGGTCAGCGTGTTTGATTTGTTCAGGCCTCACCTGGGAAATTTCCCAGTTCTGGCAGAATTTGCAGTTTACATTGCACCCTGCAGTCGCTATGGATAGGGCCATGGTTTTTGGAAGAAAATGAAAGAAAGGTTTTTTTTCAATGGGATCCACATGAACAGCGGCAGCTTTTCCATAGACCAAGGTGTAGTAAGTGCCTTCTCTATTTTCTCTCACTCCACAGTAGCCTCTTTCTTTGTCCCCTAATATGCAATTGCGGGGGCAGAGATGGCATTGGATCTCTCTATCTGGAAGCTTTTTGTAATATCTGGCCTCCACCTTTGAAAGATTGGGCTCAGCAGAGAGCGTATAAAGGTCAGAGGTTAAAGGAAGAAGATTTTTTTTGGGAGTGAGCCCGACCGCTGCAGAAAATTTTAGAAAGTTTCTTCTTTTCATTAGATATCTTCTTTCAATAGATGGATATTTTCTAGGTCTGCAGAGCCCAACCCTAACTGCTCTGCGGTTTTTATATATATGGGCTCTCTTCGTTCCTCTTTTAAGGAAGGCAGACCATGTTTTTTTCTGAGTTCTTCAATAATATGCCACCCTAACAAATCAGCTGCAACAGGGTCTGTGCTCATGATCAGGGCACCATAGTTCTCAGCCCATTTGGCATGATAGGCGGGCCCTTTATGGAATTGGACAGTCAAGGCATCAATGATAGTGAGTTTATGTTTTGTGCGAATAGGGGCGGTGTCGAATAGATCGGCAACGAAAGGATTGCAGTTGAAATCATGATATTTATTTGGATTGTGTATGGAGCCGTAATAATTTTTCATTCCTGCCGTAATTCCTGCCAGTCCATGGTCTTTCAGTAAAGCCAGGCTGATGGATTGGGAGATAATATCAGATTGGATTAAGGAAAACCGGCTTCCTATGCTTCGATGAATGGTCAAATCACTGTTGTAACCGATGGTATTGGAATCAGTTCCAAAGATTTTTATACCTCTTTGGTTCATGTTCAGCTTATAATAAGCATTTTTGAGTTCCCAGTTGGTTCTGTCCCATATGATGATATTTTCTTCCTTGAATCCTCCTTCAATGAGATAATGGGCGAGGGATAGAGATACTTTGGGTCGTGTGGAAAGGCTTTTCCCAGAAATGGTGTTTATTTTTATCCCGATTTTAGTTTTTGTATTGAAAAGAGCATGAATACTGTCTCGGGTGTCTCTCAATCCAGTTAAGAGATAAAAGCCTCTTTGGTATAAATTTTTAATTTTTTCTGAGTTTATATCTTTAGAAGAGTTATAAATATTTTTAGTTCTAACGACAATCACTTTAGACATAATTCACTTTAAAAGTTACAACGAATCAGGGTTTATGTCAATTGACTGGTGGTTTCATCATTGATTAGGATTCACGATTTATGATTCATTTTTTTATAAACTTGAAGAGCTACGGAATTTGTGCCAATATTAACCTGAGCTATTCATAAAAAAATGGCGATATTTTCATTGCCGATTTATTTGGAGAAATGATATGAATTTAAAAAGAAACCATTTCAAGGGCGCTCTGTGCGCATCGTTTTTGATGTTTTTCCTCTTGTTTATTGCCCTATACGGGGAACAGGAGAGTCAACTGGAAAATCTGCTGCCTGAATTTGAATCCTGGGTTATTGCTGAGTCTGTGCAAATTTATCACCCAGAGAACCTTTTTGAATACATAAATGGAGCGGCAGAAAGTTATATTTCCTATGAATTCAATGAACTTATTGTGGCTGAGTACAAGATGAAGAATAAGAATTGTGATGTGGTTTTAGAAATTTACGACATGGGAAATGAAAAAAATTCATTTGGTATTTATAGCTCTGAAAGGTATCCTGACAGTCATTTCATTTCTGTAGGAACTCAAGGGTATTTAGAACAGGGATCTCTGAATTTTCTAGCAGGGAGGTATTATGTCAAATTGATGTCATTTGGATGCGGTGAAAAAACAGATGATTCTTTGAAGGATTTTTCAAAAAAGATATCCGAAAAGGTGCCCGGAGAGCATTGCTTTCCTGCTGAAATAGAAATATTTCCAGAACAAGGATTGACAGCAAACTCAGAAAGATTTATTTTAAATAATTTTTTAGGATATGATTTCCTTCACTCCGGTTATACAGCAGAATACCGAATAGAGGAGGGTGAGTTCATCTGTTTTCTTATAGTTGGAACAGATGAAAAGAATGCAGAGCAGATGATTGGGAAATATATTGAGGCTAAAAAGGACCAGGAAATTAGGGAGACGCCCTCTGGATTCCATATAAAAGATGCTTATTATGAGAATATATTTTTAGTCAGGAAGGGAAAATATATCTGTGGAGTGATGGGAATCAAGGATTCCTTTATAGATAAAGGTCAGGAATATCTTGTTCGCCTGATAGAGAATCTGGGACACATCAGTCCTGTTTTTCCTTGATAATGAACTGATTTAGATTGTCGAATTCTTTGTTTAAATTTTGGAGTGCTTTTTCAGCTTTTTCTATATCTTTTTCTTTCCCTGCACATTCCAAAACAAAGGATATATTTTCAAGGAAGGTCAGACTTAAATTAGCTGAAGAGCCTTTTAAATAATGTCCTATCTCCTGAACCTTTCTGAAATTTCTGTCAATAATTGATTTCTTTAGGGCTTTAATTTTAGCTGGGAAGTCATTTATGTACATTTCTAGAAGTTCATAGAGAAACTCCCTATCGTTTCCGATTCTTCTCAAAACATCCGTTAGGTCAATAGGGCTTTTTTTGTTTCTAGCCTTCATGGCACTCATTTTTAGATTTTTGATTTTGTTCACAGAGGGAGAGTCATGGAGTTGTTCCGCCCCTTCTTCTTTGCCAATATTAAGGCTTTATCGCTGATCTTAATCAGTTCTTCACTTGATATAGAGGGGTGGTTTTGGGAACATGTTCCTCCTATGCTTACTGTTATTTTCATAGGACCGGTGTCCGTGTTTATTTTTTTCCTGCAAATAGATTTCCTGAGTCTTTCAGCAACTGATTTTACTTGTTCATGTCCACATCTCGGGAAGACAGCGATAAATTCGTCTCCTCCATAACGTCCGATTTTATCATACCTTCTCATTGAGTTTTGCAATCTATCTGCAACTTTTCTTAACACTTGATCACCCACTGGATGTCCATAGTTATCATTTATTTTTTTGAAAAAGTCGATGTCAATCATGATCAGTCCTACTATTTCTCCATATCTTCCCTCTCTTTCTACTTCTTCTTTTAGAAATTCCAAAATCTTGTTTCGGCTCCATATTTGAGTCAGATTATCAGTGGTTGCGCGCAGGCGCTCCCTGTCCTGTGTCAGGATGATCCTTTCTGCATTTTTTAGTCTGACTCTCAGCTCCATAGTGTCAAAAGGCTTGGTGATATAATCATCAGCTCCTGATGATAAGCCTTTTATAATTTCTTCCTGACTGTTTTTACCCGTTAATAATATGATATAGACATAAATTTCTTTTTCCTGTTTGGATAAACGGCGTATTTTTTTACAGAGATCGATTCCATTCATGCCGGGCATTTCCCAATCCAGGATTGCGATACGAAAGGACTTTTCTTCTTGGTTGTATATATTTTGGAGATTGGTTTGAAAGGCTTGCCAGGCCTCTTCTCCATTATTAATGACTGTGGTCTCATATCCCCATTGGTTCATATAGGTCTCAATAGCTCTGGAAGATATCACATCGTCTTCAGCAATAAGGACTTTCATTGTATTTCTTTTTTTATATCATTTTATTTGTAGTTGAATGATGATGTCAATAATATTTTGAGTGATTTTTTAAAGGATTTAACTATCAGGTGTGGTGTGATAAAATAAAAAAAAGAAAGTATTCAGATAATTGTTCTCGAAAAAATTTTGTCTATGGCTGAAATGAAAAAAATAATGAAAACATCGCCATTTTTTATGAATAGTTCAGGTTTATTATATGGATATATTTTTTTATAATAGGGATGATTCTAGGGGCGATCAATGAAAGATAATAAAGTAGCCACAGCATCTTTAGTCATTATTGTTATCTTTATAGGAGGAGTGGTGTTAAGACTGGCGAAGCCGGTCTTATTTCCTTTCTTCCTTGCGGTTTTTCTCTCGTTTATACTGTATCCTGTGCTGGACTTTCTGACTAAGATCAAAATACCCAGAATCATCTCTATTATTTTTATTCTTCTTTTTACCTTTTTTATTCTCTATTTATTGGGTTCTCTTTTTTATTCAACAGGCAAAACATTTGCTGCGGAGTTCCCTAAATATGGGGAAAAGATGAATGATATTCTGACGTCTCTTTTCGAAAAGCTCAATCTTCCTCAATTAAAAATTGAGACAACTGATTGGGCCGGAGAGTTTGATCTCAACAGGATGGGGAAAATTTTAGGTTCTTCTTTAGGACCATTTTTATCTTTTATGTCAAACCTCTTTTTAGTCTTAATATTTCTTATTTTTATTTTAGCGGGAAGAGGAAAGATTAAACAAAAAATCCAAAAATATCTTGATAAAAAAAGAGCTGAAAAAGCCAATAGCGTCATCTATAATATTGACAAACAAGTTCAAAAGTATCTTGTCATAAAAACCATTGTGAGTTTTTTTACGGGAGTTTTTGCTTTCATTGTGCTGATCTCTTTTGGAGTGGATTTTGCCATAATATTTGGATTTTTGGCTTTCCTCCTCAATTATATTCCCAATATAGGTTCTTTTATTACCACGGCTCTTCCTGTGACTATTGCGGTGTTCCAATTTGAGACATTATGGCCTGCTTTTTGGATTCTCATTATGCTTACGGCGATAGAGCTTATCATGGCTAATATTATTGAACCCCGACTTATGGGCCATGGATTAGGGCTTAGTCCTTTAGTTGTTCTGTTTTTTCTTTTTTTCTGGGGATGGTTGTGGGGTCTTCCGGGAATGATTTTGGCTGTGCCTATAGCCGCTATAATCAAAATTGTTTTTGACAATATTCCTGGGATGAAGTTCATGGCTGCGTTCATGGGCAAGGAGTAGGGTGAAATTTGGATGTTTATTATGCTCACTAAAGATTTTTAACGCCATTCTTCGTACTGTATTCTCGGCTTCTGCGCAACTCCCCCCCGTCCGTGGGTCAGACATGCTCAAAGCTCAGCTCCGCTGAGTTCCCTCAAATACAGTCCTCCGAAGGCTAAATCTTTAATGTCGCTTCATAAACATCCAAATTTCACAAAGCTGTGGGGTTGTGATGATTAGAGAGGAAGCTGACTTTAATTTTAGTTATTCATAAAAGCTACCTGCATTTATACTCAAAAAAATTTCATCTATTAGATATAAAATGATTTTATGATAAAAAAAAATTTAGCAGGTGATATGAAAAGCGGCAAAAACTCTGCCTTGAGAGTGTATGTTGTTAAATGTCTGCACGGCTTTTTTGCTGTTTTGAATAATAAGCTGGATTCCTTTCTTTTTGGCTTGTTTTTTAACCTCATCTTCAACTTTCATAAGCCCCCAATAACCCGTTCCAATAATGAGTGTTTCTGGATTATTGGCTAAAACATCTTTGATGTCATTGAGAGCCAAAAAGTGACCCGCCTCTCTCCACCAAGGGGATTTGATTATGTCTGGATAGATAATTAGATCCTTTGTATAGGTTTTCCCATCAATAACCATACGGCCGAATCTGTATGAATCAATCATCTTTTATCTTCAAAATAAAAGTATCAGAGGTCAATGATTTTATTTTTTTATTTAGAAGATTTTTCATGGCTTTTTGAGCTGCCTTTTGCTCAGCTTCCTTTCTTGATAATCCTGTGGCCTTTCCTAGGCATTGCTGTTGAGAGAACACTTCAACTATAAATTTTTTATTGTGTTCAGGTCCTTTAGTTTTGACTGTTTTGTAGATGGGTTTAGGTAGATTGGCTCTCTGAAGGTGTTCTTGAAGTGCTGATTTATAATTATTGATTAAGAAATTGTCCATGCCTATCTTCTTAAAAAAATTCTGGAAATGTTTTTCAAGAAGGCGTTGAGCTGCATGAATTCCTCCGTCCAGATACAGAGCGGCAATAAGCGCTTCAAATACTCCTGCTAAGATGGTTTTTTTCTTTCTTCCCCCGCTTTTCACCTCTCCTTTTCCCAGCATAATTTCCTTATGCAGTTTGATTTCTTTTGCAAAGAGCGATAGGGCGTTTGTGCTGGCTGCCGTGGATTTCAATTTTGACAATTCACCTTCGGAGAGTCCTTGAAAGTTTTTGACCAAAAAGTCACATAAGATAAATCCTAAAACAGAATCTCCTAAAAATTCGAGCACCTCATTATCTTGTATTTCTTCATGACTTTCATAAGCATGTGATCTATGAGTGAGAGATTGGATCAGTAAATCTTTATTTTTAAATTCATGGCCAATTCGTTTTTCTAATCTTTTTAGATTTTGATCCATGATATCCCAGTCTTTTAGGCCTCAGAAAAAAAGTTATTTTACGGGGTTCAGTGAGGAATAAATGACTTTTCCTCCTACAATAGTCATAACCGGGGCTCCTTTTAATTTCCAGTTGTGAAAAGGGTTATTCCGGCTTTTTGATAGAAATTTATTCACATCGACGGTGATTTTCTTTTCGGTATCGATGATGGTGAGATCTGCGTCAGCTCCAATCTCTATTTTCCCTTTATTTTTCAAATTCAGGATTTTAGCAGGATTGCATGAAAACATTTCAGTAAATCTGTTTAGGGAGATGATTTTTTTATTGACGAGTTTATCGAGAATTAGAGAGACAGCCGTTTCCAGTCCATTGATCCCAAATGGGGCTTCATTGAATTCGACTTCTTTTTCGTCTGGGGAATGAGGGGCATGATCTGTAGCAAAGACATCAATGATCCCCTGTGCAGCAGCTTCTATGAGGCTTTCATTGTCTTCCTTGGATCTTATAGGAGGATTGACTTTCAAATGAGTACTGTAATCAGTGAGCATGGAATCATCTAGAAAAAGGTGGTGTGGGGTCACTTCTGAAGTCACAGCCACTCCTTTTTTTTTGGCTGCTCGGATCAGTTCAACCGAGCCTTTAGTGCTCATATGAGCGAGATGAATTCTGGAATTTGTTTTTTCTGCTAATATGATGTTACGCGCTACCATGACTTCTTCAGAGTAATCAGGGATTCCATTGAGACCTAGAAGATAGGAGTAATAACCTTCATTCATAACCCCATTGGAGCTTAAATCAAGATCTTCACAGTGATCAATGATAAGAGTATTCATTTCTTTGGCGTATTCTAAAGCTCGCCGCATCAGCTGACTGTTGTAAACAGGCATTCCGTCGTCAGAGAAAGCAACCGCTCCTGCATCAATTAAATCCGCTATTTCTGTGAGTGATTTACCTTTCTGTCCAATGCTGAGGGCTGCGATGGGGAATATATTGACAGAAGCAATTTTCTTAGCTTTAGAAATGATATATTTGGTCACCCCTGAATGGTCATTTACAGGAGATGTGTTTGGCATGCAGGCAATAGAAGTGAAGCCTCCGGCCGCCGCAGCTTGGGAACCTGTTTTTATGGTCTCTTTATGCTCCTGTCCAGGCTCTCTTAAATGAACGTGCATATCTATGAGTCCTGGGGTGATGATCAACCCAGAGGCATCAATTATTTTTTCGTTATCAGATTTAATGTTTTCTTTTATTTCAAATATCTTTTTGTTTTTTATTAAAATATCCGTTATTTTATCTATCCCAGATGAAGGATCGATGAGATGTCCGTTTTTAATCAGTAAAGTCACGTTCTTTTCCTCCCAGTAGTAGATAAAGGACTGCCATTCTCACGGCAATTCCGTTTTCAACCTGTTTAAGTATAACCGACTTTAAGGAATCTGCTAGTTTGGTTGAGATTTCAACATCTCTGTTTATGGGGCCAGGATGCATGATAATAGCGTTTTTGTCTGCTAATTCAAATCTTTTTGGGCTCAGACTAAACAGATTCCTGTATTCTCGGATAGTTGGGAAAAAATTTTTCTGCTGTCTTTCCAGTTGAATTCTCAGCATCATAATGACATCAGCATTTTTAACGGCCCTATCCATATTGTAATCAATTTTGGCTCCCAGCTGAGCCATTTTGGGTGGAACCAGAGAGGGAGGTCCTACCAGGACCACGTCAGCGCCCATTTTTTTTAGAAGGAATATATTTGAACGGGCGACCCGACTGTGCAGAATGTCTCCGGCTATCACCACTCTCAAACCCGTAAATTTCTTTTTTTCTTCTCTTATGGTGAAGGCATCCAGCAGCGCTTGGGTGGGGTGTTCGTGGCTTCCATCGCCTGCATTGATGATGTGTGATTTGCAGAATGTGCTTAAGAAATGAGCGGCTCCTGAAGAAGAATGTCTGATAACCAAAGCATCTGTCTGCATAGCTTCTAGGTTCAGAACAGTATCCTTGAGTGTTTCTCCTTTGACTGTACTGCTGGATATTTTTGTAAAGCTTGAGATATCTGCACTCAACCTCTTTGCAGCCATTTCAAATGAACTTTTTGTTCTTGTGCTCGGTTCGAAAAATAGGTTAACAATTGTTTTTCCTCTTAGAGCAGGAACTTTCTTGACTTCTCTTTTTGAGATTTCTTTAAGGGATTCTGCGGTATCAAGAATAGTGAGGATTTCAGATTTTGTCAGATCTTGGATGCCTAAAAGGTGTTTTTTGTTAAAGCTCAATTTTTTCTCCTATCCGATTCCTCCTGGCTCTGTTATCAGCACTTCATCTTTACGGTCAATTTCTTTGAGCTGGACTTTAACTTGTTCTCTTCTTGAAGTGGGAAGTGATTTTCCTGTGTAATCTGCTCTTATGGGAAGCTCCTTATGTCCTCTGTCTATAAGGACAAGAAGTTGAATGGTTTTGGGGCGGCCGAGATCAATCAGGCTGTCCATGGCTGCTCGGATGGTCCTGCCCGTGAAAAGCACATCATCAACTAAGAGAACATCTTTGTTTTCAATGGAAAAATTTATTTCTGTTTTTTTTACGATATGTTTTTCTTCAAGTTCAGAAAAGTCATCCCTATATAAGGTTATGTCAAGGATACCCACAGGAACTTCAATATTCTCATATTCCTTGATCAGCTTAGCAATCCTTTTGGCAATGTGGACACCTCTTGTTCGAATTCCAATAATAACCAGATTGTTCAGATCTCGATTTTTCTCTGTGATCTCGGTGGCCATCCTGTTAAAGGCTCTCTTGATTTTTCTAGAGTCCATGACTCTGGCTTTAATTTTTTCCTTCATCTTTTCTCCTTTTCAGGTGAAAGCATCTTTTACTGTTATTGATCTATAAAGGCAAGACAATTTTCGCTTTACTTGTTTATTATATACAATGCCTTTTTTGTGAATAGCCTCAATTTCTTATGAAGATGCAACAACTTGTACAAAAAGTCAAGAATATTCATTTGAAAAGTTTACCGGGATTATTCACGAGTGGGGGTGGCTGCGGATGCGAGGCGAAGACCATGAAAATGAATCATGAAAACATTTCCATTTTTTTATGAATAGGTCAGGTTTAAGGTGTGAGGAGGGCCCCATAGACTCATAGAGGCAAAACGGTATTGTGTACCTATTTTTCAAAGTAGTGTTCGGCAGCGGCTATATCTTTTCGAATCTGTTTTTGAAGCATTTCAGGAGAATCAAATTTTCGCTCATCTCTTATTTTTTTAAAAAGGAGTAATCCCATGTTTTTCCCATATAAATCAGTTTGAAGGTTCATGATAAAAGATTCTATATTTGTTTTATCTTTAGGGTAAGTAGGGCAGTATCCGATATTTGTGACTGAAGGGAATTTTTGGGATCCTATGATGGATTCTGTTATAAAAACACCCGTAGGGATAATATCATTATCTGGAACCAGATTGGCTGTAGGAAATCCTATGTTCCTCCCTCTTGAGCTGCCTTTAACGACTTTTCCTGTTATTTTATAGGGGTGGCCTAAAAACATATTTGCCTTTTCTATTTTTCCTTCCTGGAGAAGAATGCGTATTTTACTGCTGCTTATAACTTCTCCTTGCAGGGAGACCTGTGGAATGGAATGGTGTGAAAGGTTGTGCTGTCTTGCAATTTTTTGGAGGGTAAGGTCATTTCCTTCGCGATTTTTCCCAAACTTGAAGTTGCGCCCGACCACTATAATCTTGGCATGAAGTAAATTCAGAAGGATATTTTGAACAAATTGGGAGGGGGAAAGCTCTGAGAAATTTTTGTTAAAAGGAGCCGTGACTGCGATGTCTATAGAAAACTGACTCAACATGTTAATTTTTTCTTTAGGGGGTTGGATAAGGAAAAATTTATCTTTTTTAAAGAACTTCCCAGGATGGGGGGAAAACGTAAGGACGACTGAGTGTAGGTTATTCTTTTTTGCTGATGTAACCAAATATTTTAAGATTTTTTTGTGTCCCAGATGGACTCCATCAAAGTTTCCAATAGCTACAGCAGTGTTTTTTTTAAAGTCCGGAAGTTCTGAAAAATTTTCATAGATTTGCATGTGATCAGGATTTATTGTCTTCGCTTTTTTCCAGGTAGAGTCTTTTTAACTGATATAAGCTTTGATTTAACAATTCTTCTTCGTCTCTGTTTAGATTTCCTTGAGTTTTTATTTTCAGAAGGTCAAGAATATCGATGAGTCTTTTCGCCAGTTCAAGATTTATGGTTTCTTTTTTGGTGAAAGGATCCACAATCTGCCCCAATTTAATCATGGCTTGAGTGTGAAAGGGAAGCATGATGGAGCTAAAATCAAGGGGAGGAAGTGGTTCTCTTTTTGTTTTTTTTCCGTCCATTTTATTGAAAAAACTGTTTTCTTAGTGTTAAATAACCTAACCTAGCGTCTGAAACAAAATCAAATCATGAATAATCCAGGATAATACTGGCCTTTACTTTTAGACCAGAAAAAATAATACAATAATACCTGAATATATTCAAGGAGATATGAATGGGCAGTCTAAGAAAAACATGGAAAAAATGTAAAGAACTCATGACCATGAAACATTCTCCACATGCTCTTTCGGAATCTTTTTTTATCGGGAAAAGGGCATCCCATGTTGGCTTTGACTGGGAAAAAAGTGAAGATGCCTTAATAAAAGTCAAGGAGGAAATCAAAGAAGTCGAGAGAGCCATGGCCTCAAAAGATAAAAATAAAATTTTTGAGGAGATAGGGGACCTGTTGTTCGCTGTTTCAAATGTATCACGCCATTTGAAAGTAAACCCTGAGCTGGCATTGAAAAAAGCAAACCAAAAATTCATGAAGAGATTTCATTATATTGAGAAGAAATTACAGGAGAGAGGAATGGATATCGAGAGGGTAAGTCTTGATGAGATGGAAGCCCTTTGGGAGCAATCCAAAAACGAAGAAGAATGGCGTTAAAAATCTGAAGGGAGCACAAGCCATACCTGAATTTCATTCTTGTTGTTCTTTTCTTTGAATCAGGCTTGCTTTGATAAAATCGTCCAGATCTCCATCCAAAACACTTTCTGTATCACTGGTTTCAACATTTGTCCGGAGGTCTTTAATCATCTTGTAAGGATGGAGAACATAAGAACGGATCTGATTTCCCCAGGCAATATCGGATTTAGTGTCTTCCAATTTTTCTAGTTTTTCGTTTTTTTTCCTTTTTTCCAATTCATATAATCTTGATTTAAGGACTTTCATAGCTGAGGCTTTGTTTTTATGTTGCGACCTTTCGTTTTGGCATTGAACCACAATTCCTGTTTCAAGATGAGTGATTCTTACAGCGGAGTCCGTTACATTGACATGCTGACCACCCCGTCCAGAAGATCTGTATGTGTCCACTCTTATTTCATCTGGAGAAACATTGATTTCTATATCTTGGTCTATTTCCGGATATGCAAAAACTGCAGCAAAGGAAGTGTGCCGCCTTTTGTTGGAATCAAACGGAGAGATCCGAACAAGTCTGTGCACGCCTGATTCTTGGCTGAAGATACCATAAGCATAGTCTCCTTGAACCTGGAGGGTCACACTTTTCAAACCCGCTTCATCACCCTGCTGAAGGTCAAGAATCTTTGTCTCAAAATTTCTCCTCTCTGCATATCTGAGATACATCCTCAAAAGCATTTCAGCCCAGTCCTGAGATTCTGTGCCTCCAGCTCCGGGATGAATCGTAAGGATCGCATTTCTTGAATCATCTTTTTCATAAAAAAGCGTTTCTAATTCAGCTTCATCCAAGAGAGTTCTGAAATGGTCGATGGCTTTATTCAGCTCAGAGGAGATATCCTCTCCTTCTGAACCCAGCTCTAGAAGGACTTCAATTTCTTCTTTGGTTTCTTTTATTTTTTCAAATGAATTAAAGCTGTCTTCTAATTTTTTCTTTTCCTGTTGGAGTGATTTGATTTTTTCTTGATTCTTCCATACTTCAGGGGAAGATAGCTGTTGATCAAGAATTTTTATTCTATCTTTTTTATGTTCTGGGTCAAAGATACCCTCTTAAATTTTTAAATTTTTCCGTCAAGCTTTCAGCGATAGATCTAAGGTCAGCTATGGTTTCTTTTGACTTGGGTCCTTCTTTTTCTTTCATTTTTCTTTTTTACCAATAAAAGAATAAGAAATGCCATAGATAAAGTCAACCCGCTGTAAGGAAGAATATCGCCGTATTTTGAATAGAAAGTCAGGGAGTTCTTTGGGGTTATATCGGTATTGATAAATGTCGCGGTGTGGAGTTCTGATTTCACAATGATCCGGCCATATGGATCAATAGCTCCGCTGATTCCCGTTGTTGCTGCTCTCAGTAGATATCTCCGGTTTTCCACTGCCCTCAAGACAGCTAAAGCAAAGTGTTGATAGGGGGCAGCGCTGGTTCCATACCAGCCATCATTGGTGATGGTTACCAGGAATTCCGCTCCCATTTTGGAGAATTTTCTCACCAGAGAGGGGAATATGATTTCATAGCAAATCGGAGATCCGAAGGGAATTTCTTTGAATTTATGGAGTTTGTGTTTTTCCCCAGGGGTTAAGTCGCCTACGGCGTGGGTAAATTTAGAAATAAATGAGAATATTTTTTGGTAGGGGGTGTATTCACCAAAAGGGACCAGGTGCATTTTATAATAAGAAGAAAGAGAAAGGTCTGGCTTCAAACAGACAGCTGCATTATAAAAGAAGGTTTGGTTTTGGATGTCAGATATCTCGCTTGTCCCCACCAACAGGGTGCAGCCGGTCTTCTGTGAAAATTGGAAAAGCTGATCGGAAAATTCGATATAGGGCTGGAATGGGCAGGAGAAACAGAGTGGGACGGATAATTCAGGCCAAATAATCAATTCAGCTCCATTTTTATAAGCCTGGTTACTGAGATGGAGGTGTTTTTGGAACATCTTGGTGGTTTTTTCATAGGATTGTGCAGAAAAATTTGTGCTGGCTGGTGTGTTTCCCTGTATAAGGGCGGCTTTGAATGTTTCTTCAGATGGAACGACCTTTTCTAGGGCAAGAAAACCCCCTAAATGGAATGTTAGAACCAGAAATAATGACAAAAGAATAAAAACAGGCTTTTGTTTTGTTTGAGTTGAGAAAATCAGTCCGCTTTGGAAAAGGACCATGATAAAAGAAAGTCCATAGACGCCTGTTAAAGATGCAAACTGGATAAAATAGATATTTTTATACTGGCTTGCTCCCAACAAGCCCCAGGGGAAACCCGTGAATAGATAGTTCATCAGGAATTCCATGGATATCCAGAGGAAGGGGATAAGGATAAAGACTGCCTTTGGGATATAAGATGAAAAAGTGGATACCATAAAAGCAAAAAATGCCCAAAAAAGCGCAAGGAAAAGTGAAAGGAGGATGTATATCAATAGGCTTAGTCCTAAGGAAAGTCCCCCATAATGAATGGGAACAGCTGGAATCCAGTAGAGAAGCACAGCATAGAAACAGAATCCAGATATCATTCCTAAAAAAAACCCTCTTTTTGGATTGGATTTTAAAAGTAAAAAAATCAATGGGATGAGGGAAATCCAGCCTAGGTAAAAATATTCCGTTTTTGGGAAAGCCAGTGCTGTCATCACTCCGCTTGATGCAGCAAGAAGGCCATCCGGAATCCGGATTTTCAATAGATTTCTCTCTTATTAGGCCTTTCGATTACATTGAACCTCTGATTATAAAATAATCACTTCTTTTCTTGTTTTCTTCTTCCATAAGTTTTTCCATGGCTTCTTCGGCTTCTTCTCTGGTTTCATATCCTCCTATTCTGACTCGATAGATTGTTTTGCGGTCTGTTGGGAGAGGTTCTATAACAAGAGCTTGAAATCCCATATGGGTATATTTTTGAGCTATTTTTGAAGCAGCTTTTTGGTCTGAATAGGCCCCTATTTGAATGTAATAGGCATTCCGGGTGGAAGGAGATATTTTCTCAGCTTTTTTAGCGGGCTCTTCGATTTTATTTTCGTTTTTTATGTGAGAGGCAATTTCCTGGTTAATTTTGTCTTCATCTTGTGCTTTATTGACAGGTTTTTCTTCTTGGATTTGCTCAATGGGGGCCGAAGCGAATTGAGTCTTTTGGGTTATAGAGGCCTGTTTTTTCCCTACGGAGACCCCTAACAGAAAGATGACAATGCCCAAAATGATGATGGCTATAAACACAAAAGCCAGCATAGAACTGGATATTTGGAGTTCACGGTAATCCTTATTTCGCATTTTGCTTTATTTCTTTTCTTTTTCTTTGCTTGCCATGAAAGCTTGGATGAGGTCCAAGGGCAGAGGGAAGACGATGGTTGAGTTTTTCTCAGTCGCGATTTCTGAAAGAGTGCTTAGAAATCTAAGCTGCAGGGCCTGGGGATTTGTGGATATAATATCAGCGGCTTTTTTAAGTTTATCTGAGGCTTGAAATTCTCCCTCTGCATGAATGACTTTAGCTCTTCTTTCACGTTCAGCTTCTGCCTGTCTGGCAATGGCTCGGATCATATTTTCAGGCAGGTCCACATGCTTTGTTTCAACGAGTTGGACTTTAATGCCCCAGGGATCTGTGTGTTTATCTAGGATTTCTTGAAGCTGAGTGTTCAACTTTTCCCTTTCAGCAAGAATTTCATCAAGCTCGCTTTCTCCTAACACACTGCGGAGAGTCGTCTGAGCGAGCTGAGAAGTTGCGAACAGATAATCTTGGACAGCTAGGATTGCTTTTTGGGCATCCATAACCCTGAAATACACCACGGCATTGACTTTGACAGATACATTGTCTTTAGTGACGATATCTTGGGCAGGAATGTCCATGGTCACGATACGAAGGCTGACTCTAACCATTTTGTCAATAGGGGGGAATACCAAGATCAATCCTGGCCCTTTTGGTTTAGAGAGAACACGACCCAATCGGAAAATAACGCCTCTTTCATATTCCTTAAGTATTTTTATGGCATTCAGTAAATAAAGTAGAACAATTGCACCGACGATGACTGGAAACGTTAACATTTTAACCCTCCTTTAAATCCTCGTTTTTTATTTGAGTTACTTTAATTTTTAGATTATCCAATACTTCAATAATTTTCACTTTGGATCCTTTGGGAATGTTTTCGGACGATTCAGCATTCCATATTTCACCCAATACGAATACTTTCCCTTCAGGATTTACATGGCTCGAAGCGGTGCCAATTTGCCCAATAAGTGCTTCTTTTCCCGTATATACTTTTTTCATATGGGCCCGCACAGTAATAAAGATCAGGAAAATAAAGATGAGGGAAAGACCAAGAGCAATGGGGATTATAAAGCTGAGACTGGGACGCAATTCAGGGATTGGGGCATTGATGAGCATTATTGAACCTATAAGCATGGCGATGATACCTCCTACAGAAAGGATACCATAACTCTGAATCTTTATCTCTAAGATGAACAAACCTATGGCTAATAAAATCAGAAGCAGTCCCACATAATTTATGGGGAGAATCTGGAATGAGAATATCGCTAAAAGCAGGCATATTCCACCCAGAACTCCAGGAAGAATGGCTCCGGGATTTGAGAGCTCAAAATAAAGCCCTAAAAGACCAAGCATGAGTAAGATGTAAGCCAGATTAGGATTTGAAATAGTCAGTAAAAATTTTTGTCTTGAGGACATGGGGAGGTCTATGATTTCTTCTTTTTCTAAAGACAGGGTTATTTGAGATCCGTCAAATCTTTTGATTTGTTTCCCGTTTAGTTGATTAACGATCTCTGTTTCGTCTTTGGCTATCAGATCAATGAGGTTTCCTTTATAGGCTTCTTGTTCTGTGTAGGAAAGGCTTTTGCGGACGGCATCTTCAGCCATGGAGACGTTTCTTCCTCTTTTTTCAGCGATACTTTTTATATAAGAAACCGCATCCTGGGTTACTTTTTCGGCCATGGTTTCATCCATGGATTGTCCGGTCATAGAAATTCCTACTGGATGAGCCGCTCCTGTGTTGGTTCCAGGCGCCATCACAAAGATGTCGCTTGAAACTCCAATAAAGAAACCCGCAGAGGCCGCTCGAGCGCCGCTGGGACTCACAAAAGTAACGACAGGGACTTTAGAGTCAAGAATTTTTTCTATGATTTCTCGCATGGATGTGTCAAGTCCGCCCGGCGTATTAAGTTTTAAGATCAGCAGGTTTGCATTTTCAATTTCAGCTTTGTGTATGGATTTCCTGATGTATTCAGAAGTAACCGGATGGATGGGTGCGTCGACGGTAATTTTCAGAATAGAAGGATAGGATAAGGTTGTTAATACAACAAGAATGCTCAGGGTAGAAAGAAGTTTTTTCACTTTTCTATTATTATAGAAAGGTAATTTGAGCAAGTCAATAATTTGTCTTGACATTTTATATTCGTTATTTAATTATGGAATAAAAAAGGAGACCAGGTGAGTCAATGATTAAAAAGGATATTGTTCAAAATGTTGAAGAAAAAGGAGGATTTAATCGGAGTGAATCCTTGATGATTGTTGACTCTATATTAGATTATATGAAAGGATCCCTTAAGAAGGGCGAAAAGATTGAGATAAGGGGATTCGCCAGCCTCAAAGTGGTACCTAAGAAGACAGGTTATGGAAGGGATATCCGAAAGGATAAGCAGATCAAAATCAAAAGAGGCAAGAGAATTAAATTTAAGCCTGGGCAAGAACTTAAAGACCTCCACTAATCAGGATAATTCATAAAAACCAGCCTGCAACCTCAGCATTATTTCATGATTTTAGGTTTCTTGCTGTAGGGCGGAAAGAAAAAGTTTGTTTCTTTATATCAGTTTTATTTTTTAATAGAATGCAGGCTGTTTTTATGAATAGCTTACTTTAGTAGGCTTTAGCAAAATAGACTAAATACTTGGCTTTTTTCCCACAATAGACGCACTTCCCCTTTTCCTCCTCTGAAGTAACGGCTCTTATCGTGGCTTTGGTGTCCTCTTTGATCTTTGTCTCACATTCAGGATTTCCACACCAAAAAGTTTTGATAAATCCCATTTCAGATTCCATGACAGATTTAAATTCCTGATAGTTTTTAATTTCGTGGGTGTTTTCATGACGAAACTGTAAAGATTTATTAAACAGAGCTTTTTGGATATTATTTAACATTTCATCAATTTTATCATCCAGCACTTCCTGCTTTACGATTTCTTTCTTTCTGTTATCACGTCTGACCAAAACAACATTGTTGTTCTGGATATCTCTGGGGCCTATTTCTAATCTTAAGGGAACTCCCTTCATTTCCCATTCTGAAAACTTCCATCCTGGGGTAAACTGATCTCTGGCATCTATTTTGACCCTGAATCTATTCTGCTCCAATCTATGTTTTATTTTTTTGGCAGCAGGAAGGACCTCTTGCTGCCATGAGCCGATCGAAATAGGGATGATTATGACTTGGACAGGAGCTACTCTCGGGGGAAAAAAGAGGCCGGAATCATCCCCATGAGCCATAATCAAGGCTCCTATCAGCCTTGTAGAGACTCCCCAAGAAGTCTGCCATACGTATTGAAGTTCCTGTTTTCTGTCCTCAAATTTTATATCAAAGACCTTAGAAAAATGCTGGCCGAGAAAATGGGATGTCCCCATTTGGAGGGATTTCCTATCACTCATTAAGGCTTCCACACAATATGTGGCAGAAGCTCCTGCAAATTTTTCTCTCTCTGTTTTCAGCCCAGAAATAACAGATATAGCCAATTCAGACTCCACAAATTCTTTATAAACTGAAAGCATCTTGAGCGTCTCTTCCTCTGCTTCTTGGGCCGTTTCATGAGCTGTATGGCCTTCCTGCCATAAAAATTCGGCTGTGCGGAGAAACGGTCTGGTCACTTTTTCCCATCGCACTATATTAGCCCACTGATTTATGAGAACGGGAAGGTCTCTATATGAGTTAATCCATTTGGCATACATATACCCGATGATGGCTTCTGATGTCGGCCGAACAGCAAGCCTTTCCTCCAGCTCGTCGTCTCCACCTTGGGTAACCCAAGCAACCTCAGGAGAAAATCCTTCCAGATGTTCAATCTCTCTCTTTAAAAAGCTTTCAGGGATAAAAAGAGGAAAATAGGCGTTTTGATGTCCTGTATCTTTGATTCTTTTATCAAGGTTATCCTTAATATTCTCCCATATCGCGTATCCGTAAGGTCTGATCACCATCATTCCTTTCATAGGAGCATAATCAGCAAGTTCAGCCTTACGGATGACATCTATATACCATTTCGAAAAATCTGAACTTTTGGAAGTTATTTTTTCCACAAAACCGCTCTTTTCTTTCAATCTTTTCTCCGAATATTGTTGGTCATTCTATAGGCAGTTGAATTCTTTGTCAAGCCAACAGGACTGATAAAGGGTAAATTGGAAGATTTAAATGGTGAATGACGTTTTGCCTTTCCCTATTTACTTCATTTTTCCCATGTTATAAAAGCACGGTTAATAATTTCACCCCCTAAATTCATCCATAAAGGTGATTGTGTTCCCTATTACGTTATGGCATCTTATACACAAGTTTTTTCATTAAAGGAAGCGATGATGAATCGAAAAACAAATAAGGCTAGAACAACAGATGACTTCCTTAAAGAAAAAGGTTTTAAGCTGCCTCTTGAAACCATAGTGGAAGGAATAGACAAGACAGGGAATCATTTTTCAGAAAAAACAACTTTATCCTATATTAGCCCCAGCGGTTCATCGTTTTGGTTGAATACTCCTATCAAAGACGGTTCAACATTAAGATTAACCATTGACCTTCCTCCTAAGCTCAAAGAAAACAAAGATCTTAAAATGATTATCAAGGGAAAAGTCATCTTTATTGAAAATATTTCGGATCAAAGTTACAAATCCCGTGTATCGCTTCGTTTCGAAAATAAATACATCATAGATGAATACAAATAAAACATGACCAAAACACATTCCTATATGGAATCAAAGTCCCAAATCAAAGAAGAAAGTTTTTCGCTTTCCCTAAATGCTTATGTTCATGGGCATGATGCAAAAGGAATAGAGTTCACGGAAGAAACCCTCATAAAAAATATCAGTTCTGAAAAAGCCGTCTTTGAACTGAAAAGAAGACTTCCTATTGGAACAAAGCTGAAAGCCTCTCTTCTCATCCCAAAAACATTCGTACTTGAACATCCTTTGGAATTGACCATCTTCGGAGAGGTCACCAAGGCCGTCAAAGATTCAAGCAATCATAATGAACAGAATATCCACCTTAGGTTAAATAAAAAGTTCAGGATCCAAAAATCAGCCTAATCCTCTCTGTCATTTCTATCATCTAAATCTTGACATAAACATTTTGATTGGTTAAGATATTCCAAAATTCATGTTGATAAAATCAATTAATTTAAGGGGTTAGGTTATTCTGAACATGGAAAAAAACAAATCTAAAGCCTTAATAAACAAAATAAATGTACTCATCTATAGCACCTCAGATTTAATCCTGGCAGGAATATTAAACGCCTTGGAAAAAGGCACAGAGATCAAAGTCATTGGAATAGAGAAAAGCACCATAGATTCCCTGTTAAATGCCATCAAAACAAAAAATCCAGATGTCATTCTCTTCTCTAATTCAGATCCTCTCCCGAATATCAAAGAAATCTGCAAGGCCATCAGTGATATTCCTGGAGATAAGAAGAAATCCAGACTCATGCTCATTGGAAATATTCCTCCACAGGAAGAAATAGTAGGGCTTATGAATGCAGGGGTCAGAGGCTATTTTGACTTGAATGAACCTTCAGGGCAATTGGCAGATGCCACCCGAAGCATTTATAAAGAAGAAATATGGCTTCCTAGAGATAAAATGAGCAGTATTATGGACCGGATTATTTCTGTAGTCGGAAGAGATTTGAAAGAAAAAACACTTGATCAGTTAACCCCTACTGAATTCAGAGTCTTGAGACACATAGGTCAGGGAAAAAGCAATGAAGAAATAGCTGATGATCTGTTTATCAGTAAAAATACAGTGAGGTCTCACATAAAGAGTATCTATGCAAAACTCGGAACCCACAGCAGACTGCAGCTAGCTCTGTACGCAATTAATTCAGCTCTCTTCTAACCTGAATAGTTCAGGCTGATAGAGTTTTTAGACTTTCGAGAGGAAACTATGACAAAGAAATCAGAATCAAAAAAACAAAATGACAGCAATCAAGATCTATTGCTGAACCGTAGAAGAGAGTGGAGGCTAGATATGCCTCTTTCTGCCCTTGTTAAAGGGAAGCTGCCTAATGGAAAAAATTTCAATGAAAAAACAACGATTGAAAATATAAGCTCGGGAGGTGCCTATTTAGGTCTGGATGCAGGAATAACCATTGACACAGAGCTGACTCTCTTGATAGAAGTCCCTTCCAAGTTAACGGAAGGGAAAAAAATAAAGCTCTCACTTTCTGGCTCTACAGTCCGAATGGAAAAAGTTGAAGAAGAGGCTCCTAAAAAAAAGACTCATGTAGCGGTCCGTTTTGATAAAAGATATGAATTTCTTGACTGACCCCAAAGCACAGTACTTCAAACGAATTTAAAACATTGATGAGTGTAAGATAATTTTTTCATCTCAACAAAGGAAATAAGTCTTTTTATTCATGAGACATTCAATATTGACCGTTGCCTTAACCGGAGGAATCGCCACAGGAAAATCAGTGGTAGCGGGAGTATTCAAAGAACTCGGGTGCTACCTTTTCTATGCAGACCAGGAAGCTCATGTTCTTATGGAACCAGAAAAATTGGCTTGGACGAAAATCGTGAATCATTTCGGAAGCTTAATCTTACACAAAGACAAAACAATCGACCGTTCCAAACTCGGAGATATCATATTTTCAAACAAAAAAGAGCGTGAATTCCTTAACTCAGTGATCCACCCCTTGGTTAACCAACACCGGAAACAATTAATCAATGAACTAAAAAAGGGAGATAAATACCAGATCTTTATATCCGAGGCTGCGCTCACTATAGAAGCAGGTTTTACTGACGACTTTGATAAAATCATTTTGGTGTCCTGCCGCAAAAAAATTCAAATAAACCGCCTCATGAAAAGAGACGGCCTTTCTGAGAAGGAAGCCAGAAAGAAAATAAACTCTCAGATGTCCCTTAAAGAAAAGAAAAAGTATGCAGACTATTTAATCGATACATCAGGTCATATTTCTTCGACTATTGAACAAGCTGAAAAAGTCTATAGAAGTCTTGTTGTGGATCTTAGCTATCTGTCAGTTTGAAGCTTCTTATGGCAGCCGCTAACAAGGGGATCATGATCTCATGATGCCCGATAAAATAAAACCCCTCTCCTTTTCCCTCTTTAAAAGGCCTTTTGATGACATTCTGCAACGGCCTGTAATGAGAATTAAAATCAAACACAGCGGTGTGAAAATGATCCAACTTATAACCTCTATTCCTTACATAAGAAACAGCTTTGAGAAAAACCTCCGGCAGAACAACCGCAGATCCTATATTTATATAAATTCCTCCCCCTTCGAGTCGTGTTATGAGAGAACAAAAAAGGAAAAAATCACGGAGAGATGTTTTTCCCACTGCTTCTCCATTTACATTTGGATGAAAGTGGATGATATCTGTCCCTAACCCCACATGAACAGTCACGGGAATATTGAGTTGATAGGCAGATGATAACAGACTTAACTTTTTATAAGGAAAATTGGAGTTGAAGATCATTTTTCCGACGGCTTCGCCCATCCCCATATTCTCTCGACTGCCCAAATTGATCGCTTCATTGAGAGCTTCTCCTGTTTCCTTGGCCATCCCGAAATGACCATTTTTTATTTGAGTCGATACATCTTCTGATGTTTTACCACAAAAAGCAATTTCAAAATCATGTATAATCCCAGCTCCATTCAATGTTAGGGAATTGATTGTGCCCTCTTCCATTAAATCTATGATTAGGGGATTAAGCCCCACCTTTGTCAAATGAGCCCCCATTGAAAAAATAACAGGTTTGTTCTTTTTTTTGGCTTCATTTATCAAGAATAATAATCTCTTAAAATCTTTTCCAGCCAACAGATCCGGCAGGCTGCTGATAAAATCTTGGAAGGATCTATCAGGTTTAAATTTTTGGATAAAATCTTTATAACTCACTTTGCTTTTTCGTGATTTTAAAGGATAAGTGTTCAAACTTTCTGGCCATAAGGGATTTATTTTATATTGACTCATACCTCTCTCCTTTTATGATATCCATATTCACCTGACCTATTCATAAAAAAAAGGCGATGGTTTCATGATTGTTTCATTTTCAGCGATCTGCATGATTTTTTCAAGAACAATGAAGGGAACATTTTCTCGTGAGTCTTTTTTGATTTGATATTTGTCTGATAAAAAATTATATTAAAGCTGTAGAGATTTTTACTATCAAATCATCAAATTCTATTCGAATATGAGCAGAATTGATTTTAAAAGGAAACGAAAACAGATGGTGGAAAACCAGCTTAAAGTGAGGGGAATTAAGGATAAAAAGGTCCTAGAAGCGATGGAAAAAGTTCAAAGACACCAGTTTGTTCCGGATCATTTAAAGTTAAATGCTTATGATGACGAACCTCTTCCCATTGGAAATGGGCAGACTATTTCACAACCTTATATTGTTGCCTATATGACTGAGAGCCTTCAATTAAAAGGAAAAGAAAAAGTACTTGAAATAGGGACAGGTTCAGGATATCAGGCTGCTATACTGGCTGAGCTAAGCCAGGAGGTTTTTACAGTGGAGGTTTATGAAAATTTGGGTAGGAAAGCGAGACAGGTACTCGAGGATTTAGGATACCACAACATTAAATATAAAATAGGGGATGGAACATTAGGGTGGGAAGAATATGCGCCTTATGATGCCATTATTGTGACGGCATCCCCTGCTAAAACTCCCGAACCCCTTAAGGAACAGATTAAAATAGGAGGCAGAATGGTCATCCCAGTAGGGCAGACCTTTCAGAACCTTTATCTATTTGAAAAGTCGAAGCAAAAACTTAAAAAGAAAAAACTGCTCCCGGTACGCTTTGTGCCGCTGGTTTCAGTTCATTAAGCCGAGTCATTATGAAAAAATATTATAGGCGGATGAATATCATGGGAAAGAGGTTTTAATGGGAAGAAAAATAAAAAGTTTTTCCAGTTATTTTATGATCACATTACTGGTATTTTGTCATTTTGTTTTTCCCTCAGAAAAGTATATCCCCATTTTTTTGCCCGAGGGACAGGTTGTTTATGCAGAACTGGCCGTAACAGATCAGGAAAGACAAAAGGGCCTTATGTTTCGCGAAGGCCTCAATCCGGATCAGGGAATGCTTTTTGTATTTGAAAGGGAAGCCATTCATTCTTTTTGGATGAAAAATATGAAGTTCTGTATAGATATCATCTGGCTTGATAAGGATAAAAGGATAGTCCATATAGAAAAAAATGTGCCTCCCTGTAAAAATGAGGATTGCCCTTCATACACTCCAGCGTCTCTGTCAAAATATGTGTTGGAAATCAAGGGCGGATTTTCTGAAAAATATGAATTAAATTTGTATGACAGAGTGGAGTTTATTCTGGATCTGTAGTTATTTTAACCTTCCTATTCGAGGACTTGACTTCGACTCACTCTGGGGTCTTATTGAGTCGAGGATTTATATATAAGCTGTGACAGTTCTTTAGCTGCATTTGCTGAAGCGTCTTTATTGCTGAGTTCTTTTTTAATTTTTTTAAATTCCAGGATCATTTTATTTCGGGCTTCAGCGGAATCAAAGATTTCGGAAACGTGATCGTATATGGATTTTGGATTAAAATCTTTTTGAATTAATTCGGGGATCACCTTTTTTCCTGCCATAATATTAACAATACTAAAGTGTTTAATTTTTATTAATTTTTTCCCTATAAAATAGGAGAGAGGAGAGACTCGGTAAAATGAGACCAATGGAGTTTCTAGAAGAGCTGATTCCATGTTTGCTGTGCCACAAGCAGAAAGGATGAGGTCACTAAAGGCGATTGATTCATAACCATCTTGACTCAGTATTTTGATAGGAAAGTCATGGTTAGGAAAATATTTCAGGACGGCTTTTTTCCCAATATTTTCAGAAAGTTTTAGAATGAATTGACACTTATATGTTTTTCTAATCTTTTTTGTAGCTTCAATAAGGATAGGCAGGTGACGCTTGATTTCACTTTGCCGGCTTCCGGGAAGGATTGTGATAAGTCTCGCTGAATGGTTTATTCCATATTTGTCAAAGAAATCTTGCTTGGTCAGGGACACATGGATCCTCTTGACCAGGGGATGTCCTATAAATACAGCAGGTATACATTCCTTTTTATAGATTTTTTCTTCAAATGGAAATATGAGCAGCATCTTGTTTACAAATTTACGTATGGTTTTTATTCTATTTTTTCTCCAAGCCCACACAGTAGGACTTATATAATACAAGATAGGGATGGATAATTTTTTGAGCCTTTGAGCTATTCTGAGATTGAAATCTGGAGAATCTATGAGCACGGCTCCTAAAATATTTCTTTTTTTGGCTTCTTTCCTTATTCTCTTTAAGATCATTAAGATACGAGGGATATAAAAAATAATTTCGAATATTCCTATGAGAGAGAGTTTTTGAACAGGAAACAGGATCTCCACCCCCTCTTTCTGCATCTGTTTTCCTCCGATTCCAAAGAAATGTGATTTCGGGTGAAGTTTTTTAAATTCGCTCACTAAGCCTGCCCCATAGTTTTCTGCTGAGCTTTCACAGGCAGTGATCAGGATATGGTCCATTTTTATTTTTTGAAATACACTATTTCGGGCATGGAATTAGGGTCCTGGCCGAAATAAAAAAGCCATTTATCGTAGGTGTCTTGTTCCATGTATATTTTTTTTGATTTTTGTGTTGATGGGCTGACCACCCCGATAATCTGTGGGTGATCCATTGAATCCAAATCTTCCTGAGAAGCGATCAGGACTTTTTGAGCGGAGGAACCTTGTTGGGGAAGGTTCCCTGGGTGATGAAGGATAACATTCCATTCTCCTGATTTTGTCAGGGGATCTTTATAAAGTCTGCGGATACATTTTTCTTTGATCAAATCATCAAAGCTTTGTGGGAAAGCTCCCGGGATTTTTTGTTGAAACAAACGGATTGCCTCAACATATTGTTTTCCTCTGAATATAAGCTCTTCTTCTTTTTCACGCTGGATTTGAGTCTGCCAAACAGGGACCGCAACCATAAGTCCTATGGTCAAAACTGCGACTGCAAAGACAAGGATCAGCATCATATAACCAGGATCATTTTTTTTATTGATTGATCTTTTTTTCCCATTCCTATTTTCAGAGGGAAATTTACGAGAAAGTTTTTTCATATTTGATATAAAAACCTACCAAGTATTATAAGGGGTGCCGTCAAGGCTAATTTCTTCGGAACCAGAATGAACGTCTATGACTCCAGGTGATTTTCCTTCGATAAACTCCTCTTCAGTAAGAGTTTCCTGGACCTGAATCCAGGTGTCCGATGATTTGGTGAAGGGGTCTTTGGGAATTTTCATTAAATACTCATCTTCGACCAGTGCCTCTAGAGAGACAGGATATTCACCTTTATCAACACAATATTGATTGATCAGTTTCCTCAAGATAAAGAGGTCTTCTTTTAGGGTAGCTTCCCTGGCTCTTTGGGCGGCATATTTATACTGAGGAATGCCCATAGCAACTAGAATTCCGATGAGGGTAAAAACAATCATCACTTCGATTAGAGTAAAACCGTTTCTTTTTAAAGGATTTAGAGTAAATTCGTATTTACCAGTCCTTGTATTTTGTGCCATCAATAGCTGTTCCCGAACTTTTTGAGTAGATGTCATAAACATTTCCCCCCCCCCATGTCTCTGAGTCATAATCGTCTTGATAGGAACGAAATCCCCATTCGCCGTCTTTTGTCAGAGGATCTTTAGGGATGCGTCTCAGAAATTTTTTTATTTTTTCTTCCCCCTCTTCTTCTTTATCATCGTTTGATTTAAGTTCGACTCCTATGACTAAAGTTTCGAGATCCGGTGGATAACCATAAGTATCTTCTTCGACTTCTATTTTATTTTCGTCAGAGAGTTTTTTGTATTCATCAAGTGCGGTTCTTATTATGCGAAGATTTCGACGAAGCTCGATTTCTTTTTGACGTTTCACTGCGATTTTGGCCAGAGGGATTGTGCTGGCAGCGAGGATTGAGACAATAGTCAATGTGACCAACATCTCAATCAGAGTGAAGCCATTTTTTCCTCTAAAAGAAGAGATCATCTTTATACACCAGTTCATTGTCTTGAATATTTATTAGAACCGGTCTTTTTTTCTATTATTTTTTTTATGATAAGGTTTATGATAATCTTTATATTTTTTGTCTCTGTTCTCTTTAGATGAATCTCTATGGTTATCTAATATTTTCTTACTCAATCGAACTCTGTTTTTATCATCAATGGCAGTGACTTTGACTCTTATAACCTGACCCAGTTTAAGAACATCACGTATATTCTTAATGTGCTGATGGGAGACCTCAGAAATATGAAGAAGTCCGTCTGTATTGGGCAGGATTTGCACAAAGGCTCCATAATCTTCGATTCTCACTACTTTTCCCTCATAAATTTTTCCGACTTCGGGTTCTTCGGCGATGTCTTTAATCATTTTTTCTGCTTTTTTGACAGCCTCCATATTTGGTGAGGCAATGGTGATTTTTCCTGATTCTTCTATGTCTATTTTTGCTTTGGTTTCAGAAATGATTTTCTTTATGATTTTTCCTGAAGGTCCAATAACTTCGCCTACTTTAGTCGGATTGATATAAATATTTAAAATACGGGGAGCATAAGGGGAAATATCAGGGCGTGATGCGGGGAGATACTCTTTCATTTTTTCTAAGACTTTGATTCTTGCTTCTTTAGCTTTTTTGAGTCCTTCTAAAAGAACATCAAGAGGCAAAGAAGGTATTTTTAAGTCCATCTGAATAGCGGTAATGCCCTTTTCTGTGCCCGCAACTTTGAGATCCATGTCTCCGAAATGGTCTTCAAACCCAGCTATATCGGTTAGTAAGATTTGATGATTGTCTTGGGAAATCAGGCCTATAGCTATTCCTGCAACGGTCATAGATAAGGGAACTCCAGCGTCCATTAAGGCAAGAACTCCTCCACACACTGTGGCCATAGAAGAGGAACCATTTGATTCTAAAATGTCAGAGACTAGTCTTATGGTATAGGGAAAATCTCCGTCATCTTTGGGGACTGACCGCAGAATAGCTTTTTCAGCGAGGGCTCCATGCCCTATCTCTCTTCTTCCTGGGCCTCGTAAAAAAGCGACTTCCCCGACACTGAAAGGAGGGAAATTATAGTGAACCATAAATTTTTTTTCACTTTCTTCACCGAGACCGTCAATGGTTTGGGTGTCTTCAAATGTACCTAGAGTTACTGTACAGAGGCTTTGGGTCTCACCTCTAGTGAAGAGAGCTGAGCCGTGCGTTCGGGGAAGCATTCCTGTTTCAATTGAGATGGGTCTGATTTCATCAAATTTTCTTCCATCGGGTCTGATCTTTTCTTTTATTATGGAAGAACGGACAAAATCTTTCAGTATATTATTGAAAATTTCCTTTATTTCATTAGTTTCTTTTTCATCATCTTCAGGGAGGTCCTTTAAAAGAGAATTTTGTATCTGATCGAGCCTTTTTTTTCTTTCCGACTGATTTTCGGTTCTCACGGCGTCTTTAAGAAGAGGGTTAATTTTTTGTTTTATGGAGTCATATTTTGACTGATTCATAATTTTGGGAGTTATTTCTTGTTTCTTTATGTCCAATTGGTTAAAAAGTTCTATTTGGGCGTCGATTATCTTTTTTATAGGCTCTTGAACGATCTGGCAGGCTTCGATTATTATTTCCTCACTCACTTGGTCTGCCCCTGCTTCGATCACCACAATCCCTTCTTCATTACCGACGACGGCCATGTCTAAGGGAGATTCATCCAGTTCACTTTTAGGGGGATTTATGGTTAATTTTCCGTCAATAAGCCCTACTTTGACAGCTCCAATAGGGGAGGTAAAAGGGATCTCTGAGAAATAGAGAGCCGCAGAGGCTCCTATGATCCCAAGGGTATCTGCTTCGTTTTCAATGTCAGCTGACAGTAGCCTCGCTATAACCTGAGTTTCGTTAAAATAATTTTCAGGAAATAAAGGACGTATGGGTCTGTCTATAAGCCTGCTCAAAAGAATTTCTCTGTCTGTAGGCCTGCCCTCTCTTTTGAAAAATCCTCCTGGTATTTTCCCTGCTGCATATGTATTTTCTCTATAATCGACGATGAGAGGAAGAAAAGATTTGCTTTCATCCTTTTCTTTTTTTGAACATGCGGAAACAAAGAGAACTGTATCCCCGTATCGGAGCACTGCAGAGCCATCGGCCTGTTTTGCAAGTTTATTGATTTCGATAAGGAGTTCACGTCCTCCTATTTCAAGACTAATTTTGTGGTATGGCATGGTTTTCCTTTATGATGCTGTTATTTTCTAATGTTTAACTTTTTAATAATTTTGTTGTAGCGGTTGATATCTTTATTTTTTAGATAGCTGAGGAGATCTTTTCTTTGGCCTACTAATTTGAGCAGACCTTGTTTAGAGTGAAAATCTTTTTTATGAGCTGAAAAATGTTGAGTCAGCTGTTCAATCCGATGAGTGATCAACGCAATCTGAACTTCAGGGGATCCTGAATCTTTAGATTTTATTTTAAAATCGTTTATGATTTTAGCTTTTTCTTCTTTATCCAACACAAGTTTTTCTCCTTAAAATGAGTTTTTTATACTAACAGAAAACGTCAAAAATGTAAATAATTTTTAGATTTTATTCTTTTTGTTTTTTAAGGGATTTGTTTTCTTTTTGGGAAGTCAAGACTTCTTTTCGGATGAGAAGATGCTGGGCATATTTGGATTTAAGCCCTCCCATTTTTTCTTCAACGTATTTTAATTTTGCTTCAACTTCAGCCAATGTCATTTTGTTAACCTTTTTTTTCTTAAGAGGAGGGGCCTCTTTTTTTTCTTCCTCAGGTTTTTTTTCTTGTTTAGGGGGCTCTTTTTCCTTTTTCTCAGCTTCTTTCTTTTCTGTTTTTTCTATTTTATCCTTGGCTTTAGATTCTTTTTCAACTTTGGACTTTTCTTCCGCCTTTTTATCTTCTTTGGTTTCTTTTTTTTCTTTTTCTTCCTGAGTAGCTTTTTTAGTTTTTTCTTTGTCTTTTTGTTCTTCTTTCTTTTCCTCTTTATTCATATTGAATTCAAGTCCTCCTTGATATTTTGAATAGAGTTAAATATCTTTATATAAATTTCTCTGCTCTTTATTCCCTCTTTTGTGGGAAATATTCAGAACGGTCCTTTAGGATATCAGAAATTAAAATAAAAATAAATACCTTGTTCTGGACTATCCATAAGAAATTCTATATATTTTAGAAATGTACTTGATTTATTCATTTTTTTTGTTGATGGCTTTATGTCTCTATTTTCCTGTTTATTTCATAAAATCGAGGCTGCTTAAAAGAGAAAGGCTTCATCTTTCAGAAAGATTGGGCATTCGTGTTTCTCTATCGAGGAGACCGCAGAGGTCCCTATGGATTCATGCGGTTTCGGTTGGAGAAGTGATGTCCTTACAGAATCTTGTTAAAAATATCAAAAAGAAACATCCTGATTGGGCACTTTATTTTTCAACATTGACCTATTCCGGCTTCAAAGTTGCGGAGGAAAAACTAAAAGATGTGGATGAATTGTTTTATGTCCCTATTGATTTCAAGCTTATCGTCAAAAAATTTTTTAATATCATCAAGCCCTCTTTGTTTATTCTCACTGAATCCGAGTTTTGGCCTAATTTGATGAGAGAAGCCCAAAGAGTTGCTCATGGGGTTTTGCTTATAAACGGTCGGATTTCATCCTGTTCTTATAGAAGATACCGTGCTTTTAAAGTGGTTACAAAAAAAATTTTAGACAGCATTGATCTTTTTTTGGTGCAGACTGAGAAGGACAAAGAAAGGTTGGAAAAGATCATTGGTGATTCCCATGGAATCAGGGTGGCAGGGAATTTAAAAGCTGAAGTCAATTTAGAAGAGCTTTCAGAAAAAGAAGTGAATGAGCTGAAGCAGCAGCTCAGTATTCCTGATCAATACAAAATAGTGGTAGCAGGGAGCACCCGAAAAGGGGAAGACAAAATCCTGCTCACTGCTTTTTCAAAAGCCTTAAAGAGGAGAAAAGAAATTAAGTTTGTTATAGCTCCGAGACACATGGAAAGAGTGGGAGAGATAATGAGTACTTGTGAGAAGTTAGGTTTAAAAGCAGCCCGGAAGACGCGCCTTCCTTCGGAAGAAGAGTGGGACGTGTTGATTGTCGATACTTTAGGGGAGCTGGCTCGGATCTATGCGGTGTCCGATAGTGCGTATATAGGGGGGAGTTTGGTGCCTTTAGGGGGACAGAATCTTCTTGAGCCGGCTTTTTACAGCAAGCCTGTCTTTTTTGGGCCCCATATGGAAAATTTTGCTTATTTTGCAGATTTATTTGTCAGATCTGGTGGGGCTCAAGTCGTCAAAAATGAAATAGATTTGATCCAACTTTTTATTTTTAGTGATGAGGAGATGAGGATTCACATGGGTGAAAGAGCAAAACAGACATTGAATTCAATCCAAGGGGCCACAAGAAGAACACTCCAGGCTATTGAAGATATGATGAAGGCGTCTTTTTCATAAAGTCCTATTTTTTTATGAATAGGTTAAAAGAAATGAAATAGATGAAAGAGAAATAAAAAAGTGAAAAAAATTTCTAAAGAAGGAGTGTCCTTAAAAAAGGAGATGCTGATAAGAGTCAGGGTCGTTATTGCTTTGTTCGTGTTGATTGGATTTTTTTCAGCAGGGTCAGCTTTTCAGGAAAAAGAAGATGGATCCCTACCTGGTGATGTTTTAAGAATTGAACATCGAGATCTTGTGCCTGGAGAAGTCATAAAGGTCTCTATAAAGAAAAGACCTTTGATAAAATCTGCGCACTTAAAGTTTCTAAATGAAAAATATATATGTGCAGAAAAAGAAGATCTTTTTATTTGTTTAATAGGCTTGGATTTAGCAGTTAAAACGGGAACTCATCTTCTGGAAGTCTATATATATAGGCAGGACGGGAGTATTGAAAAAAAAGAAATGGATATTCATATCAAACCCAAACAGTTTCCTGTCAAAAAATTGTGGGTCAAAGAAGATTATGTGACACCTCCCAAGGATTTATTGGAAAGGATAAGTCGGGAAGCTGAGTTAACCAGAGCGATCTATAATATATATTCTCCAGAATGGTTTATCCATGGAGATTTTATTCTTCCTGTACAGGGTAAAATATTTCCAAATTTTGGGGAGAGGAGGGTTTTTAATAACAAACCCCGTTCCCAACACAGTGGGGTAGATATTGCCGCGCTGACGGGGACACCGGTTAAAGCTTCCAATTCAGGACGAGTTGTCCTCGCAAGTCAGCTTTATTTTGCGGGGAAAACGGTGATCATTGATCATGGATTGGGTGTTTTTTCATTATACTGCCATTTTTCAGAAATAATGGTGTCAAGCGGTCAGGATGTGGGAAAAGGAGAAATTATTGGGAAAATCGGTGCCACAGGGAGAGTCACAGGTCCTCATCTCCACTGGAGCATTAGGATCAAAGGGAGTCGAGTCGATCCCAACGCCCTATTAAACCTTAACTTCGAATAATCAAGGTTGTGCCCCCGCTACAGTGAAATTGATCGTGTGCAGTCAATGTTTTCAATTTACATCATACTTATTCACGAGTCTTAGTTGCTGAGTTAAGGAAAGGATATGGGATAAGGAATCCCATATCCTTTCCTTTACTAATGTTTTTGAATGGCATCCAAATTTCATTTTGATTTGACAAGTCCGATTTACGATTCTATAGTATTTTTTCATATTCATATCCAAAGGAAATTTGAATGAAAACAGAAGATGGTATAAAAGCGTGGCTTCCTATGGTTCAAGCTGTTTTGGATGGCTATAAGAGGGGGCAGGAAGATGAGGAGCTGGAGCCTATTATTGCCTGTGATGCCAATGGTAAGCCTCTAGGAAGGATGCAGAAAGGAGAGTTTGTGATATTTTATGATATAAGGGGGGAAAGGGAAGTTGAGATAACAAGAAGTCTTACAGAAAGAAATTTTTCTGAGTTTCCAGTCAAAAAAGACACTTTTCTAAATTTTGTGACCATGATCGAATATCATTCTGGTCTGAAAGCCGAAGTGGCGTTTCCCGCTCAAGGAAGAGTGGAGAACTCTCTTGCGGAAGTTATTTCTAAGGCGGGGATTCAGTTCTGTAAGATATCTGAATCTGAGAAAGCTGTCCATGTTGGTTATTTTTTTAATGGGAAAAGTGAAAAAGTATTTCCGGGTGAGCATCGCATAGTGGTGCCTTCTCCGGGAGGTATAGAATCATTTTCAGAAAAGCCTGAAATGAGTGTTGATTTGGTCTGCGAGGCGATTTTGTCTCAACTCAATGATTCTAAATATAGGGCAATTTTTGCGAATTTTGCCAATGCAGACGTGGTGGGTCATACAGAAGAGAGGGATGCGGTGATAAAAGCAGTAGAATCCGTGGATAGAGAGTTAGGGAAGGTATTTGAGTATTGTAAAAAAAATAACATAACTCTGATTGTCACTGCAGATCACGGCACAGTTGAAGAATGGCTTTATCCTGATGGATCTATCAACACAGGCCATACTAATAATTTAGTCCCTTTTATATTAGCTGATTTTTCTGAGAAACAGCCCCAGGAAATACGTTTGAGAAATTCTGGGGAGTTATCTAATATTGCCCCGACTATTCTTCAAATGTTGGACCTTCAGTGTCCTCCTGAAATTAAAGCAAAAAGTTTGATACTTAAGGGGACCAAAAAAACAAAACCGGGAAAGAAAGTCCTTTTATTGATTCTTGATGGGTGGGGTCTTAATGAATCAAAGGAGGGGAATATGATTTACGCTTCTAAGACCCCGAACTTTGATCATCTTTGGAATCAATATCCCCATACAGAGCTGAAAGCTTCTGGTGAGGCGGTGGGTATGCCCCCTGGAACTGTGGGGAATTCAGAAGCTGGCCATCTTCATATAGGAGCAGGAAGAAGAGTTTTATTGGATAGAGTTAGAATCGATCATTCTATTGCAGACGGAAGTTTTTATAAAAACAAGGTTTTTCTAAAGATTATGGATAAAGCTAAATCAGAAAACAAGCCTCTTCATCTTTTGGGCATTGTTTCTCATTACAGTTCTCATGGAACGATTAATTATTTATTTTCATTACTTAAACTAGCCAAAGAAAAGGGACTCAAAAGAGTATATGTGCACTCACTTATTGGAAGAAGAGGAGAGAAACCTGAAAGCGGAGCTATTTATATTTCAAAGGTTGAACAGATGTGCCGTCAGTTATCTTTTGGGCAGCTCTCAACTGTTATGGGAAGATTTTGGGCCCTTGATAGAGAAAATAATTGGGATAGAGTCAGTAAAGCCTATGGGGCTCTTGTTTTTGGAGAAGGGCGGAAAGTCTGTATAAAATAATATAAATGATCTGGATTATTCATGAGTTATGAAAACATCGCCATTTTTTTGTGAATAGGTCAGAATGATTGAGTCTCTAAAAGAACTTTTTTATTTAAATTTCGTATTTGTGTATAAAACATGAACTGAGATATAAAGCCAATGATCACGGAAGTCAAAAACATTTCATATAGTTATGGAAAGATCCTTGCCTTAGACAATGTTAATATAGAAATTCCTGAAGGGGCTATCGGTCTTTTGGGACCCAATGGGGCTGGAAAAAGTACTCTCATTCGTATTTTATTGGGTTTTCTTCCTCCTGATAAAGGAACCGGGCATGTGCTTGGATACGACATAAGGAATCAGCAGAAAGAAATTAGAAAATATGTAGGATATATGCCTGAAGATGACTGCTTTATTCCAGAGATGGACGCGGTGAATTTTACCTCTTTTTTGGGGGAGCTCTCCGGGATGCCAAAGCAGGAAGCCATGAAGCGGGCTCATGAAGTCCTCTTTTATGTTGGACTTGAGGAGAGTCGTTACAGAAAAGTCGAAACTTATTCAGGAGGGATGAAACAGAGGCTTAAACTTGCTCAGGCTGTAGTCCATGACCCTAAGCTTATTTTTTTGGATGAGCCCACGAGTGGTTTGGATCCATCGGGACGTAAAGAGATTTTAGAGCTTATTATGGATATTTCTTCTAAAAAAGACATCCATGTCTTGATTTCCTCTCATATTCTTCCAGACATCGAGAGTGCCTGTTCACATGTTGTTATCCTATCCGAAGGGAAATTAGCGGCCCAGGGAACGATAAGTGAGTTAAAACAGATAAAATATAGTCTTTATGAAATGAAAATTTATGGAAATGATAAAGAATATTTAAAAAAATTAGAAAAATTAGGATGTAAGATAAACAGGGCTGAGGATAAGATTATAAAAATATATATGCCCCCTGAAAAGAATTACATGGAGTTATTCAAACTGGCCGTTGATGAAAATGTTCAAATAAGACATTTTGTCAAAAGCCAAACTTCTCTTGAAGATTTATTTGCCAAAGCCGTGGGAGAAGAGTGATGTCCATTAAAGAAAAAGGCTACACCCATTGGGAAGGAGAACTGAAAAAATCTAAGTATCCGTGGACACCCATAACCAAAAAAGGGATCAAGTTAGCGTTTCAAAAAAAATATTTCAAATTTACATTTTTTTTAACTCTCATACCTGCCCTTGTGTTCCTAGTCGGCATCTATATTGCTGAAAGGTTGGAGGATTTTGCTTTTTTGGTTGATCAATCCAAAGCAGTTCCGTTTCTTAAGATAAATCCCAGTTACTTTCATTCTTATTTTACCAATGATTTTTTGCTTTTTATGATCGTTGTGATATTGGTTTTTTGTGGAGCTGGGCTCATTTCTGATGACCTGAGATACAACTCTCTCCAGCTTTATTTTTCAAGACCTCTCACAAAGAAAGATTATTTTTTAGGAAAAGCTTCAGTGATCGCTTTTTTTATATTGATTCTGACTCTCATCCCTGGAATTGTATTCTTTCTGATGAAACTGTTGTTCTCAGGAAGTTTGAGATTTGTATCTGATTATCCCTGGCTTATCTTTTCTGTCGTGGGTTATTCTTTTTTTATAACAGCTTTTTTTGCGTTTTATACTCTGTTCATTTCTTCTGTTAATAAAAACAGGAGGTATGTTTCTATCCTTATATTTGGGGTCTATCTCTTTTTAGATATTCTTTATGGCGTTTTTAAGGGTATCTTTGAAAGTGAATATTTTTCCCTTCTATCCATTAAAGCAGATATCCAACAGGTAGGGGCTGCTTTTTTTGGGCAAAAGCTGCCTTATAATGTCCCTTGGATTTATTCTTTTCTGGTGCTGATGTTGGTCTGTGTGACAGCAGGCTTTGTTCTAAACAAGAGAGTTAGGGGCGTAGAGGTCGCAAAATGACGGTTGTTATCAAAACAGACAAACTTTCGAAGTGGTACGGGAATATACTTGGATTGAGTGATGTGACTTTAAGTATAGAAAAAGGGATTACGGGATTACTTGGGCCCAACGGAGCTGGAAAGTCAACTTTTCTAAAACTGCTGACCGGACAGATCAAAGCCAACATAGGATATGTGCAGATTTATGGAGAGAATGTCAGGAATAACCACAGAATTTTCTCTAAAATTGGATTTTGTCCTGAATCAGACTCTTTTTATGAAGAGATGACTGGATGGGAGTTTGTCACAGGTCTCTTAAGACTGCATAATTTTTCATTATCAGAAATCAATGATAAGGCTCATAAAGCACTTGATATTGTCAATCTAGAAAAAAATAAAGATCGAAGAATCAAAACTTACAGTCGAGGGATGAGGCAGAGATTGAAATTTGCCCAAGCTATTTCGCATGAACCTGAGTTGCTAATTTTAGATGAGCCTTTAAATGGATTGGATCCTCTGGGCAGAAGGAAGTTAATTCGCCTGATCAAATCGTTTAAAGACGAGGGAAAAACCATTGTGGTTTCCAGTCATGTCCTCCCTGAAATTGAGGCTATGACCAACGATATCATTCTCATCCATCAAGGGAAAATATTTGCTCAAGGTGATATCCATTATATAAGGGATCTTATTGATACACATCCTCATATGATATCTGTTAAATGCAGTGATCCAAGGAAAGTTGCTTCCGGACTCATAAAACAGGATTATATCCTGAACATTGATTTTTCTGCTGATAAAGAAACTTTTGTGGTGAAGACAAATAATAGGGACAAGTTTTTCAATCATTTGCCTTCTATTTTTATTGAAGAAAACATTGAAGTTAAGGAAATTACATCCCCCGATGACAATCTTCAGGCTGTATTTGATTATCTGATCGGAGAATGAGATGAAAAGAAAAAATACAGAGAAAGGCTGGAACTTTCTGTCATCATTTAAAAATGTGTTCTCATTTTTCTTTTTATTGGGTCGTAAAGCCAAAAAAACAAAGTTATTTTATCTGCTCAGTTTTATTCCAGTCATTATGGCTTTTGTGGTCAAGTTCGGACAAATTTTCTCTGACCGGAGTTCTTTATCCGGAATCTATATCTTTTCTAATTTTATCATGACCTTTTACCTTCAATTCATCATATTGATCTTGGCTCTTTTTTTTGGGACCTCCGTGTGTTCTGAAGAATTAGAGGGAAGAACTCTCCCTTATTTAAGCACCCGGCCTATTTCAAAGGCCTCCTTCATCCTAGGAAAATATGCGGCTTACACCCTTCTTATTATTTTAATGACTGTGGTTGGAGTCTTTTTATGTTTTTTTATATTGAATTTGAATGAATTGGGCCATTTATCCCTTTACAAGGTTCTTTTCAGAGACATTGGAGTGCTGGTGTTGGGACTTATATGTTACACTTCTGTATTCACATTTATAGGGACGTTTATAAAAAGATCTATTATGTTTGGTTTGGTTTTTAGTTTTGGCTGGGAAAATGTCATTCAGTATTTCCCCGGTTCCACTCAGCGTTTTGCCGTTGTCCACTACCTTAAATCTCTGCTTCCTTCTCCCTCACCAGGAAGATTTTCTTTTCTCCTTTTTCGGCTCGAGCCGACTCCCCCTCTTCTAGCAGTCATCATTCTTTTCCTGATTACAGCTGTTTTTCTTGGTTTAGCCTGCTTGGTGTTTCATTTTAAGGAATACATCCTGGAGGAGTGATGAAATTCGGGTTTGGCTTATGCTCCCAAATTAAATCAGGCAAGCTGGTTCTTTAGGATGCCTGTCTGCAAATTGATATAGCGACATAACCTTTATATCTAAATATCTAACAGGGAAAGAGTATACTTTATGAAATTCAGGTGTGGCTGAAGCGACATTGAAAATTTAGCCTTCTGATGAATTTTTCGAGGGAACTCGGCAGAGCCGAGCTGTGAGTATGTCTGACCCACGGACGGGGGGAGTTACGCAGCAGCCGAGAAAAATGAAGAAGAATGGCGTTAAAAATCTGAAGGGAGCACAAGCCACACCTGAATTTCAGATTATTTTTCGGTTTCCTTGGTTTCTTCGGTTTGGGTTGATTCGGTTACCTTTTTAATCAGTTCTTCGGGGATATCGGCGGAAACTTTTATCCCTTGATCGCTTGAAGTGACCTGAATTTTATTCATCAGCTCTCCGAGTTCTGGTTTTTCCTGGGCAGACATAGCGGCAAAACTTTTGATGCCGTTTAAGGCATTGGCTAACTGTTCATTTTTCTCTGGATCGCTGCTTTTTAGATCCACGTCAATCAGCATGGACTGATTTTGATAATCAAAATTCATAATGACCGCACGGACAGATTTGAAGCTTTGGAGCATAGGATTTTGGGATGAGGCTTTTTCAGCCGCTTCTTGGGGAACGCAAAAGACTCCCCAGAAGAGAGTGTCTTTGTTGGTTTCTTTCAGCAGGTTAGAAATCTCTTCGTTTTTTAATATATTTTCCCCTTGATTGTTCATGATGTCTAAAACAGATTGTATCCCGTCTAAATTACCTGCGACTATGTTTGATTCATCCAGAAAAGCGAATCCTGATTTTTCACCGTTTTCTTCCATGGTATAAATGGGTGTCCCGTTGTAGTCGACTTCAGTTATTTTCTGTTCTTCTTCTTCTTCTTCTTCAGTTTTAACTTTTATAAATTCTAGGAGAGAATCTTTGTCGTATTTAAGATTAATCACTGCGGCTATTTTCTGGAGGGACTCCGGACTTTTTGCTGACAGGGAGACTGCCATAAAATAGATGTCTTTTTTAGGATCAATCCCGGTTTTTTCAATAAATTCAAAGTATTTTTTTGAACTTTTTTGTTCCTCTAATGATTGACTGATTGTTTCAACGGACATCGCTTCATGAATATCAGCAAATAAGACTCCTTGGGAGTCCAGGGGAAGTAGACTCAGCATGTCTGTCGGAGAAGCTGTCCCTGCCTTAGGAGCAGGTGTCTTTTTTTCACAGGATAGAAAAGAAAAAAGGATTAAACAGATAGATAAACTTAAAACCATGTATTTCTTCATATTTTGACCTCCTTCTGTTGAATGTGACTCATATTTTTAAATTATCACAGACTATACCAAAAAATAAATGAAAATGGAAAGGATTTGTTACTTTGAAAATTGCTGACCGTTATTTTAAATAAAGCAGGGGTTTGAGAAAGTTTGGACAGGTTGAAGGAGCTTTAAATTTCCACCCCGAACAATCCTTTAAGGGAAAATCCGAATATAATGGAGAGAATGAAGAACGTGATGATCCAGTGAATTTTTATCCCGAAAATATGAAACCCTGAGGATGGATAAGTGACCTCAATCAATTTTACAGAAGAACTTTTTCCCAAAGGCTTTTCCACTGGATATAAAATCTGATTCAAGAAGCTTTTTCTTTTTTTAAGTGGAGATATTTTACTTAATGGTTTTTGATTGACTGATATTGATTTAGTGATTAAATTTTCGCCGACTTGTATTTTAAGTTCATGAAGGCCTTTTTTGTTTGCCGAAAAGCGCCAGTCTATTTCCCCTGATTCATCTATTCTAAGAGGAGGAGTCTCTATTTTTATGCCGTCATGACTTTGGATTTTAACGTTAACTTCAGTGGTTCTATACCCTTCAGCTAATTGGATTTTTAAAAGTGCTTTTTCTCCTGTCTCTAAGGATTCATAAGCAAACCAAAAGTTCATGTGAATAAGGATCAGTATAATGGGGATGATCATAACTAACAGGGGTTTCAGCGAGAACTTCATGTATTTAAGATTTGAAAGAATGATATTTCCCTGGGCTTTAAGAGAGGTCCGGAGGTCGTCTTTGTAGAGCCGCAGTTCCAAAAGGTGGGCTTTAATTTTATTTTTGGCTTTTTTGATTCCTTGTTGGTTTGAAGTGAGTTTGAAGATAAAAAGCATGAAGAGACCGGTTAATAATGAGATAAAAATCATGCCGAACCAGGGATTTATATTCTGGAAAGGGAAAAGTAAAATTTCAAACATTCCATTTAGGATTGAATTTAAAACACTAGCCATTTTTCAAGACTTTGTAGGATTTATCTTTAGGGGATGTTTCAAGAAATATAACCTAATCCCTTGAGCTTCTTTTTCATTTCTTCTTCAGAATCAGATTCCTCTAGTTTGGTTATCTCGTTTTCCAAACAGTGGGTAATAAATTCTTCTGGGGAGGAATATCCAGAGAGAGAAGCGAATTTTTTCACTTTTTTAAAAAGTTCTTTTTCCAGTTTGATTTTTGCTTTTCCCATTTCATTTCCTTTCTTTTAAAAAACTGGGGTTCCTACCATATCTTTGGGGATAGGAATACCAAAGATCTTAAGCATGGTCGGGGATAAATCGTAGAGAGCCGGATGAGCTTTTTTGATTTTTCTATTGACTAACAATATTCCCGGGATGAGTTGGGGAGCCATGCAGTGATCCCCACTCCATTTGTCCTGATTGTCCTCCACGATATTTTTGGGAAGTCTTCCTAAAGGGGATGACCAGGAAATACGATAACCGGCGTTAAATCCCAGTATAATATCAGGTGCTATAGAGGTATAAGCTCCAGAATAGACTTCATTAGCTATAAACGCTTTGAGGATCACTTTTTCACCTGTTTCAGGATCTCTGTATTTTTCAAGCTTTTGAGCTATCTCATGAACAAGATTATCCTTATCAAGGCCTGGGGACACAAGGCCTCTCGATTCTCTGCCTTTCTGATTGATATAGACTCCATTAAGACCTATGGCATAGGCTTTTGTTTGGCTCCAGTCTGTATTCATGAATAGGCTGTCTTCTCCTTGTTTTTGTTCATTAATGAGTTTGTGATAACCGTTTTCCTTCAGCCATGTATTCATATTGAACTGACGGCGGAACGGCGAAAAACCATGATCAGATATAGCCATGATGATGGTATTTTTATCCGATTTTTTCATGGCTTTATCAAGGACCATGTCTGCGGTTTGATAGATATTGAAGATGGTATTTTTATACTGAGAAGCAAGTTTTTCATCATACAGAGGACTTTCTTTATCAATGTGCCTCCAGAACATATGCTGTCTCTGGTCAGTGCTTGAGAAGTAGTAAAAAAGGACTCCTGACTCAAAACGGTTTAGTTCGTAATCAAATATGTTCAGACGTTCATTTAAAATCAGGTCATCTAGCTTGAGGAACTCTCCGTCGTCTAAGAATCCATATGTCAGAGCACTGGTGTCTGCTGGAAGGCCTTTGGTAAAGAAAGGTCCGAATTCCTTTTCCAGTTCTTTGGCATAAGAGCTGGGTGTTGATATGGGGAGCACTGGGTCCCCGGGGTCAATATTAACTGGAGAGACATAGAGTTTGAATTCTGGGCGGATTTGTTTTAGAAAAAAGTTGGTGATCCCTTTAATGGATTGGGTAGGAATCATATCGAAATGAATTCTTTTCCAATCACTCCATTCGCCTTCTTTAAGTATAAATTCATGATTCTGTATTTTGATTTTGGCCACAGGATTTACGGGATCTAGGAAAACAGAAAAATCAACGGAAGATTCCGGATGTTCTTTTTTAAAAGGATTATCAGGGCCTGGTATTTTCGCATGCACTTGATTTCCTATGACATAGACTTCATGAACTCTGGCACCCCCTAAATCAGGATCGACTTCTGCAGCCTCTGTTGTATAATAGTTACAAATCCCGTAAGTTCCGAGTATATCAGGGGTCCCCATCCCAGATAATGTCCTCTGTTTGGTAGGGGCCGGAGGGTAATTGGAAGGAATTTTAAAAACGGTGCTAGGAATGTCATAGTCTTCCAGGATCTGCCAGAAAGCCCTCCCTCTTCTAAGAAGCTCAACTTTTCCGCTGGATAGAGGGAATTCATAACCACTGATAGACAGTGTTCTGGTTGCTTCTGATGTTTTAGATGCAGAAAATATAGGAATATAAGTTTCAGGGTCTCTATGGATAAAATCGTAGATTCCATGTCCCCCGGGATTCATACCGGTTATAAAATTTGACCAGGCCACAGGGCTTTGAGGGGGGCAGCTGGTTCTCAAAGGCTTAAAATCTCCTGATTCCCACAACCGCCTAAAAGCGGGGAGTTTTCCATCTTGGATCCATCCTTTCAATAGATTGGGATCAATTCCGTCAAAACCCAGCACAATAATTTTGTGCTGAGTATCTTTGTTTCCCAGAGTCTTAGTCAATGTATTAGTGGGGGTGAGGGCTAGAAAAGAGCCCGCAGTAAGACCCCATTTAAGGAATTCTCTTCTGTTGATGTGTTTCATTGGTTTTTCCTAAATAATCATTTTGCTATCTTTTATCTATTTTAACACGGAATGGAAAGTTTATAAAAATATTATATCAAAGGAAATCCATCCATATGTGAAGGGGGCTTGATTCCAAACAGTTTCAAGACCGTCGGAGCAATATCTACGATGCTCGCTTTTTGTTTATTTATTTTATGATTACAGAATAAAACACCCGGTACTATTTCAGGATCAATGCAATGGTCTCCACTCCATGCTTTCCTATTGTCCTGGAAGCTATAGGAATTGACTTTTCCGCTTACAGAATCCCAGGAGACCCTGTATCCCTCAGAGTATCCAACGATTAAGTCTGGACAATTATTCTTATAGGGGCCTGCGGGAATTTGATCCCGGTCATAGATTGTTCTAATCGCATTTTTATTTTCTTTTGGGTCTTTTAAATTCTCTAGCTTTGTTTTGAGTTCAGTTTTGAGTTCTAGGTATTCTTTTCCTGGATTCACAATCCCATCTCTTTCTCTCCCCTTGAGATTGATATAAATTCCAGCTAGTCCAAGTCCATAAGCTTTCGTGTTTTTCCAATCGACATCTTTGAACCATTCTCCGCTTTGATTTTTGCCGTCTTTGAGTCTTAAATAACCATTTTGGTAGAGCCATGAATTTATATTCACACCCCGCTTGAATTGTTTGAAACCATGATCAGACATGACTATCAGAAATGATTTTTTATTTATTTTATTCAGAATCCTTCCCACTAATTCGTCCATTTTGATATACAAGTCTTCAATAACTTTTTCATTTTTTTCAGATAGGGAGTATTTGAGCGCTGGGTGATTTTTATCTAAATAACGGAAAAACATATGCTGGAGGCTGTCGGTTATTTGAAACCAGCAGGCAACAACACCCCGTCTTGTTTTATTCATGGCGTTGAACAGCATTTTTTCTGATTCTTTTTGGTTGTCATAACAAAGCTCAAGGAATGTGTCTTCATCCAGTATCTTTTCATTTAAGGCCCATGTATCATCTGTTTCCCCTAAGGTGTTATAGGGTCCTAATAATTTGGCAATGTAAGAGGAGTAAACAAAAGGATGGGAAATGGGCAGAGAGGGCTTTTCAGGGTCTATATTTAGAGGTGTCATATACATCTTAAATTCAGGGGATATTTCAGACACATAAAACCGGCATATGGCTCTTATTTTCATCCCTAATCCCGGCTTAAAGGTGATTTTAATCCAGTCAGACAGCTTGTTTTTTCTTAACACAAAAGATTTTTTTGAAATATGGATAGAGATCGAATCTTTTTGGGGAAATATTCGGATTTTCATGGCTAAACGCATCTCTTGTTCGTCTTTATGCAGAGAATTTGTTGGGCCAGAAATATAAGTCTCAATCGTGTTGCTGTTTAATGTGACGGGGATAACCATGCCTCCTTCCCCGATGTCAGTTTTTTCTGAGCTATAAAATGAAAATGTTCCCTGACTCCCTTTAAGGTCTGGTGCACACATTCCTGAGACGAGATGTCCATAGAATTTTTCGGGGGGAAAAGTGATGGGGATTCGTAAGATCGTGCTGAAAATACCATTCTGCCCTAGGATTTTCCAGAATGGAATGCTTTTTCTTAATCCCTTAATAACTGGTTTTGAGAGGGGTATTTTATATTTTCCTAAAGATAAAAATTTTTCAGGACTGCTGATTTGGGCAGAAGAGAGATCTGGAAGATATGTTTGGGGATTCCGGCTTAGAAAATCGAATATATTGTGTTTTGCCGGATGGCATCCAGTCATGAATGACGACCATGCAACAGGTGAAATAGAGGGAATGGTGGTGGCAAGCTCCTTATAGACTCCTGTATTTTTGAGTTGAGAGAAGTGGGGCAGCTTTCCTTCGTTCATAAATTTTTCAACAAGAGTCGGTTCCATTCCATCGAGTCCAACGATGACAACTTGGTTGACTAAACTTTTTTTATAGGTTTTTCTTCTTTTGACCAATTTAAAAAGAAACCGGAAAGGCCAAGAAAGAAGAGAGAAAATAGCTAATAGGAAAGTGAGAAAAAAAACTAAGAACGAGGAGAGAAAGGCAAATCCAGCTCCAGGGCCTATATAGGCTGATAAAGACAGCGGAAGAATGAGAATCCCACCAAGAAATAAAACAATAAAAATTGGTTTTTTGTTCATGAAATTAGTCAAAGTCTTCCAGAATGATCTCGGCAATGTCAGAAATGCAGAGGTCAGAACTTTTCTCTTTGGTAGCCCAAAAAAAAGCCTTGTCCCAGGTATGCATTCCTTTTAAGTTTGAACGGCCAAAGATTTCTTCTCTCTTTATTGAACCTTTCATATCATAACCATGTTTAGACACAACGATGAGGTCAGGTCCATTTGGGATTTCTGGACCTGAATAAATGTCTTCTGTATCAGAGATTTTTTCAATGACTTCTTCTCCTTCATAATTTAAGTTTTTTAATTTTTTCTTTATTTCATTTTTCAAGGCTTGTTTTTCTGACTTTCTTACTTTTCCCTTTGGGAATTTATTTTTTAGGTTAATGTAGATGCGGTTGGGATCCATCGCAAAAGCAATGGAATCCCGAGTCATTTCACTGAGTTTTTGAGGAGAGTCTGTCTCAAAGTTTATATAGCCGTTCTTTTTAAGCCATGAATTTAAATAGACTTCCTGTTTGATACCTGTAAAACCATGATCTGAAAGAAGATATAAGCCTTCATGTCCTCCGGTTGTTTTTTGGAAAGAAGAGATTATTTTTCCGACTAATTGATCGACTTTGCGATAGTATTCCAGAAATTTTTCATGATAAGGATGAGCTTCGTCTTGATAAGCATCCCAAAGAAAGTGCATCAACCTATCAGTTCCGGTTATAACGAATTCGAAATAATCCCAATCTTGCTTCCAGAATAGATCAAAAGCTTTTTCCCGGCTGACAAGTGTTTTTTCGAGTTCTTTCCACAAAAATTCATGATTTTCTCTGGCTCTAAAAGTGTCTATATCTATTTGATATTTGATTTTTTCTAGGAGAGGTTTGATAGATGGGGGATAGACTGCTTTTGATAATTCGATAGCCACAAATCCGGATATCAGCTTGCCGTTAATTTTTCTGGCAGGATATGTCGAAGGCTGATTGATGATAATAGATTTTTTCCCTTTTTTTGCCAGTTTATCCCAGAAAGTTTCTGTTTTGACTTCAAGGAAATTCGGAAATCTAAGATCATATGAATTTTTTACTAAATCTGTAAATCCAAATATTCCGTGAGTTCCAGAATTTTTCCCTGTCATAAAATCTGTCCAGCTCACAGAAGAGATTTCTGGTAAGCTGGCTTTCATTTTATGGAGGTGTCCTAATTGGATTAAGTTAGAGAAGGTTGGCATGACATTTTTCTGGGCAAGGTTATGGATCATAGGGAAGGGGACTCCATCCAGTCCGATGACACACACCCTTTTTTTCCTTTTTTTTCTGAAAAGGCTCATGATTTTTTCCTGTAAAAATTATTTTATTATATAAAAATTAAAAACAAAGTCAAAAGAACATTCATCCAATTCTCATTCTTCATTATTTTCGGCTGGTTGTTTTTGATTTCTTATTCAGCCTCAGCCACAAAATAGTCAGATGGTTTTATATGGTATTGATGTTCATCTAATGTTTTCACAATACTTCTTTTATAGTGGTTTTCTTTGTCTTTTTCTGTAAGATCAACCACAGCGCCGTCAATTTTATTTCCGTTTTCATCTGAAATAAGTTTGACTTTAGGACGCATCATATATTTAGATTCTCCGTTTTTTTCAAAAACGATTCCTGTTTCGCCTGTATCAAGAAGGACAACTGATCCGATAGGGCAAATTCCTATGGTATCCACAAAGACCTTCAGTATTATAGGATCGAATTCTTCGTTGATTTTCTCCAACATAAAGGATAAAACTTCTTCTTTTGAGAGATTCTTTTCCCGATAGGGTCTGGTTGTGGTCATGGCGTCATAAACATCAGCGACTTTGACAATTTTACTGTAAAAATCCATCGCTCTTTTTTTGATGAGTGTGGGGTACCCCTTTTTTCCTTCTGATTCATGGTGTTCTAGGGCAACACTTAATGCTTTTAAGGGAAGATAGGTTTTTTGTTTGAAGTCAATTAATCGGACCGCTCCATAAAAAGTGTGTTTTTCTATGGTTCTTCTTTCTTCTTCACTGAGTTTACCGGGTTTCACAAGAATATCTTTAGGGACATCAAGTTTCCCAAAATCATGAAACAAGGCAGCTAGCCCAAGGTCAACAAGTTCATTTCTGTCCAGCCCTAATTTCTTGCCCAAAGATATGGACAGGACGCAAACATTAACGGAGTGGTTGAGGGTGTATTTATCAAAATTTTTTATATTTGTCAGGCCTTGTATAAAAGATTCGTTGTCTGTAATATGATTGAATATAGACTGAATCAGCCTTTTGGTCGTGAGGAGAGAAACTTGTTCTTCTGGTTTGTCGGCATTCTGAAATATTTCTTTTAAATGGGTTATCCCTAAAAAGAAAATTCTTTTGGTATCTCTGTTTTTTTTCTTAGATTCTTCATAGAAAGGAATTTTTTCAACAATGATATTCTCGATGTTTTTTTCTTTAAGGACGGAAATAAAATCTTCGTAGGGATTTTTGGGATTATATTCTTTTTTTGATAGAAGGGTGATAAATCTGTTAAGTTCTTCTTTTTCTAACGAGGGAAGAAAGCTCAGTTCGCCGATCTCTTTTTTTTTGAATTCGTCTTGGATAAACTTGAATATATGATAATCTGAAAAGCTGAATTTAAGTTTTCTGTGATTAAATTCTAGGGAGTTTTTTTTGAGTGTTAAATGCGCCTTCCCATATAATTTTAGTGCGGATTTAATCTGATTATTGAGGAGGTTTATCTGCCGTAAGTATATAGCATTGTTTGAGCTATATATTATTGAAGTGCGGTAGGCTCTGTTAAGTCTAAAAATAATCCTGACGCCTCCTTTTATTAATTCTGGGCTGCTCTTATTTACAGGAAGATTTGAGGGATTAGAGTTAGATTTAGGATTGATCATGAGTGACTTCCTTATTCCTATCTTGTGAGAGACTATTGACAGCTTTTTGGCACCCCTTTCTTATTTTTTTGTTCCGGGAATTCGTCATGTTTTTAAGGATTGTATAGCCAGAATTCCCTCCTGCTTTTTCAAGTGCCTCTACCGCACATAGAGCTAACTCCACCTTTGTGGGAAAAGAAAATATCCCGACTTTTTTTATGAATTTTTCTAAGACATCATAGGCTTTTCTGCTGTCAGATCTTGCTAAGGTCAGCAGTAATGCTTTTTTTTGTTTTCTGTTTTCTTTTTTGAATTTTTTTTCTTTAACGATTTGGAGGATTTTGTTGAAAACCGGATCTTCTTCAGTCATGTGAATATTTTCAGCGGCAAGCATTTTTATTTCTTGATTTTCATGAGAAAGCAATGGGAAAAGGATTTTATTTCCATCAGGATCTTTGAAGCTCCCTATAGACTTTATAGCTGCGTTTAGGACTCTTTTATTTTTATAACTGAGAAAGCGGGCAAGATGATGGACGGCTCGTTTCTCCTTGGATTCTTGAAAGATTGAGATGATGATTAAAGTAAGTTCGGGTCTTTCGTCACGTGCGATTTTAATAAGTTCTAAAAGATTTTCTTTTCCGACCTGTTTGAGGGTGGTGATAATTTTTTCCTTTGTTTCAGATTCCTGCAGATGATCATAGAGATAGCTTAAAATAGGGATGCATTTACCGCCCATAAAAGTTATGTATTTAAGAAAAAAATCCAACTCTTTAAAAAGTCCTTTATTGAGTATTTCCTCAACTTGAGGAACAGTTATTTCTATTTCAGGTGAGTTAAAAAAATTTTCGATCAGTTTTTCCTTGGATGGATCTATTTCAGAAAGATAGTTTTTAAGGTCGAGAAGTTCTTGATAGAGAGCAAGTGCATTTTTGAAATTTCCTTTATTGATTTGTTGATTCATGTATTGAACAAATTGATTGACTAAAGATTCGACTTTTTCAGGCCGTTTTTCCAAGTATAAAATATCGAGTAAAAGGATTTTGAATTGATTTTCCTCAGATTCTTTTCTGTGATTTTGAATCATGTTTTGAAGCGATTCGATTTCCGATTTTGAGAGAAGAGATGGATTTTCTCCTGAATTTATCCCATAAAGTTTTTTATAAAGTTGTTTTCCATCCCTGGCTTTCCTGTTTAGAGCTGATTTGTCTTCGGGTTTAAGCCTTATTTTTCCAGAGAATAATTTGTTTCTATCGATTTTATATTCTAGAATTTCTATCCCAACTCCTATTTTGGTTTCCAGATAGTCATCAGGGGCGTAGTAGCGGATATGGGCAAAATCTTTTTCCCATAAGGCTATGACTATATCGCTTTCTTCTGGAGGTAAAATCGAATCTTCTTTCATGATTTTTAAAAATTCCTTTAATTCCTCTCTGGATAAACCCTTGTAGAAAAATAAAATCTTGATTCCGTCTTTGTAAAAAAGGAAAGGTAAACTTTTGGATAGCTGTTTTTGAGTGTAAAAAGGGATCCCATTAAAGGTGAAGGAAACTTCTTCAACTCCTATTTCCAATTTCCAGTTTTCATTTAAATATTTTGATATTCGATCAAAAAGAAGATCGATGAACGATTCCACATTTTCGTGGTCAGATGAGAAGATTTTCATCTGAGAGAATGTTTTTTCAATGTGAGTGATGATGTTTTTGATTTCATGAAGCTGTTTTTTTTCTATACTTTGGTCAACCCTTTTTAAGCTGGATTGAGAGGCATCATCAACTTTGTTGTTCAAAATTCTTCCTTCTGTTTATATTTTTATGTACCAATTTATTGAGATAAAAGTCAAGTGTTCATTAGAAAAAATGAAGAGATCATTGGGAAGAAATAGGAACAGGTTGGAAATCTTTGTCTTATAAAGAGTTTTTATAATTCTCCGCTCACAGCGAACATTCGTATTTCTTTAATCGTTTTCCCCTTTAATCCTAATTTTTCAACAGTACGCCCTATTTCCCAGAAGTCGATTTCTCTCATTACGGATGCGCAGTGGATTATGAGATCTATAGTCGGTGTCTCAACTTTCAACATTTTTCCCAGAGAGGATATGGTCACGAGACTCATAGGGACGTCTTCATCAATATATCTATGGTGGAGCCTATCAGGAGCTTTGATTCCAATATAGCCGGGGTTATCGTGCATGGCTTCATAGAGATTTTTACCTGTGGCACTGTAAGCGGTATAAAGCCAGTTCCGGGCACTCATGGCTTTGATTCCAAGGGCAGCAGCCACTTGTAATCTTTCATCATCAATGGCCTCTAATACCTTGCATACGGATTCACTGGCACCCTGGACATAATATTCAAAATCTCCATGAGTTTCCTCTATCCATGCGGCATTGAGCATAGTTAATGCGGGATGGAACACGGCTCCGATATTGTTAAAGCTGGTTTTAAAGATATTGTCTCCGGGGACGAATTGGGGATAGGCAATATTTAAGACTTTCAAAATTCCAGGGATCCAATAAGCAGGCAGAGTCGCTACAGGAACTGCATTTTTAATGCCAAATATTTTTGCATGGGCTGGCCCGAGGGCTCTGGAGGCATAAATAAATGTTTGGGCTTCAGCTATGAAAGGGACGGTTTTAAGCCCTTTTTCCTTAAGGACTTGAAAGAATTCTAAGGCCCCTAAGGTACGACCGGGATTGAGGACCACTATTTGATTTTCTCTGAGATAAGGAGCACACGTTTCTGCCATAAATCGATGACCAAAGGCAGGTACAGCCACCATAATAACATCGACTCCTTTGATACATTCTTCCATTTTATTGGAAGCAACATTTATTTTGCCGATTCCCTCTACCTCACCTTCAACTTTGATACTGCCGCGTTCTTTAACGGGAAGGATTTTATATCTTCCCCTGTTGTAGAGATTGACTTTGAAACCCATTATAGCTAAATGTCCAGCCATTGCCAGGCCCCCATGGCCCGCAGCCAAAACAGCAAATTTGATATCTTTTGGATTTTTGTTGATTAAGTTTTTTAAATACTTTTTTCTCCTTGAATCTGCTTCTGCACTTCGTTTTACCATTTTTTACTCCCATTTATTCGTTATTAGAAACAAAGAATAACCTATTTCTTAAAATTAAAGCCACTTTGCGGGTTAATTAAGGAATTATTTATAACATCATTCTAGTAAAAAAAACTTTCGATGGCAATATTTTTTTTGAAAACACAACAAATCATGTGAATTGTGGATAGGTCAGGTTATTCTATTTTATTTGAAGGAGCATAGATAATCAGAAGGCTGATAATTCCGAGCATATATTCAAACAGGTTGCTGATGAGATGGATACCTATCCCGGAAATAACAGCCAGGCTTATTTCAAAGTTCATGAGTTTGCTAGTGAGAACCCAGGCTGATTCCCATGTCCCGAATCCTCCGATTCCCTTTATGGGCAGGGCAGAACTCATTTCGGCTCCAGTGATTCCTAAAATCGTTTTGAAAAAATTAATGGTATTGAAGAGTATGCCGTGGCTGTGAAGGATTGAGAACAATAACAAATAAAGGGAGATATATTTAGCAAATCGAATCAATAAAGATAATAAGAACATCGGCCAGTAAATATTTTTGTTTTGGATTTGATTCAAGCTGTCTATACTTAGTTTTATTTTTTCAATTGAGATATCAGCCCATTTTTTCTTTCTCAATTTTGTTATTTTTAAAAGGGATGTATAGATTTCTAAAATCAGATTGGAAATGGGGATTATCTTCCATAGTGTTAGAAAAAAAGCCAGGAAGAAGATTAAAGATAGGATAACCATTACAGGAGCAGAAAAGGCGGGAGTTCCCATGCCTACAAAAAATACAGCCATAATCAAAATAGGGCTTAAAGTGAGAAAATCGAAAAGGAAAGCAATAACAAACGTAGAGCTTGAAACCTCAAAGCTGTATCTCAATTTTTTATTTAATAGGTAGATATAAGAGAGGGATCCGATTCTTGCAGGGAAAAGGTCCACAAAAAGATTGCGAATAAATGTAACCAGAAATATGTTTTTCCAGCTTATGGATTCAGGGTGAAGAAGCCATTTGTATCTCCAGGCTCTTAGGCTGCTTCCCATAAGTGAAAAAATCATAAATCCTATGAGTGCAGGGACATAGATATTTTGAAAGGTTTGTACAAAATCACTGAACCTGATTTGGCTGAATAAAAAAAGAAGAAGACCTAACGAAACAGCACCTGAAAGTAAAAAGACAGTGATTTTCCTTTTTTTCATGATTGTATGTTATAAGAAATTCTATGAAATGTGAATTGAACTTTTCTTTATCCTGTACTATTATCAAAAATTATAGTGATTTTGTTTGGGAGTGACCATGAAATTTAACAATCTTGATGACATTATAGAATCGGCTTTAGAAGAAGACCTTCCTCATGGAGACATCACTTCAGAGTCTCTCATTGACCCTCTATCTGTCTCTAGAGCTGCCATCACTGCCAAAGAAAAAGGAGTATTGGCAGGAATAGATATCGCAGAGAGAGTGTTTAAAAAGATTAATGATTCCATAGAGTTTGAGAAATTCAAACGAGACGGGGAAGAATTTACTCAAAATAGTAGGTTGGCTCAAATAAAAGGGAATTCAATATCTATCCTTAAAGGGGAAAGATTGGCTTTAAATTTTATGCAGAGGCTTTCAGGAATAGCCACTTTAACCAAGAAATTTACAGATCTATTAAAGGGAACCAAAACCAAGCTTCTGGATACGCGTAAAACAACACCTTGTTTAAGAATGTTAGAGAAATATGCAGTCCGAATGGGAGGCGGATTCAATCACCGTTTGAATCTTTCTGAAGCGGTTCTGATCAAGGATAACCATCTTCAGCTAGTGGGTAGCATCAAGGACTCAATACAGAAAGCCCGGAGGTCTGTGGGAGATAAAATTAAAATTGAAGTGGAGACGAAATCTTTAGACGAAGTGAAGGAAGCTGTCCGATATGGAGCTGATATGATCATGCTTGATAACATGTCACCTGCGGAGATAGCTAGAGCTTTGAAATTAGTGGATGGGAGAATTCCTCTGGAAGCCTCTGGAAATATGACCCTTTATAAAGTGAGTGAACTTGCTCATTTGGGTATCGATTTCATTTCCGTAGGAGGCTTAACCCATTCTTATAGGTCTTTAGATATCAGTCTTGATTTTTTATAAAGAGATCATCATGAAAGTGAAAAATAGAGAAGGTATTATAGAGACAGATATCCTTATAATCGGTTGTGGGATTGCCGGTGCCAGTGCGGCTTTAGAGGCGGCAAAAAGCGGAGTTAGGGTTATTATAGTCACTAAAAATAAAAAACTTGAAGAGTCCAATACTTACTATGCTCAAGGCGGGATTGTATCTTTGGGAAAAGATGATAACCCTGAACTCTTAATGAGGGATATCATGGAGACCGGTGACGGGATCAATAACAAACAAGCTGTTAAGATCTTAACCACTGAAGGCAAAGTTCTAGTTGATAAGATCTTGATCAAAGAATTGGACATCCCATTCAGCCGGACATCTCCTGATGAATTGGACTATGCTCAAGAAGCAGCCCATTCCCGGAGGCGTATTCTTCATGTGAAAGACACGACAGGGAGGACCATAGAAGAAAGTTTTATAAAAAAATTAAAATCTTTTTCCAATGTGACATTTCTTCAAGACCATACCGCAGTTGATTTATTGACCATCCCCCATCATGCTAAAAATCCAAGTTACTATTATTTAGAACCTCAATGTATTGGGGCCTATATATTGGACAATAAGTCTAAGTTAGTCAAAACGGTATTGGCCCCTTATACAATCCTCGCGACAGGGGGGTGTGGTTCTGTTTATCTTTACACTTCGAATCCCAAGTCAGCCATAGGAGATGGATATGCCATGGCCTATAAAGCTGGTGCAAGAATAATCAATATGGAATATATCCAATTCCATCCCACCTCATTATTTCACCGGGATGCAGATGCCTTTTTAATTTCCGAAACGATTAGAGGAGAAGGAGCCAAATTAAAAACAAAAAAAGGCGAGCTTTTCATGCAGAATTACAATGGAGGTGAGATGGCTCCTAGAGATGAAGTGACCAGAGCCATTTATGAGGAAATGACAAACAGTAACTCGAATTATGTGTTATTAGACCTTGCCTCTTATGCCAAAATAGATATCAAAAAAAGATTTCCTAATATTTATGGGACATGCTTGAAATACGGGATTGATATCACGACAGACCCTATTCCTGTGGTTCCTGCAGCTCATTACTGCTGCGGAGGAGTGCTCGTGGATACAAATGGTCAAAGCACCCTGAAGTTTCTCTATGTGGTTGGGGAAGCGGCGTGTACGGGGGTTCATGGAGCCAATAGATTAGCATCCACTTCTTTGTTAGAAGGTTTAGTATGGGGGACAAGAGCTTCAAAGCATATCGTGGCTCAATTTGACACCCAAAGGTTTTTTAGCCTTGATGATATACATGATTGGTATTATCCAGAAGATGAAGAAGAAATCGACCCAGCCTTGGTCAATCAAGATTGGCTGAATATCCGCAACACCATGTGGAATTATGCAGGAATCATTAGAACCCCGAAGAGATTAGAAAGGGCTCGAGCTGATTTGGACTATCTCAATCACAGAATCAATAAATTCTATAAAGAATCCCGCATGGATGAAAAAGTGGTGGGTCTCAAACACGGCATTCAGGTAGCCCTATTGATAACGCAGGCTGCCCTGAATAACCCCATAAGCCGAGGGGCTCACTATATCAAGTGATTTTCATTATTTATCTTTGTCATAGGTATTGAAAGATTTAATCTTAGACTTTATACTCTATGGATAATGCTTAAATTGGAGTAGTTCATGACTGATAAGAAATTTATAAAAGAGACCTTAAATCTACCCAAAACGTCTTTTTCTATGAAAGCGAAGCTTTCTCAGAAGGAGCCTGAGATATTAAAAAAATGGGATGAACTGAAGCTGTCCCAGAGAATACTTGAAGAAAGGAAGAGCTGTCCTCCCTTTATACTCCATGATGGCCCCCCTTATGCGAATGGAAATATACATTTGGGAACAGCCATGAATAAAATATTGAAAGATTTCATAATCAAGACAAAAACACTGCAAGGTTTTAAGGCACCCTATATTCCAGGGTGGGACTGTCATGGGTTGCCTATTGAGATAAAAGTTGACCAGGAGTTAGGCAGCGAGAAGAAAAATTTATCTATCCTTGAATTCAGAGAAAAATGTAAGAAATATGCTTTAAGGTATGTTCATATTCAGAGGAATCAGTTTAAACGACTGGGAGTGTTTGGCGCCTGGGAAAACCCCTACTTGACTATAGACAGTGATTATGAGAGTGAAGTTCTGAAGCATTTAGCAGCTTTTTTTGACTCCGGGAATATATATAAGGGGAAAAAGCCTGTCTTTTGGTGTATTCACTGCAAGACAGCCTTGGCAGAAGCAGAGATTGAATATCACGACCACAGATCCCCTTCGATTTATGTGAAGTTCCCTCTATTGACTGACCTTTCAAAAAAATATCCAGAATTGAAAGATAAAAAAGTGTCTGTTCTTATTTGGACCACTACCCCATGGACCTTACCAGCTAACCTTGCTATTGCTTTTCATCCTCAATATGAATATTCTGCTTTTCAAGTGAATCATGAAGCCTTCATTGCAGCAAGACGGTTGATCCCCCTTATTTCTGAGGAGTTAGGATACCCAAATCCCAAAATTCTAGTTAATTTTAAGGGCGGCGAACTGGAAGGGATGAAGGCGAAGCATCCGTTTATTGACAGGGAATCTGTTTTTGTCCTTGCTGATTATGTGACTCTTGAACAGGGAACCGGGTGTGTGCATACGGCTCCAGGTCATGGTCTTGAAGATTATTTGACAGGGGTCAAATATAACCTTGATATATACACCCCAGTGGATGAAAACGGAAATTTTACAGATGACGTTGAAAGATACGCTGGGATGAACGTGTTTGAAGCCAATGATAAGATTATGAAAGATATGTCAGAAGCAGGGAATTTGATAAGAACAGATGATATCATTCATTCTTACCCTCATTGTTGGAGATGTAAAAATCCAGTGATTTTCAGAGCCACAGATCAGTGGTTTATTTCTATGGATGTGGGAAATTTAAGAGAAAAAGCTCTCCATGAAGTTCAAAAAGTGAAGTGGATTCCGACTTGGAGTCAGGAACGAATTGCAAAAATGATAGAGAACCGACCGGATTGGTGTATTTCAAGACAGCGGTCTTGGGGAGTTCCTATCCCGGCTTTTTACTGTCGAAACTGTGGAGCTGTTCTTGCAGACAAAGAAATAACTTTGCATGTTGCAGATATTTTCTCCAGAGAAGGAGCTAATTCCTGGTTCCAAAAATCTGCCCGCGAATTATTACCTGAAGGAACTCAATGTCCCCAATGCGGTTCATCAAAATTTGAAAAAGAAAACAATATTTTGGATGTTTGGTTTGAATCAGGAGCCAGTCATAATATTTTAAAAAGAAGGGAAGGGCTTTCTTGGCCCTCTGATGTCTATATTGAGGGTCATGATCAATATAGAGGATGGTTTAACAGTTCACTTCTTATAGGAGTCGCTGCTGAGGGAAAGTCTCCCTATAAGAGTTGTATCACTCACGGATTTGTTTTGGATGACAAAGGAAGAGGGATGTCTAAATCCTTAGGGAATTATATAGAACCAGAAGAAATCATTGAAAAGAATGGAGCCGAAATTCTTAGGCTCTGGGTATCTATGCTTAATTTTAAAGAAGATGCTCGGTATGGAGAGCAAACGCTGCAGAGGTTAGTCGAGGCTTACCGGAAAATCAGGAATACTTGGAGGTTCATGCTGGGGAATTTATATGATTTTAACCCCGATACAGAGGATTTAAAAGCTGAAGAAATGTTGCCTTTTGACAGATGGATCCTGAAGAAATGCAGTCAAGTGGGCCAGAAGGTCATCAAAGCTTACCAAAACTTTGAATATCATGTTGTATTTCACACCATCTACAATTTCTTTACAGTTGAGTTGAGTTCTTATTATCTGGATGTGATCAAGGACAGAGTTTATTGTTCTCAAAAGGACTCACATCTGCGCAAATCAGCTCAGGCTGCCTTGTTCAAACTTTTAAAGATGACTCTGGTCTTGATGTCTCCTATTCTTTCATTTACAGCTGAGGAAGCTTGGGAAGCCCTGCCTGATTATAAAGAAAAGGGTGATTCTGTCCATCTTGAGTTTTTTCCAGACTTTGACGAAAGATGGATGGAAGGAGAAGAATTTTCAGAATGGGAAAAACTGGGAGATATAAGAGAAAATGTTTTAAAAAAACTTGAAGAGGCCAGGGAAAAGAAGATTATTGGAAATTCTTTAGAAGCTCAGTTGAAGATTCATGCCTCTTCCTCATTGGTTCCTTTGTTAAAAAAATATCAAAAAAACCTTTCTGAACTTTTTATTGTCTCTTCCGTGAGCTTGGAAGATAAAGTCAAAGAAGAAATAGAAGTTAATGTGGAAAGAGTTAAGTGGAAAAAATGTGAAAGGTGTTGGAATTATTCTCCAGAGGTGGGTTCCAGTAAGGAATATCCAGAACTCTGTAAAAGATGTCAACTCGTTGTGAGCTCAATTAAGAGATGAAACGCACATTTTTATATCTCTATTTGATAGCGGGATTATTAATTTGTGATCAGATCACCAAAAATATTATAAATCGTTATGTGCCTCATGGAGACCATATCAAAGTTATTAAGGGTTTTTTTAACATAAGTCATGTCCATAATAGGGGAGCCGTTTTTGGTTTGTTTAACCAATCAGGAAGTTCATTTGTTTTTATTGTTCTCACCGTAGCCTCTCTCCTTGCGTTTGTTATTATGATTTATTATTTTATTAAAATCCCTGAAGAGGACGCATCGTTGAAATTCACATTATCTTTAATCATAGCTGGGGCTCTGGGTAATTCAATGGATCGTTTGTTTAGGGGTTATGTGATTGATTTCCTTGACTTCCATATTCGTGATTTACACTGGCCTTCTTTTAATGTGGCAGATTCTTGTCTCACACTAGGCGCAGTGCTTTTGATTTATCTATTATTTTTCAAAGGGGGTTTCAAATGTTCCCTGTGCTCATAAAAATGGGACCTATCACCATTCATACTTATGGATTTATGATGGCATTAGGAGTTGCCTTTGGGCTGTGGTTTGTCTATGTTCAAACAAAAAAGAGAGGACTTCCTTCTGTTAAAATCATTGATATGGCTTTCTATACCATCATCATAGCTTTAGTGGGAGCTAAACTGGTTCTTTTTATAGGCAATGCTTCTTATTATATGAAGTATCCAGGTGAACTTCTAACTTTAGCTAGATCTGGGGGAGTTTTTCAAGGAGGACTTATAGTAGGTTTGATATTTGCCCTTTGGTATCTGTGGAAGCATAAAATACCAACCTGGAAGACAGCGGATATTTTTGGTCCCGCCATTGCTTTGGGTCATGGTTTTGGCCGAATCGGCTGTTTTAGTGCAGGATGCTGTTACGGCCGGGCGAGTTCGACACCCTGGGGAGTCACTTTTACCAGCGAATATGCTCATAATCTTACCGGGATACCTATCAACACGCCAATACATCCGGTTCAGCTTTATGAATCCGGGTTGAATTTTCTTAACTTTATCATTCTATTCGTTATATTGAAAAGAAAGAAATTGGATGGAGTTGTCTTTTCTTTCTATATTATTAATTATTCTATCATAAGATATTTTACGGAATTTTATAGAGGGGATCACGCTGAGAAATATATTTTGATAAACAACTCATCTCCTTATCTGAGTCTTACACTGGCTCAGCTTTTTTGCGTATCGGGAATTTTGGCAGGGGCTGGATTGATTTATCTATTAAAGAAGAAGAAGAGTGCCAAGTAAGGAATTTAGGATAGATAATGAGTCTGACTCAGGAAAGAGATTAGACGTTTATATCAGCCAGTTTATCAGTGAATTAAGCCGTTCTCAAATCCAGAAATTGATACAGCAAGGAAAAGTTCTTATCAATTCGAAGCCTGTTGAAAAATCGAGCTACAAAATAAGATATGGGGATCATATCCGAGTCACGTACCGCTTTTCTGGTCCCATGGAAATCACACCCGAGAACATTACTTTGGACATTGTTTATCAGGATAAAAATATTGTGGTCATTAATAAACCTTCGGGATTGGTTGTCCATCCTGGAGCTGGGTCCCAAAGATCTACTCTAGTCAACGCCCTCCTCTATCATTTCCCAGAAATAAAAAATATTGGTCCCCCAAACAGACCGGGCATTGTTCACCGTCTTGATAAAGAGACATCAGGATTAATAGTTGTGGCTCAAGATAAAGAAGCCTTGAGTAGTCTTAAGGATCAGTTTAAAAAAAGGCGGATTGGTAAAAGATATTTGACATTGGTTTGGGGTCTTTATTCAAAAAAAAATGGGACTATTTCATGGCCTATAGGGCGTCATGTAAAAAATGGAGCCCGGATGTCAGTGAGAACTCAAAAACCAAAAAAGGCCGAGACCCGCTTCAGTGTTTTGAGAAGTTTTAAAGAGCATTCTTTACTTGATGTAACCCCATTAACAGGAAGAACTCATCAGATAAGGGTCCACATGGCTGCCTCTGGGCACCCCATAGTCGGGGATAAGCGATATGGGAAGAGAAAAACAAAATCTCATATCGAATCAAGATTATTTCTTCATGCCTATTATTTATCATTCATCCATCCTGAAACCCGGGAGAGAGTAGAATTTACGATTCCTCTCCCTATGGACCTTCAGCATATCCTCGAAAGAATTTGAGAATATAGCTTGCTCTCGCTAAAGAGGTTTTGGAGATGTTTCAGATTGAATTTACATCTTGAGTCTACACAACTATTTATTGTATGATAACCGTTGATTTTATTTGTTTTTATAAAGAGAAATGAATAGATAAAACGAGTCAAATAACACACAGGAGGTTTCAGAATGAAACACTATTCAGCTGATAAAATAAGAAATATAGCTCTCGTCGGCCATGGTTCTTCAGGGAAAACTTCTCTTGCTTCTGCATTCTTGTTTGATGCCAAAGTGACAACCAGGTTAACTAGAGTGGATAAAGGAAATACAATAACAGACTATGATCCTGATGAAAAGGAAAAGCAGATATCCATCAATTCTGCGATTTGTCATTTTGACTGGAATCATCATAAAGTTAATTTAATTGACTGTCCTGGTTATTCTAATTTCTTATGGGATACCAGGGCAAGTTTGAGAGCCGTTGATGCGGGTGCTTTAGTGGTTTGTGCGGCTTCAGGTGTCGAAGTGGGAACAGAAAAGTGTTGGGGTATGCTCCAAGAATTAGATTTGCCTCGTCTATTTATTGTTAATAAGCTTGATCGAGAGAATTCTGATTTTACTCGAACTGTGAATTCTATCCAGGATTTTTTTGGTCGCCAATCGATCCCTGTTCAAATTCCAATCGGGAAAGAACAGAATTTTAAAGGGATCATCGACCTGATCAAGAAAAAAGCCTATTTATTTGAAGATGGAGATTCAGGAAATTTTAAGGAAGTAGAGATTCCTAATGAGATGAAACAGGAATTTGAAAAAAAAGCTGAAGAACTCACAGAGATGATTGCTGAAAATGATGAGCAGCTTATGGAGAGATATTTTGAAAAAGGCGAACTGTCTGCGGAGGAACTTCTTCAAGGATTAAGAAAAAGCATTCTCCAACGGCAGCTTTTTCCTATCTTCATTTCTTCTGCAGAAAAGAATATAGGAATTCACCAAGTCCTTGATGGCATGATCGAATTTCTTCCTGATCCTTTAGAAAAAAAAGAAATCAAAGCAGAAAAAGGGACTGTCCCCTTGACATCGGATGGTTCGTTTTCTGCTCTAGTTTTCAAGACAATATCAGATCCTTATACTGGGAAAATGTCCATTATGAGAATATTCTCAGGCCAAGTGAGTGAAACCAGTTCTGTCTTTAATTCAACGAAGGAGAGAAAAGAGAAGTTCAATGGACTTTTCTTCATGCAGGGGAAAGAACAAGAAGCGGTAAAAAATGCAGCGGCTGGGGATATTGTAGGGACGGCTAAGCTAAAAGAAACGTCAACGGGAGACACGCTTTGTGACCAAGATAGCATCGTTAAATTTGAATCCATAAAGTTTCCTAAGGCGTCTATTTCCTTTGCTATAAAACCAAAATCCAGAGAAGATGAGGATAAAATCTCTCAAGCTGTTCACCGAATCAAAGATGAAGATCCCACGGCCCTCATCGCAAGGGACTCAGAAACGAATGAGTTGATTATCTCAGGAAATGGACAACTCCATGTTGAGATCATCACAGGGCGTTTGAAGAAGAGGTTTAATGTCGATGTCGAATTAAAGCTTCCCAAAATCTCTTATAAAGAAACGATCAAGGGAAAATCAGATGTTCAGGGTAGATATAAAAAACAAACCGGGGGACGAGGCCAGTACGGAGATGTTCATGTCAAGTTCGAGCCTCTTCCGAGAGGAAAGGATTTTGAGTTTGAAAACAAGGTCTTTGGAGGAGCCATTCCAAAGAATTATATTCCTTCTGTTGAGAAAGGCATCGAAGAGTCAAAAAAGAGAGGAGTGGTGGCAGGATATCCTACCGTTGATTTTAAGGCCATTTTGTATGACGGTTCTTATCATGAGGTTGACTCTTCAGATATTGCTTTTAAAGTTGCGGCTTCGCTGGCTTTTAAAGAAGGAATCAAGGCAGCTAAGCCCACCCTCCTTGAACCCATTATGAATGTGGAAGTTTATACCGCGGAAGCTTATATGGGGGATATCATGGGAAACCTTAATGGAAGGCGAGGTAAAGTTCAGGGTATGGAGCAAAAAGGGAATATGAGGATCATAAAGGCTCAGGTCCCAATGGCAGAAATGCTTGATTTTGAACCGACTTTAACATCTATCACCGGCGGCAGAGGTTCTTTTAGCATGGAAATGTCTCATTATGAAGAAGTCCCTGTCCATTTGCAGAAAGGTATTATTGAGGAGTCTGTTAGAGAGGGACGGATAAAAAAGGCTGAAGAAGAAGAGTGAAAATCATCTCATAAAGAGTTTAACCTGACCTATTCATAAAAAAATGGCGATGTTTTCATTATTAATTTATCTTCAACGAACTGCAGGACTTTTTCAAGAACAATGTCTTGAACATTTTTTCTGTTTGTACTTTAATTTTAATCGCCATTTTTTTACCATTGAGGCAAGCC
>CAZRGM010000010.1:0-6524 GCA_964599635.1 uncultured Eubacteriales bacterium | reverse complement strand
GGGAGTAATTTTCTTGCAGCCAAAGAGTATAGGGTTTTCCTGCTATTTAACCCAAAATATTGGCTAGTTTCCTCCGCTGAATACCACTTTTTTTGCATTTTATCTTTCAATCAGATCGTATTTTTCAGCGAGTTTTTTCAGCTCTCTTTGGAAAGCTCCAAAATCATCAGTAAATTGAAAAAGAAGCTGTTTTTCTTTAAAACTTATTCTATTTTTTAATTTTCGATAAATTTCCCGATCTTTCTCCGCCATTTCTATAGTCACAACCGGCGTCATCCTGCGCATTTTTTTTATGGCTCTATCGATAGCATTTTGGGAAAGCCGGGAGGGTTTTGAATCCCGGTTTATCCACCGGTAAACCTGGCTGAAAGAACACCCAATTATCTTTGCGGTATCCTCAGCTGAGAAATTCCTTTGCTTCATTTCTTTTTCTAATTTTGAAATCAAGTCCATTTTTCTTTCCTTTTGTTTTTCATTTACATATAAGGTACATTGCTTTATAATGAATGTAAAAGCCATTGAAAGGCTTTTTTGTTGACACTTAAAGTCATAAAAACAAAATAGATGGAAAGGTTAATAATTAAAACTAAGTTTCAAAATGAAAATGAACTCTATAATTATGCAAAAAGAAACCTTCAGGCTTTGATTAATGGTCACTTGCCTGCAAATAGATGGAAACTTGCCTCAAACAAAAAAAACGCTTATAAACGAGTGAATAGTTTTGATTGTCTTATTTATTATCGATGTGTTTCTATGTCAAGAAAAGTGAAAAAAATTCCCTTTTTTGTTTACTGGCTTAACCTTAAAAAACAAGGTTATTTCACCCGGCCAAGAATTGAGGCTTTATTAAATGAAGATGTCATTAATGAAGAAATATGGAATATCGTTGAGGATCTATCAAGGGAGCCGGAATTAAATCAGGAAATTCGAGAAAGGCTAAAAAAAACCTATAACCAAACTCAAGAAATAACATATAAAAATAGGATCTCTCTTAGGTATCAAAAAAGAGGAATTAACCAGCATATTATTTTCAATCTTTTAAAAGAGAGTCAAAGTTTATTAAATAAGATTAGAAGTGAAACAATAGAATTCATTGATCGGGAAAAGAGAACAAATTGGAGAGAGCTCCGCCGGAATAAGAGAAGTCTTCAAAAAGTAAAACCTGAGGTTTTGAAATGGATTTTATTGGAACTTGAAAAAGAAGGCCGGTTAATTATTAAAACTTATCCTCCATCCAAGAGAGTACATCTTCAAAGCTGCAAAAACCATTGACGACATTAGTGACGACATTGAACGGGAAAACCTAAGAAACAAAGGGACTCTTTAAGACAACTTATGTTTATGAAAATAAAGGCAATTAAGGCTATTTCTAGGGGAAAATAAGCGTTTTTAGCTTCTTGGGAAAGGCAGGATTAGGAATCCGTCGCTCTATCCTGCTGAGCTACAGGCGTAGAAAACTCAATTCAATATTCATTTATATCTAAAAATCTAAGATCGGTCAAGAAGGCTCCGTTGGGCCTCTATGCTATTTTTTTGGATCCTGCAGTCGGATCAATCTTTCTTTCAACTGACTGTTTCTCTGGATGGGTTTATTATTCTTTATTGCGATATACATGGCTTTGTAGGAACCAATGATACAGCTCAATTTTTTGGCCCGGGTCAAGGCTGTATAAAACAAATTCCTTTGAAGCATGATATAATGCTGGGTGAGCAGGGGCATAACCACAGCTTGATATTCACTGCCTTGAGATTTATGAACGGATATGGCATAAGCCGTCATGATTTCATTGACCTCTTCTCTAGAGTAGTGAACCACTCTCCCATCAAAATCAACCAGCACGCTGTAGGTCCTTCTGTCAATATCCTTAACCCTGCCTATATCTCCATTAAAAACCTCTTTTTCATAATTATTCCGAATCTGCATCACTTTGTCTTTGATCCTTATTTCTCGCTTTCCAAACTTAAGCCCCTCACTCCCTGGATTCAGTAACTTCTGCAGTTCATCATTTAAGTTATCCACTCCGACAAATCCTCTGTACATAGGGCTTATCACCTGGATCTGGGTGGAGAGCGGATGAAGATTTAGTTTCTTAGGGATACTGTACGCACACATATTCATGATCAATTGAAATACTTTCTGCTCATCTTCATTGTAAATGAAGTAAAAATCTGAATTTTCATCCCCTTTTTCGGGTCTTATGATGGACTTTCCTTGATTGATTCGATGGGCATTCCGGACGATCAGACTGTGCCCTTCCTGTCTGAATATTTTATTTAAAATAAAGACCTCCACCATCCTGGAATCTATGATATCCTTTAAGAGATTCCCAGGCCCTACAGAAGGAAGCTGATCTTTGTCCCCCACTAAAATAAGGCGCATAGGTCGAGGAACAGCCTTGAGAAGATGATACATTAAAGGCAAATCCACCATTGAAAATTCATCGACCAACAAAACATCGCCTTCCAGCGGATGATTTTCATTCCTTCTAAACGTTCCTGTTTTTGATAGATATTCCAGAGTCCTGTGGATTGTCTTCGCATGCCTGCCCGTGGATTCGGAAAGCCTTTTGGCCGCTCTTCCAGTGGGGGCTGTAAGGATGACCTTTCGGCCCCATCTTTCAAAAATCGTAACAATAGCCTTGACTATGGTGGTCTTTCCTGTCCCTGGCCCCCCTGTGATCACCAGAATTTTCTTGTGAAGGCTTTCCTTGACCGCACCCTTCTGTTCATGAGTGAATTCAATATGAGATTCGATCTCGATCCGATTTATGGCCTGGTCGACATCAAACAAAGGCTTTGAAACCGGATAGGACACAAGGTCATGAAGGAACTGAGCGACTTCTTCCTCTGCTTCATGAAAAAAAGGAAGGTAAACGGCTTCATCCCCATCAAAATTTTCCACAATCACCAATTTCTGATTTTGAAGAGAGGCTAGGGCCTTCAAAAAATCATCTTCCCCGACCTCCAAATCTTTACAGCATTCGTTTACAAGATCAGACTTTAAGGCAAATACATGCCCCTGTTCCGTGCCCTGTTCCAAAAGATAATGGATATAGGCCTTGATTCTTTCTGGGGAATCAGGCTCCATGCCGAGTCTTAGAGCCATGTGATCGGCTGTTTTAAATCCTATTCCCCAGATATCATGACTTGCTTGGTACGGATTGGTCTTTATAATATGAAAAGCCCTTTTGCCGTATTGTTTATACAGCTTAGCTGCCAGAGTGGTTGAGACATTGTATTCCTGTAAAAAGATGATCAATTCCCTTATGTCTTCATGTTCGACCCACGATCTTTTAATCTCCTTGAGCTTTTTACCTGCAATGCCTTCGACCTCAGTCAATTTATCTGAATCGTGTGAAAGAATCTCCAGGGTCTTCTCACCAAACCGCTTAATGATTCTTCTGGCCAGAACAGGCCCGACTCCAGAAATCATCCCTGAAGAAAGAAATTTCTCAACTCCTTTGACCGATGATGGGACCACTGGAATATAATTATCCACACGGAACTGCTTGCCGAAACGGGGATTGATTTCCCATTTCCCGTTGATTTTAAGCATTTCTCCTGGAGAAAGAGGCGGGAAATGGCCCACCACCGTGATGACCTCTCCTTCTTCAAGAGAAAATCGGCATACCGTGTAACCATTCTCAGGACTGTAATAGGTTATAGAATCTATTGAACCCGCTAGATAATCCATGTTGGTATCAAATCATGACCTTTGAACAGAAAATTTTAGCTGCCCTCTTTTTACTTTTCTTTAAGCCTTAGCATCACCGGATCTCCAGGTTTCGATTTTGTTTCATCTGCTGCAGAACCTTCCCGTTTTGCAATCTCAATATATCCCTGTCCATCTAAAACGGCCAACAGCTCCCCTTTCTTCACTGACTGGTAACTTTGCCTCACAGCCATTTCTTTCTCATGTACAGAAATAATAAATTGGCTCTCATCTTCACACTGAGCTAAATCAAGATAATCTTTTTCAGAAATATTGGTGATAAGATTCCCAAAGCCATCTTGATAGACGATTCTTCCGAAAACCTGATTCCCTTCTCGTACCGGCTTAACTATATTCAGCTTTTTATAATCACTAATGACAGGACCAAAATTATCCAAACTAATCCCCTTTGAAAGCCAAGCAGCTACAGGGGCCATTTTATCCCTCCCCTCAAAAGTCCTTCCTTTCCTCTGGAGAAAATAGTGTTCAGAAATCACTTCTCTAACCGTCACTCCCCCACTTTCTTCAAAAATCCAACTTAAAACACCATTATCAGGTGCAATAAAATAATAATCAGACGACTCCGCAATAAGTGTCCTCCTCAATGTCCCCACTCCAGGATCGACAACCACAACAAAAATAGTACCGGATGGAAAATAGGGGCAGCTGGCCTTAAGAATAAAAGCGCCTGCGGATATATCAAAGTGAGGCACCTTATTGGTTACAACAAGAGGCCTTGCATCAGGATTTATCTGAAGCATAACTCCCTTCATGGAGGCTGTGTAAAAATCCTGATCACCAAAGTCCGTAATGATAGCAATAATCGGTTGATCCATTTTTTTTATGTTATTGCATTCTCATCTCTCGGTCAATAAGAAAAACAAAAACACAAGGCGAGAAAAGCAAACGCGTTGATTGCGTTTGTTTCGTTGATAGAGTTTATCTGGTTTGGATGATTGACGCGTGAGATAAATCATGCTAGTTTGATTAGATATGAAATTCATTAAAGTACTCATCAATTCTCTCATCAGCGGCATTTTTTTTTCTGCTCTGTTGGCCCTCATCACCTACAACTTAAATACAGGTATTCCTTTTAAAACCATTCCCTTCCTGTCTTTGTCCTTGTTTCTATCTCTGACATATGGAATGGCAACTGCCTTTACTTTTTTGATTTTCTTTTTCATCATTCAGTTCTTCTCAGGAAAAAGGATAAACATTTCATGGATTTCTCCATCTTTTCTTTTCGCGAGTTCGCTAACAATAATCTTTGTTTTCTATGTTTTATCCAGAGCCAACTGTAATCTTTTCAGAAGCCTGTTAAGCCCTGAAATATCAAAACTCACTCGAGATCAGAGTTTAAGTCTTCTGTTAACTGGAGTCATCGGCATCATTTCTTTTTTATTCTTTATTATTTACAAAAAAAAATACATTTTTTTGTGTGTTTATTTCTGTTTACTGCTGATGAGCAGCGGATATTCTTTTTACCTGAGAACGACCTACCCCCAACCAGAAAAAACAAAAAAAATCGCTGAGCTGGACGCAAAACCCTTGAATAAAAAATTAACAGTCATAGGGATGGAAGGCCTCAGTTTTGATTTGATCATCCCTCTTATCAGCGAACAAAAACTCCCGAACTTTTCATGGCTCATGGAAGAAGGAAGCTGGGGAAAACTTGAAAATTTCACTCCCACTGAACTCATCATTTTAAACAGATCATTCAATACAGGAAAACTTCCTTATAAACATGGACAATTCAGCCGTGAAAAATGCCTTTTGCTGCCTCTAAATATGGAGATACATGCCATTCCACGATTTATCTTATTCAAACAGATGGAAAGGATCCGATTGATAAAATGCATGCCCTACGAAGCTTCCAAAAAGGCAAAGGATCTATGGGATATTCTCGAAAACAACCAAACCTCTTATCTAAAAAAGGACTCTAATTATATCAACCAAAATGTCAATCAGCTCTCCCCTGCTACAAAAAGCCTTTTGAACCGCTTCTCTAATGACATAGACTTTGAATCCGACGAAATCCTTAAAACCGCTCAAAGAACTTTTCTTTTGGATACTGAATTTTTAGAATCGGCAGCCGCTGAAACCGAAAAAATAAAGCCTGATATTGTCTACATTCTACTCAGAGGAATCAATTTGGTTGAAAAATATTTCTATAAGTACAGCTACCCGGAATTATTTGAAGAGGTCAGTCAGGAAGAAATCAATAAATACGGCTCTGTTTTAGAGAGATACTATCAATTCTATGACGAAGTCATTGGAAAGTATCTTGCAGCCAAAAAAGACAATGAATTGTTAGTAGTCTATTCACCTCACGGCATAGATTATCTTCCGCTCTGGAAGAGAATGGTGCAATTGGTGCTGGGAAACCCCAAAATATCAGCCTATCATGAAAATGCGCCTAAAGGAGTTGTGTTTTTTTATGGAAAAGACATATCTCCAGGTAAAAATATCGAAGATATGAAAATCATAGACATGACCCCAACCTTTCTTCATTATCTGGGGCTTCCTCTCGGAAAAGACATGGACGGCATCGTGAACAGCTCTATTTTCAAATCCAGTTTTAATATAGAAAATCCAGTTCTCTATATCTCTTCTTATGAGGAAGTGGAAATCAAAAATTAAAAATCATAGAACATAGAAGGCAGGAATGATTTTCTTCATATAATATAATAAGGTTATTGACCTGGATTATTCATAAAAAAATGGCGATTAGAATGAAAAAGGCTTACAAGAAAAATGTTCCATTCATTGTTCTTGAAAAAATCATGCAGATCGCTGAAAATGAAATAATAAT